>JBFWKK010000032.1:0-32960 GCA_050252715.1 Sphaerochaeta sp. | reverse complement strand
AAAGTCAAGTATTCCATATAATAGTATATATTACAAATATTTAAGTAGTATATAAAGCTGTAAATCTGCACGTGTCACCCTTATTTCCATCATTGGCCCAGAGCCCAAAGAAACCTCTGAAGGCCTCACCGCCTTGACTATCCAGAGAAAAGGACGTATCAATATATGAGAATATATTAGAGGTATTATGTTAGAATTCCATACACCGTCCCCTGCGGACAAACAGTTGTTTCCTACCTACAGCAAGCACCTTGCCTATGAATATTACTACTCCTATGTTGCACTCTGGGCAGATGCCATCGGTATCACCATCTGCAAGACAGATACTGCCTTGTACATGCATCTTGAGGAAGATGATTGCTTTCTCCTGCCTATCACTGAGGACCTGGGCTCTGCAATGCAGGAGTTGGAAGCTCACTGCCAGGAGAGTGGACAGCGCCTCCTCATTGAGTGTGTACCCAGTGAGGAAGCAGTACAGCTGGAAACAATGGGCTACCAAATTGAGCGGGTGAGAAGCCTTGATGACTATCTCTATGAAAGCAAGAAACTCATCAAGCTCAGTGGAAAGAAACTGCAAAGCAAACGCAACCATATCAACCAATTCGAGAAGCACTACACCTATTCAGTACGCTCGCTAAACAGCAAGGAGCTAAGAGACGAGTGCTACCGAATGGCCTCCACCACCTGGCTGGAAGGAAAGGATTGCACCACCAAGGAGATCAAGGATGAACTGGGAGCCTTGAAGAGAGCCCTGGATAACTGGGACGAACTCAACTTCAAGGGCATCCTGGTCTGTGTAGATCACAACCTGACTGCCTTCACCATCGGGGAAGTCATTGATCAGGAAATGGCCATCGTTCACTTTGAGAAAGCCGACACTTCCTATAGAGGTATCTACTCGGTTATCAACCAGCTTTTTGTCAGTGAGCACCTCTCTGATGTACACTATGTGAACAGACAGGAGGATGCTGGTATTCCTGGCCTCAGAAAGGCCAAGCTCTCCTACAAACCAGATCGTATGGTCGAGAAGTATCGGGCAAAGAAGCTATGATCATTGAACGCGCAAACCCCAGTGACCACCAGGACCTCAAGGAACTCTGGCTCATCGTCTTCAACGAGGAGCCAACCTTCCTGGAGCACTTCTTTGCCACACGCATCTCCTACCCGGACATCTTCGTTGCGAGGGAGGATGGCAAGCTGGTCAGCGCCCTGCACGCTATGAGCCTCTCCTACCACAAACAAGGAAAAACTTACCCGGCACACTATATTGTCGGGGCTGCAACCTACAGCGACTACCGCAGAAGAGGGATCATGAGCAAGCTTCTGGAAGCAACCAAGCAAGCATACGATCATCCCATCACGCTCTTCCCTGCAGTTCGCCCCTTCTATGAGGCAAACGGGTATATGACCACCTCTACAGTATGCTCCTTCCCCTTGGACAGCCAAAAGTTCTCTACAGATCCTTGCTGTAAAGAGGCACGCTCCTTGGCTGAACTGAATGCAATCTACCAGAAAGCTACTGAAGAGAGAGGAGGACTGATTCGTGATGAAGAGGCATGGAAATTCCTAAGCGATGGCTATGAGCTGCTCTCCGTTGAAGGAGGATACGCATTCCTTAGCGAGGGAAAGGCAGTCGAGACCATGGCCCAGGATGCCCTATCGGCCAAAAGACTACTCACCCTGCTCCAGAAGCAGGGAGTGAAAGAACTCCTGACGCTTGAAGACTCCCCCATTGCTGCACTGCTTGGAGGAGAAAAAGGAGTGCCCATCCCGATGGGGATGAGCACCTCAAAAGAACTACAAGGTGTGTATATCGCTGAGCAATATTAGCGTACGATGCACTCAACGTTTTGTGTCCAGGCATCGCCCTTGTCATTTACAACCTGCAAGGAGAAAGGAATTACTGCACCACTGGGAGCATCGTTGGAGATGACGAAGCGGAACGTATTTGCTTCCCCCCTGACCTGTTGCTTGCCACTTGTTGCCCAGCGGCTGTTGTTGGTACTCATCAATCCTGCATCAAGACTGCCCAGATAGATATCCCCATCCAGAATCCGCACATACTCACTCTCACTGGTAAGTGTTGCCTTGAGACCGGAGAGGTCAACCGTACCGGTATTGGCATAGGAGAACCCTACGCTTATCTGGGTATTGGGTGGAAGCTGCTCCTTGTCATAGTAGAGCGTCGTGACATCCTCAATGGCAAGTCGCTTCCACAAGGCCTCATAGTAGCCTCCCTTGCCTTCCACCTCAAAGGAAGCAGGGTCACTGATCAGGCTACCGGTGCTCTTGTCGTACCAACCAGCAAAAATTGCTGACCCATCCTCTGCAACCGGAGTGGGAACCTCCACATCATCACCCTCAAGGAAGAGGTCAGTCCCACTGATCGAATCTACAAAACGAACCCCTTCCTTGTAGATGGCATACAAGGTCTGGTTGGTATAGCTCATGGGAATCGTCTCCCCTGCTTGGTAGGTCACCTCATCGGGAGTGAGCCCCCAACCGGCAAGCACCCCAAGGTGTTTTGAGTTGAGCCGAAGCTGCCCACTGGAAGGCAAGGTAATCTCACTGCCGGGAATCTTACGAATCTGCTGGCGGTAGCTGTAGCGATAGTTCTCTCCCTCAGAAGAGAAGTCGAGGGTGAGGGTAGGTCGGTAGTAGGGACTGTTCTCGTAAAGCCATGCAGCATGTTCAGAGATCTCCTGTTCGCCGAGAGCAAGCATGTTCTCAAGCAGGTAGTCACTGGTCTCTTGGTCCATATGATAGGTGGAAAGCAACTGCAGATGCTCTCTTGCCTCATAGTACTTTTCCCTATCCCCTTCTGAGCGTGCCTCATAGAGACGCTTTCTTGCCTGTTCAGCTTCTGTTGCAACCGCCTCATTGAGCTTATCGTACGATTCCATGATAGCCTTGAGGCTTTCACTGCTCAAATCCTTGCTCTGAATCGCGGCATATTGCTCCTCGGCGGTTGGAGTTGCCGCTAGTGCAACCATCCCCACGGCAAGCAGGGAGATGACCAATACCATTGTTCGTATTCGTTTCATAGGATTTCCTCCTTCCGTTTTCTTAGCATTCTTACTTTCATCTACTGTAATACCAACAGATACGCTGTAAGGCAACCAACAAGAAAGAATCTTCACCTACTCTTTAATTCTGTGAAGAATTGTGAAGCGTTACCAGACGACCGCTATAGCTAAGCACCCCCTCATCCACCAAGGAGGCAAGCTCCCTGCTTACCGAGGTACGGGCGAAGCCCAGTCTTTGGGCGAGCTCCTTCTTTGAGGTAGGGAGAGTAAGGGACATGCTTCCCTGGATTTTGGAAAGCTGATAAAGATAGGAGAGCAAGCTCTCCCGTAAACTCTGTGCTGAAAGCTTGTTCACCGTCATACTCAACTCATGGGCACGATCGCTGACCAAGGCAAGCAAACAGGAGAGAAACGACACCCTCCTCTCACAAAGGGAGAGCACCAGCTTCTTGGGGAGGTGCAATACCCGTGTCTGCTCATCACTGACCACAGTCATCGGATAGTGATTGTAGCGACTGAAGAGCAGAGTTGCTCCCCATACATCCCCCGGTTCCAGGACCCGCACCTTGAAGATGGAACCATCCTCATCCAGGCTCTGGATGGAGATGGTTCCTTCCACCACTACATCAAGGGTGTTGCAAATCTCCCCATGCAGATAGAGCAACTGTCCTTTCCCATACTTGCCAATACGTGCTTTGCCGTCCTTCAAGAGTTGGGAAAGTTCTGCTTTGTCAAAACCATCGAAAAGTTCAAGGGTTGTCAGTGAATCAGGAATTCCCATAGTACCTCCAAAACTGTTACATAGGTCACAGTATATCCTGCTAGACATCGCTATACTAGCACTATCCCATTTAAGGAGTTACCTATGCTGGAAACAGTTTATACCTACACGAAAACGAATGAGAAGATTGTCGAGAAACTGGTTGGAGATGATCAGGTTATGATCAACCACGTGGTACTGAACAAAGGAGAATCGCTGCCTGAACATTTCAGCGACTCAAATGTCTATCTGACGGTGGTGCGGGGCACGCTCTGTGCGACCTTCAACGACCAGGAACCACACTTCTACCAGAATGGAATTGTAAACGTCCCGGCCAATACCAAGATGAATATCTCAAACGCAGATGAACAGACCGTTGAATTCTTCATCGTAAAAGCACCCCACCCACGGGTATACAAGGAGATCTAGCATGAAGAAGACCATTCAAATTACTGTACAGGTTCTCTTCCTCGTTCTCTTCACCCTCTTGCTCATCCAGGGCAAGGTACAGATCTGGATGGGTATTTTCCTTCTCTCCCTTATCCTCTCAGCCTTCTTCAGCCGCTTCTACTGTGGGTGGATCTGCCCGATCAACACACTTCTAAAGCCCATCACCTACCTGAAGAAGAAGCTGCACATCAAAGCACTGAAGACACCTGCATTCTTCAAGAACGGAGTCATCAGGATTCTCCTCCTCCTGGCATTCCTCGCCCTTATGGTATTCACGTTCCAATCGGGGAAGAAACTGCCGGTCCTCCCTGCCCTCGTTGCAATTGGCATCTTCCTCTCCCTGTTCTTTGAGGAAGAGCTCTGGCATCACTGGCTCTGTCCCTATGGGGCACTGCTCTCCCTTCCCAGCAGGGCAGCAAAGAAGCGAATGGTGATCAACCCAGAGCTGTGCACCAATTGTGGACGTTGTGCACGAGTATGCCCAGCAGGTGCCATTGTAAAAGAGGAGAAGCATCGCATCATAAAGCAGGAGTGCTTGGTCTGTCACGCCTGTGAGCGTGTCTGCACAAAGGGTGCCATCAAGTACCAGTAATCCACCTCATTGCCAAACACACAAAAGGGAGAGCAAACGCTCTCCCTTTTGTGTTCTCTGTTGCTTTCTGACTGATGCATATAAGAGGGAGCACGAGAAGACTACCAACGTATATTTGACTGCTCTTGTCACTTCTGTTCCTTACGGAAGCAGAGGAACCAGTCAAGACAGTATTGGTTCTCATCCTTACTCTCCATACGCTCCTTTGCAGTTCCACAGGAGCCTGGAGTCGGGATAATGACATCCTGTCCCGGTTTCCAGTTTGCAGGAGTTGCAATGGAATCCTTATCCGCCTTCTGCAGAGCCATCACCACTCGCTTGATCTCATCAAAGTTTCGTCCGGTGGATGCGGGGTAGTACATGATCGTACGAACCACGCCCTCACCATCAATGATGAAGACAGCACGCACTGCCTGGGTGGAGGACTGGGACTGAACCATGCCATACTTCTTGGCAACCTCCATCTTGATATCCTCGATGACAGGGAACTTCACCTCGACATCTTTCATACCGTTCCATTCCAGTTCCTGGATCTTCCTCAGCCATGCAATGTGTGCATAGAGAGAGTCAATGGAAAGACCGATCAACTCTGTATTGAGCGCCTTGAACTCGTCGGCCATAGACGCAAAGGTCATGAACTCGGTGGTACACACAGGGGTAAAGTCAGCTGGGTGACTGAAAAGTATGACCCATTTGCCCTTGTAATCCTCCGGGAAGTTGATATCACCCTGGGTGGTCACTGCGTGGAAGGCGGGAGCCTTGTCCCCGATCAAAGGAAGCGTTGCATTGTTCTGTACTTCGTCCATATCTTACATCTCCTTGGTATGTGATACATTTGTTATATGCACCCATGGTATCCATTCCTATTAATAATATCAAGTACTTATTAATAATTATTTTTATTAGTGTTCAATACTCATGTTTTTACCCATGTATTTGCTACTTTTAAAACATTTTATGGAAATCTGCTTGCTATCAGTCATAAATTCCTTGTTATTTCCTCCAACTCATTAGTAGAATTGTGTATCTATATGCGTATGAAGAAACGACTGAGTATCAGAGGCAGTTTTATTGTTGGCTTGGTTCTCATTTGCATCACCCTTATTTTCATAGGGTCTCTGAAGAATAGACTAACCAGCCAAGTGGTTGAAACCAATCGATTGGTTACGCATACCTATAAGGTCATCACTGAGACCAATGCACTGAAGAGAACCTTCCAGAACATCCGCATCCAAGAGCGTGGATACCTGCTCTCAGGAGACCGCTCCTACTTGGAGAGCATCGGGGTAAGCACCTATGCCTTTGATCAGCATCTTATAAAACTGGGAATTCTGCTCAGGGAGAATGAAGAACAAAAAGAACGCTTGGAACAATTGGAGATCATGTTCGACACCCTCATCAATGAGAGTGTCCAACCACTCTTGCAGTACCGCCAGCCTATTCTGGAGAACGCCTCAGTCTTGGTAGGAAATGAGGAAATCCTCGCTCTGTTTGAACGGAGCGAGACCATCTCAAAGACTCTTGAAGAGATTCTTAATGTAATTGAAAATGAAGAGTATGCCTTGCTGGAGATGCGACAAAACGAAGTCACACGTTGGTCGGAGATTGACCAGAAAGTCACCTTCCTCGGACCTGTGTTGGTTGTCCTGATCGCTTTCTTCTCTGGAATCGGTGCGATCAACCGACTGGACCGTTACCAAAGGCAACAGGAGCAGGACCAAAAGGAACTCAGAGAGGCCCGTGACCGCCTTAGCAGCACCATAACCGGAAGCAATCTCGGCTCCTGGGAGTGGAATCTCAAGAACAACACAGTGGAGATCAATGACATTTGGGCTGAGATGATGGGGTATACAAAAGCAGAACTGGGACCAACAACCCTGAAGACATTCACCCGATTTGTACACCCCGATGATCTTCCCAAGTCCATGCAGCAGATTCAAGACCATATCGAGGGCAAGTGTGACCATTATACCTGTGATGTACGCATGAAACACAAGGATGGACACTGGATATGGGTCATCGACCGCGGGCAAATCATAAGCTACGACGAAGAAGGAAAACCTCTCTTGATGAGTGGAACCCACGCTGATATCAGTGAGCGGGTCGAACAGGCAGAGGCTCTCAGGAAGAGGGAGGAAGAGAGCAGAAGACTCTTTGAGGCTATGAGCCAAGGCTTTGCCTACTGCCAGATTCTCCTCGACGAAACAGGAACGCCCAACGACTACCGGATCCTCAGGGTAAACCGCAACTTCGAGTCCCAGACCGGACTTCCGCTCGAACTCTCAGTCGGGAAACGTATCAGGGAACTGCTGCCAAACGTGGAACCTTACTGGTTCGCCCACAATGGGGAGGTAGCACTGAGTGGCAAGTCAAATACCTTTGAAGCATTCAACAGTGATTTGAACCGTCTCTTCAGAATCTCCTCATTCAGTCCCGAATATGGCTACTTCGCCATGATCATAGACGACATCACCAGTCAAAAACAGATGGAGAAGCAACTCTTCTATGAGAAGACCCTCTTTGAGACCACCCTTCTCTCAGTCGGAGACGGAGTCATCTCCACCGATGAGCATGGTACTGTTCAATTCATGAACAAAGTGGCAGAACACCTCACCGGATGGCAGGCAGATGAGGCAAAGGGAAGACCCTTCACGGAAGTGTTCAAGATTCTCTGCGGAAGTGACCGTCACCCCTGTCCAAGCCCGGTTAAGCTGGTTTTGGAGACAAAGAAACAGGTTGGACTGGAAGACGACACCATTCTCATCGCACGTGACGGGGATGAGAGATTCATCAATGACAGTGCAGCCCCGATCCTCAGTGCAAAGGGGACGGTCACCGGGGTAGTGCTCGTCTTCAGGGACAGTACTGCACAGAGAAAGAAACAGGATGAGATCAAGACACTCAGTGTCACAGACCCACTTACCACCCTTCCAAACAGACGCTACTACGAAATGGCAAAAGAGGAGATGAATGAAGAGCCCTACTATCCTCTCACCCTTGTACTTGCTGATGTAAATGGACTAAAGCTCACCAACGATGCATTTGGGCATGAGGCGGGGGATACACTGCTACGAAAGGTCGGGGATGTCATGCGCAGCACCTGCAGAGACGGGGACATCATCAGCAGAATTGGAGGTGATGAATTCGTTCTCCTGCTTCCCCAGACCGATGCCCTGCATGCAGAAACCATCGTTGGGCGTATCAACAGTGCACTGGAGCAAGAGAAGATCAAGGGAATCCAGCTCTCAGTCTCCTTCGGCTATGCCGTAAAAGAGGTCAACGGAGAGAGCCTGGAGGACACCTTCAAGGTTGCTGAAGACTCCATGTACCGAAACAAGCTCAAGCAGAGCATGACATTCAAGAAACAGGTGATCAATACCCTACTCTCCAGACTCTTCGAGCAGGAAGATGGATCAGAGGAGCATAGCAATCTGGTTGCATCCCTCAGCGCTTCGTTTGCTCAGTCTCTTGGCTATCGTGAGGAGGAGGTGAAGAACCTGAGACTTGCTGGCTTGTACCACGACCTGGACAAGATTGCGATCACCCCTGAACTGCTCACCTTGAAGAAGGAGGAGCTCAGAGCTGCTCAGGTGCTTGAACTTCAACGCCACGCTGAGATCGGATACAACATTCTCCGCTCAGTGGGAGAGTATGCCCCCTTTGCAGAGGCCGTCTTACACCACCACGAGAAGTGGGATGGAAGCGGCTATCCCCAGAACCTGAAGGGTGAAGCCATTCCTGAGAGTGCACAGATTATAGCCATTGCCAACACCTATGCCACGCATCTTCCCTCCCAAGGGAAAGAAGCAGCCTGTGCGTTCCTGCATGACCACTGCAACACCTATTTCAATCCGATTCTGGTTGAACACTTCATAAACAAGGTCATACAAGCCTGAGTGTTTGCTGATCAACTTCTTGGATGTGATGAAGTCAATCTGGGCGGACATATCCTCACCGTTGCTGAAAAAGAGCGTGAGAATGGCAAGCATTGTTGCTTGCCCTTACCGACACCATCTCTTTGCCCTATCGTAATACCAAGCCAATTCCAGAGCAAACCTTAGCAGCAATCAGGTGATATAGGGCCTTGCTCCGCTGTTTTCTGTGTTGAACCATAGAGTAAGCCGACAATGGCCAAGAGAATCCCGGAAATAATCAGGAGGATCTCTACCGAGAAGCGGTCGGCAAGAGGGCCAAAGAGCAAGATTCCAAGCGGGATTGCACTCCCACTGAGAAGCTGGACGATGGAAAAGACACGTCCCATCTTATCCTCATCCGTTATCTCCTGGATCATGACAATCTCGGCAGAGTTCAGTACTGGGACGAAAATTCCCCCCAAACCAAGTATGATGAGGTAGATCAGAAAGGTGGGAGCAATGCCCAAGAGTGCAAAACTGACACCAAAGGCCACCAGGGAGAGACCGATTGCCCGTACCTTGTTGTTGAATGACCCTTTCAGGGATATGATCAACCCACCAAGCAAGGTACCAGCGGTCCAGACCATCTCATTCGCGGTGAGCATCCAGACCTCCCCTCCAAAGCTTCGCTCCACCAGCAGGGGAGTAAGAATAGCTGCAGGGGTGATAAGGAAGAAGGAGAATCCATAACAGATCAGGAGATTCCGCAACAAGGGGTTGCTGAAGGTGTAGGAGAGTCCGCTCTTGATGTCATGCAGCATGCTGGTCCCCTCTTGTGAACGCTTTCTGGCTCCTACACGAATGAAACTGAAGGTTATTACCGCAAAAATCGCTGTAATTACGTCGAGCAACAGTGTCCAGGTTAGATCAAAGAGTCCCAGCATCATGCCTCCAACAGCTGGGGAGACAAGCAGCAACGCTGAATTGATGCTCTGGTTCACCCCTTGGATGCGTACCAGATGCTCCTCACCCACCAACTGGGGGATGATTGCATTGACAGCCGGGCTCTGCACCCCACTACCGAGGGAACGAACCACCGAGACCGCAAGCAATGCAGTAAGCGATCTCGAACCACTTGCGTAAAGAATTGCCAATGCGAGGGTTGCCAAGGCGATAAAGCTGTCGGAGAACATAATCAGATGCTTTCTGTTGTATCGATCTGCCCATACCCCACTGGAGAGGCTGATCAAAAGATGTGGTACCATCTGGGCCAAGGTGGCATACATGAGAAATATACCTGAGGAAGTCTCCAGCGTGATGTACCAGATGATGGCAAACCCAACCACAGAGGAGCCGAAAAGGGAGAGGTTTTGACTGATCAGGAAGAAGACCACTGACTTGGTAAAAAGGGGCGATGTGCGGCTTGTTTGCATTTGCATAGAATTTCCACGGATGTTTCTGTAAGAACAAGGAGCATCAACTCCTTACCAGCTCTAGCACTGTAGCGACCATACTAGTCTCTGTCCAGCCTCTGACCACGATACCGCACACAATTCTTACCAGCTTTCTTGGCTTCATAGAGACAGGCATCAGCTTCCCGGTAGAGCATATCAAAATTGTTGGTAGTCGCTGAGGCAACACCAAAGGAGGCCGTAACAGAGAAGGATGCAATCTCATGGGCAAAAACCTGTTGTGAAATATGCTCTCTGATATGCTCAGCACAGGCAATCATCTCATCCCGACGTTTCTCGGTACTGAATATTGCAAACTCCTCTCCTCCAAACCTGCAGAAGATGCACTTCTCATCCAACTCCTGGACAAGAAGGATCCCCACACGCTGCAGAACCGCATCACCTGAGCGGTGTCCCCACTGGTCGTTGACCTGCTTGAAGGAATCGAGATCGAAGTAGATAAGATGCGACTCACGAGAGGAGGAGAGCTGCCTTTCCAGATGCTCTATAAAGGTCTGCCTGTTGTACAGTCCGGTCAGCCCATCTATCTCAGCACGCCTCTTCAACTGTGCAGCCCGTTCCTTCAACAAGGTAATGTCCTGAAGCAAGGTAATGGTGCCAAACACCTCTTGCTTTTGGGTTGAGATTGGATAGAGCTCTGCAAGAAGAGAGCGGTCAAACAAGGAAAATTCAAAACTGGTACGCTTCTGGTTTCTTACCGCTTCTTTCCAACGAGGCACCAGATGATAGATCTGCTCTTCTCCCAGTTCACTGTTCGAACCAAGGAGTTGTTTTGCAGCAGGATTCATATCAACAACTCTTCCATCCCCATCACAGATGACGATTCCCTCCCCTAGGAATTGAAATGCCTGCTCCCTGGCAAGCGGAGTGAGCTTGAGCAATGCAAAACGATTGATCCCAAGCAAGAGAAAGAAAGCAGAGAGGGCAAAAACCCCGCTGATCGGCAATATCTGCATGAACTGCTCATTGCTTGCAACCTTTGCAAGTGCATAGACAATTGGCAGGAACATGCCAAGCAACAGAAGGTAGGCTTGCATCCTCATCGACCTGCTCGTGGTTATGACAAAGACAACCACCAAGATGAAGGAGAGCCCCATCAAGAAAAAATTACCCGATATAAGCACCTTTCCCAAAAGGGTTGTCTCTACTACCAGAGTGGAAAACTTGGATGCAGTAACCAAACTGACGGAACTGCGTACCAAGTGATGCAGAAAGTCAGTGCCGACCAGAAGAATTCCTACTCCCTGATAGACATATAGGAACTTCGCAACTCGCTGACGATAGCCGCTCCAGTACCTGGTATAGGTCAAGCTGAAGAGTATTGATGCAACAGGGGTGTAGAACACCCCGATTTGACAAAGATTTCGCCACAGTACCTTGAACACAAGAGAGTAACAAGCCATTTCAAGCAGTGAGGTAACTGCCCATACCAACATAAAGAGGATGGCAATGAAGAGTTCTCGCGCTGCATGCTTCTCCTTGACTCGCCAAACAGCATAGAGGACCCCACTAAGCATGCCTATGGAGAGCAAGTTGATGAATAGGACAGGGAAGCTGAGCATAAGAGAACTCCTCTAGTTTTTTTGCAATAGTACCAGAGAAATTTGGAGAAATTAAGACTCAGTCATGCACTTTGGCGCATTCTCTCAGTCATAGGGTTCCTGACAAGGTCTTTCCTGCTTGCATAGAAAAACTTGAGGAAGAAGTACTCGGCACCTCGAAATCAGCAGAAAGAACCTAGCTGACAAGCCAATTCATTGCCTTTTCTTCCTCTTCCGTGAAATAGATTTCCTTCCCCTTGTTGCTTTCCAGCATGAAGGAGCGAACCATTGAGCTAGATCCAGATGAGAAATCTCCAACAATGGCAGGTTACAAACTTCTGAAGAACATCTTTCGCAATTCGCGGACTACAAGTTAAAAAAATGAAGGGGCAATGTTCTCTTTCCTGATAAGCACCCTATCACAGCCAGTCTCTTGACGGATCGAAGCCATCAGAATGAGGGCTGAATCCACATCAGAGAGCAAGAACTCCTTGGATTGAACGATTGCAATGCGAAATCCTGCTATCTGCTAGCATATACTCCTATGGATTCTTCTTTGCATGTAAGCGCTTTACCATGAGCAAGGCATCCCCACGTTCCCCGATAACGGAAAACCCTACACGGGAGTACAGGTGATGCGCCGGGTTCTCTTTTTGTACAGAGAGGGAGACATACTCATATCCAGATTCCTCCAGAATGTTGCACATCTCCTCCATGAGCCGCCTTCCGATGCCTTTATTACGATGCCCAGCATCTACTGAAATACAGATTTCGGGAGTTTCTGCATCAATATACCCATACCCCTGTTCATCAGGCAGGAACAAACGCGTCCAGACTGCACCAACAATCTCGCCGTGTAATTCGCCAAGCAGTGCATAGTCCCCTACCTTCCCGAAATCCTGATAGTAGTGTTTCAAGGAGGGATCCTCCAAGACAGAGCGAGGGGGAGGCTCTTCTCCCTCAGGAACAAAGATGGCCTCATACAGATAGTGTTCAAGGAGGAGGAACTCCCGCTCCTGGAAAGGACGAATGATCAGGGTGTTTTCCAACACAGCAATGACATGCAGATCTTCCCTGTGTGGATGCATATCGACCCCTTGGATGGTTTTTAAGCGGTAGAATTGGTCTTGCAGCAGGTACTGGATGTCACGCTCAAGGGTACGTACTGATCGACTGAGGTAGACTATTCGCTTCGGTTTTATCACAAGCACTGAATCCAGAATACTTCGTGTGGCTCCCGTTTCATCTGGAGAGAGGAAGAGCAAATCCCAATACTCTCTTCGTTTGGCAAGGTGACGCAGGTGCTTCTCGTTGTCCCCGACCATGCGAAGGATATGCTCCTCTCCATTCAAGGCAGCCTCATTGGTGAAGGGAGTATGCTCCTGGAGCAAGAGAACCTTCCCAGCTCCTGCTTTTGCTGCAAGCAAGGCAAAGATTCCGTGCATGGTGGTGAGGTCAATGACTGCCTGTCCCTCTTTAACAGGGGCGAGGTTCATCACCCGCTCATACAAAACCTCTGTTTGGCTTGGGCACGGTGGAAAATCAGAGGTTGGCGGGAGATGAAACTGCAGAGAACAGAGAGTCTCCTGAAGGTATGGTCTTCCCCAGAACAAGGTCGGCTCACCTGAGGCGTCACACACGGTTATGCCGATTACCTTGGGATGTTCTCTCCTGATTGTGTGCAGGAAAGAGGAAAAAGAGGAATCAATCGCTCGCATGAGGGTAAAGCAGAGGAGTACTTCCTCCTCATTCCTGCTGATTCGAAGGGAGAGCTTTGAGGCAGGAAACGAGGAAGCAATCCCGACTCTGGTAGCAAGCTTTCTGATGGAGGTGATCATTCGCTCAAGAATTGGATTTCTCAACATGCAAGCCTTGATGGCAAGAAACTGGCCCTGATTTGCACTGAGCAACCCCGTTTTGAAGGAACCACTCCAGTCTCTGCCGAAATCAACCTGTACTGCAGAGAGAAACCCCTCCATCTGTTCCATACCAATAATGGGTTCCACGAAGGGGGTGTAGGGGCTGAAGACGGTATACAGGTGCTTGTTCAGCATCTCCAGCTGTTTTCGATATGGGTGTTCCATCAGAGGGCAGTGACCGCAGACACGAAGCGCTGGACATTTGGCAAAGGTTTCCATATCCCCTACGGTGCGGGTAAATTGCTGGTTTGTCAATTGTGTTTGTTCTCTCTCTTTGGTATGCTAGCCCTATGAAATATGTACGCTTCAACTACCAAGATACGGTCTCCTATGGCCTGCTTTCAGAGCACACCATCCAGGTGATCGAGGGAACCCCCTTCACGAACTACACAATCAGTGACACTACCGTCGCTTTGGAATCGGTAGAACTACTCACACCCTGCGACTATTCCAAGGCAGTCTGCATCGGTTTGAACTACAGTGATCATGCAAAGGAGTTCCAGCTCCCCATCCCCAGTGAGCCGGTGGTGTTCATGAAACCATCCACCTCGGCCTTGGCTCCTGAGAAAAAGATCATCTACCCCCAGATGAGCAGCCGTCTCGACTATGAGGCCGAACTTGCGGTGGTGATCGGGAAGACAGCCCGCTTTGTCAGCGAGGAGGATGCCTCGTCCTACATACTGGGGTATACTTGTGCCAATGACATTACCGCACGAGATCTGCAACCCAAGCAGGGTCAGTGGACCATCGCAAAAAGCTTTGATACATTCTGTCCCTTCGGGCCCTATATCAGTGACGAGGTCGATCCAGGCAACCTTTCCATTGAGAGCAGGGTGAACGGGCGGACCATGCAGAAATCCAATACGAACAACCTTATCTTCAATGTCCCGTTTCTGGTCAGCTACCTTTCCCAGGTCATGACCTTGCTTCCCGGAGACATCATCCTCACCGGTACCCCGGGAGGTATCAGCGGGATGCATAAGGGCGATACCGTGGAAATCCTGATCGAAGGACTTGGAGTACTGCGTAACACAATAGGCTGAAGAGAGAGCCAATGGATCACGTTTCATTGGCTCCCTACATGTAATAGTACGTTATCTGTACATCACTTCCATCGAAGTAGAGCAAATCTCCCTCCTGGTAGTGCCAGGTTGCTTTAAGCCTGGTGGGAATGCGCATTCCATCCTGCATGACATAGTCACTGCACTCAGCGCTCCAAGGAACCCTCTCCATGGCCCCATCCATCGTGACAGCCATCCTGTCGTCGGTGGTGAATCGCAGCATCTCTCCCTCTTTTGAGAAGGTAAATACACCGCTCACTTCCGTGTCATACGCTTTCATGGTTGCCTTTGCATGGGTTTCGTCAATCGACTCCCAGCATATCATGTCACTGAGGGCAACGGTAGGAAGGAAGAATGCTTCTGCAAGGTAGGTAACCAAGCAAGCCTTGTCCATATGGCTTCCCATCTGGTTGAAGAGGCGGAACCGTTTTACAAGATACCCCTCCATGGAGCCTTTCCCCTCTGCAAAAGAGTCCAACCCCTCAAAGGGAAGTCCATAGATACGGGAATCTATATATGCGTAGCGTAGGGGAACAGAGGCAGCATTGAGCTGGGTGTAGTCAATCTCCACTGTTGGCTTGTCTCTGCCAAGGGAGAATGGGACGTTGGTGAAGGTAGCTTGTAGAGCCCGCATCTTCTGTTTTCCAATAAAACCACCTTCAGTGAAGAAACGCTGGACAGGTAGAGGGTAACCTTCCAACTCCTGGAGGGTAAATTCGCCATCCTCTGCCTCCAGATTCTGGACAAACAAATCCTGTATACGGGCAAACCGCTTCTGCAATACCGATTGGGGCAATAGAACGACCAATACCATGACGACAACCAATCCCAGGATGATCAAAACCATCTTACTCCCCCTTCTCATACATCTCCTCCATACGCTGCAGGTTCTCCATCCACATCCTGATTGAGTGATACATGGCCTCCAGCGCAGCTGATTCAAATCCAGCAAAGAAGGCTTCCACAAAGGCCTTCTCATCAGCTTCACGTGTTTTCAAATGCCTAAAACATGCCTGGGTAGGACGAACGAGCACCGCTCGCTTGTCCTTTTCAGATTGTGCAAGTTCCAAAAACCCTCTTCTTTCCAGGATTTGGGCCATCTTCTTGATGTTCTGCCTGCTGCTGCCAGTCTTTGCTGCAAGCTCGCTGAGCATGCATTCCTGGCTATCAGAGGAGAGCAAGACGGCCAGCAAGAGCCACTGTTTGGTGGATACTTGCTCATCAATCTGGTCGCCAAGCACCTGCAGCTTATTGGCGATGAGGAAGAGAGAGCCAAATACATGGGCTTTCATCTCAGTGTCATGCATTGTTTACCCCTTATATGTAACTGGTTACCTATTATAGGTAACGTAGTACCTTTACACAAGAGGACTGACTGAAAGAACTATAAAAATTCTCCCCCCTTTACCGAGAAGGGCATGAATCGATCAAGGAACTACGCTCTTTTCCTCTTCGTTCCATAGCTTGATCGTTGCCAGCAAGAACATCGCTGCATTCCCCTTGTTGATCGAACCAGGAACCAGATAGACAAAGACCTGTGGGAGCACATACAAGCCGCCTACACCAACCAGGAGAAATACCAGAGGATTGAGAAAAGCAGTCCAACGCTTGAACACGCTTTTGCCGCTGATGATATAGCCAAACAGAATCGCAGGGGCTACAACCCAGGTGATTACATAATGGAAGAGGAACACGGGAAGTATAGTTGTGGTGATTCGCCCTTCTACCAGGGAAACCAGAAACTCATGGCTCAATCCCTGATCTATCCCATAGCTGTAAATGACTCCATTGAGACTCATCACACCATGGATCAAGGGGGAGCCCATAACCACCCCATAGGAAAACAACAAGAAGACAACCCACGCGATTCTCTTGCTGCTCTTTGCCAATGCTGTAGAGAGGATCCAAAATCCCACAAGATAGAAAGGAATGAGGAAGGCACACAAGGACAAAGAGACAGAGAATCTCCAAAGCGGCATATCCGCCCAAGCAGTCTCAACAATAGAGGAAGCTACCCCATACTCCTTGTGAAACTCCAACAGGTAGTCAGCAAAGGAAATCAGCAACGCAGAGAATACCGAAGCAATGCCCATAATCCGCCGCCCATGCTTATTCCATGAAATTCCTTGCCTTGCCATGGTTTATTCCCTCCTCGTGCATTCATGGTTGTTGTACAACACAGAAGGATGGCGGTCAATGGACAGGGAAGGCACTAGGTCATGTCTCAGTTGCATGCCCTAAAAGGGCCTTGGTTGTTACACCAAGGCCCAGTGTCGTTGCCCATTCGAGCATGTTCATTTATTTCTCGTAGGCTGACGCATGCACTCCTGCTACTGCTCTCCCACTCGGTTCATTCATTGCCCTGAATGCCCGATCCCACTCTAGAGCCGTCGCCGTAGAGCAGGCAACACTGTCCTCACGAGGAACACAGCGTGCTGCACTCTCACTGGGAAAGTGGGAAGCAAAGAGAGTACGATAGTAGTACTCCTCCTTGGTTGCAGGGGTATGGATGGGAAAACGCTTTGCCGCCAACGCAAACTGCTCATCACTGACCAGGGAACTGGTCAGCTGCTTCAGGGTATCGATCCAGTTGTAGCCAACCCCGTCACTGAACTGCTCCTTCTGTCTCCAGACAATCTCATCAGGAAGATAGTCTTTGAACGCCTCGCGAAGGATCCACTTCTCAATGCGCTTGTTCTTTCCTACTACCGGACAGAGCTTCATATCGGGGTTCAAGTTCATTGCCACATCCATGAACTCCTTGTCAAGGAAGGGAACACGACCCTCAACGCCCCATGCTGCCAGCGACTTGTTCGCTCTGAGACAGTCATAGAGATGAAGCTTGCTGAGCTTCCTCACTGTCTCCTCATGGAACTCTTTGGCGTTCGGAGCCTTATGGAAGTAGAGATACCCCCCGAAGAGTTCATCACTTCCCTCTCCACTGAGCACCATCTTGATCCCCATCGAACGAATGACACGAGCAAGCAAATACATCGGGGTTGCAGCCCTCACCGTGGTAATGTCACTGGTCTCCAGATGGTAGATGACATCACTGAGGGCATCCAATGCTTCCTGGATGGTGAAATGCACCTCATGGTGAACCGTCTTTAGGTGGTTTGCTGCGATTCTGGCTGCCTTTAGGTCAGGAGAACCTTCCAAACCGATGGCAAAGGAGTGGAGACGTGGCCACCACGCTTCCTCCGTGTCAGCACTCTCCACACGTTTTTGGGCATATTTGGCAGTGATGGCAGCAATGATGGAACTATCCAGTCCTCCTGAGAGCAATACCCCATAGGGAACATCGCTCATCAGCTGTCGTTTTACTGCGGCCTCCAAGGCATGTCGTACCTCAGCGATGGTCCCTTCATGTTCCTTGACCGCATCATAGGTAACCCAGGAGCGCTCATACCACTTCTTCAGCACTTTCTCTGGGCTGTAGTAGTAGTGTCCTGGGGGAAAGAGCTCAATGGCACTGCAGGTCCCTTCCAAAGCCTTCAATTCACTTGCAACATAGTAGTGCCCTTGATCATCCCACCCCTGATAGAGGGGAATGATCCCGATATGGTCGCGAGCAATGAGATAGGCATCCTTCTGTTGATCATAGAGGGCAAATGCAAAGATTCCGTTCAAATCTTCCAGGAAGTCAGTGCCTTTCTCCTGGTAGAGAGCAAGTATGACCTCACAGTCACTCTGTGTCTGGAACGCATAGCGTCCCTCATACTCCTTCCTGATCTGCTGGTGGTTGTAGATCTCCCCATTCACAGCCAGTACCACATTCCCATCTGCGCTATACAGCGGCTGACCTCCTGAAAGCGGATCGACTATGGCAAGTCGTTCATGACTGATGATGGCTTTCTCCCCTTCATACACCCCGGACCAATCGGGACCACGGTGCCTGATCTTCCCTGACATGGAAAGAATCTGGGAACGAAAGGCCTTTGCGCTGCGCTGGATGTCAAACATTCCTACAAATCCACACATCGTATACCTCCAAACGTAAAAAAGACGCTCCTTGCCCATCATTTGGGTAGGAACGTCTTTGTTCTTGGAAGGATACTACCTGCTCTTCTCTAAAGTTGCAAGAGCCTCATCCACACTAGCGAGTGCAGTATCGATATCTTGTTTCTCAACAACCAAGGGAGGCACAAAGCGAAGCACATCACTTCCAGCGCTTGCAACCAGCAATCCCTTGGCAAAACAGGCATCAACCACCTGACGGGGAGGAACGGTCAGCACAAGACCGTTCATCAGGCCCATGCCCCTCACGCTCCTACAGAGATCAGGATAACAATCAACCAGCTGAGAGAGCTTCTCCCTGAGGTAGATTCCCATTGCCTGTACATGGGCACAGAAGGATGGATCCTCAAGACGCCGTACCATCTCATGAACCCCTGCCATGGCCAAGGCATTGCCACCAAAGGTGGAAGCATGATCCCCGGGGGCAAACAAATGGCTTGCCTTGCCTGTGGTAAGCATTGCACCACAAGGCACCCCTCCAGCCAGGGCTTTTGCCGAGGTAAGCACATCGGGTTGTACCCCGTAGACCTGGTAGGCGAAAGGCTTGCCGCTACGCCCCATCCCACACTGGACCTCATCATAGATGAGCAATAGGTCATGCTCATCACAGAGGAAGCGAAGTCCCTCAAGGAATGCAGGATCGGCTGGAACAATCCCTCCCTCTCCCTGAATCGGTTCCACAATGATGGCACAGCTCTGATCAGTAATGCATGCCTTCACACTTTCCAGATTGTTGAACTCAGCATAGCTGAATCCCTGGGGAAGAGGAGCGAAGTTCTTGTGGTATTTCAGCTGTCCTGTTGCGGTAACCGCACCATAGGTTCTTCCGTGGAATGATTGCTGCATGGAAATGATTTCACTTCTCTTCTTCTCTCCTTGGCTGCCGAACTTTCTGGCTAACTTGAGAGCCGCCTCATTTGCCTCGGCACCACTGTTACAGAAAAAGACACGCTCCATCCCTGCAAGATTGCAAAGGCCCTTCGCGGATTCAACCCCAACCTTGTTGTAGTAGAGATTCGAACAGTGCAAGAGACCATCGGAAATAACCTTGTTCAGTGCTTTGCTGAGTCCTTCATCGCCGTAGCCCAGAGCGTTCACTGCAATACCCCCGACAAAGTCGAGATAGCGATTCCCTTCCTCGTCGATGAGGTACATACCCTCCCCTGAAGTGAAAACCACTGGTACTTGGCTATAGGTATCCAAGAGATATTGTTTAGCCGTCTGTATTGTTTTCTGCATGCTCATGCGTTCTCCTCCTTCGTAACCATGGTCCCTATCCCTCTTGTAGTAAATATCTCAAGGAGGATGGCGTGGGGAACCCTGCCATCGAGTACGTGGACACTCTTAACCCCTTTCTGCAACCCATCCAGGCAACACTGCACCTTGGGTATCATGCCCCCCTTGATCGTACCGTCTGCAATATAGGCCTCAGCCTGCTTGGTACTCAGTGCCCTAATGATGGAAGAAGGGTCATCCTTGTCCTTCAAAATCCCCTCTACATCGGTGAGAAAGACCAGCTTCTGCGCAGAGAGGGATCCCGATACCGCGCTTGCTGCATAGTCGGCATTGATGTTGTAGGTATTTCCCTCCTCATCGACCCCGACCGGGGAGACTACCGGGACAAAGTTGTTGGAGAGGAGGGTCTTCAACAAAGCGGTATCGACTTTTTCCACGTTTCCTACATACCCAAGGTCACGACCCTTCTCATCCTTCTTCTTGGAACAGAGCAGGGTCCTCCCATCTTTTCCACTGATGCCCACTGCGCTGATACCCACCTGCTCGAGTTCGCTGACCAAGCTCTTGCCGATTGAACCGCTGAGTACCATCTCAGCAACACTGGCTGTCTCCGCGTCGGTCACCCTGAGCCCATCAAGGAACTGGCTCTCTTTTCCCAGACGGTCCAAGAGGTGGGTAATCTCCTTTCCGCCTCCATGCACAACCACCGGGTTCAACCCGATATATTTAAGCATGGCAATATCTTGGATCACCGACTTCTTCAGCTGCTCATCAACCATGGCCGATCCGCCATACTTGACCACAACAATGCTTCCTGCGAATGTCCTGATATAGGGAATCGCCTCAATGAGAACCTCAGCCTTCACTATCTCGTTTGCCATCCTGTGTTTCATCAGCTTCTATAATCTCCATTGATCCGTACATACTCATAGGAGAGGTCACAGCCCCAGGCCGTACCTTCCCCATCCCCGTCCTGCAATACTGCCAGGGTCTGCACATCATGCTCAAGGAGGATTCCCTTGGCCATGTGTTCGTCAAAATCCAAGGGGGTTCCTTGTGATATGACCTGGATGGTCCCCTTTGTTGAGGCAAAGAAGAGGTCCACCTTGTTTGGATCAAAGGAGGCTCCGCTGTAGCCCATGGCACAGAGCACCCTGCCCCAGTTTGCATCACTCCCGAAGAAAGCAGTCTTGACCAGGTTGCTGCTGATGATCGAGCGCGCCAAAATTTGGGCGGTCTCCTTGTCCTTTGCTCCCTTGACTGTTACCTCAAGGAACTTTCCAGCACCCTCCCCGTCGCGTACAATTGCCTTTGCAAGCTCTTTATGGACATACAGGAATGCTTCACAGAAGGCATCCCAATCAGGATGGGAGGAAGAGAGCTCCTCACACCCACTCATACCATTTGCCAGGACAAGGACCGTATCATTGGTTGAGGTATCCCCATCTACGCTGATCATATTGTAGGTGTCACGAATGGAGGATCCAAGCAGTTGCTGCAATACAGACTTCTCAATGGTGGCATCGGTAGTGATAAAGCTCAGCATGGTTGCCATGTTGGGATGAATCATCCCTGAACCCTTTGCCATGCCCCCGATGGTCACCTGCTTGCCTCCCACAGAAAGGGTGATTGCAACTTCCTTGACAAACGTATCGGTGGTGAGAATTGCCTTTGCAGCCTCATGCCCACCCTCTCTATCATCACTGAGCACCTTCGAACACTGCTCGATGCCTCTCTCAATCTTCTCCATTGGCAGTACAAGCCCGATAATTCCGGTGGAGCAGACCAGTACCTCCTCAGTACTCAATCCCAATACCCCGGCAGTATAGGAGGCCATTGCCTCTGTATCTCTCTTTCCCTGACTTCCGGTACAGGCATTTGCATTGCCACTGTTGATCACAATTGCCTGAACCTTGGCAGACGTGGAGACCAACCCCTGGTCCCAGATCACGGGGGCTGCCTTCACGAGGTTGGTTGTAAAGGAACCTGCAAAACTGCAGGGGCTTTCGCTGTATACCAAGGCAAGGTCCTTCTTCCGCTTCTTTACACCACAGGCAACGCCGTTGGCTGAAAATCCCAAGGCGGCGGTAACGCCACCATCAATACTCTGCATACTCACTCCTTTTTACAGGGGGCTGGCAACCGTAGAGGCAAGGCCGCTGCCTTCACCCAGGTTGCACCGGATATTCATATTCTGCACAGCTTGGCCGGCAGCTCCTTTTACCAGGTTGTCAATGGCTCCAATGGCTATAACCCGATTGGTTCTACCATCAACCTTCCATCCAATGGCACAGGTGTTTGTATTCTTTACAAACCGTGTCTCAGGAAGAGAGGAACCCATCAGTCGTATAAACTGCTCATCGGCATACCAGGTTCGATAGGCCTCTGCAATCTCAGCTTCCCCCACCCCTTCCTTCAGATTTGCGTAGCAAGTGGAGAGTATCCCACGATGCATGGGAACCAAGTGGGGAGTGAACTGTACAACAATCTCTGAATCGGCAAGCAAGCCCAGCTCCTGTTCAATCTCCGGGGTATGACGATGGGTCGCTACCCCATAAGCCTTATAGGACTCATTGACCTCACAGAAGAGGGAGGCAATCTTCTCAGCACGCCCTGCTCCACTGACCCCGCTTGCACTATCTATGATGAGAGAATCAGGATCCACCAGCTTCTCAGCAACCAAGGGAGCCAAGGTAAGAATGCTGCAGGTGGTATAGCAACCAGGATTTGCAATAAGGTTGGCCTTTTCGATCTGCTGACGATGGAGCTCACACAGCCCGTATACTGCTTCAGGAAGCAATGACTCACTTCCATGTTTACACTGGTACCAGGACTCATAGACACCACGATCATGCAAGCGGTAATCAGCACCAAGATCGATGATGATGCAACGCTCCAGTATCTCCTTGGTTACCTTGTGACTTGCCAGTCCATGGGGAAGCGCAAGAAAGAGTACGGAACACAGCTTGCTTGCCTTCTCAAGGTCTTCATCTTCCAGAAGGAGGTCGCAACCTCCTTGGAGCGAAGGATAGATATCGCTGAATCGCTTGCCACTGTATGAGTGTGAGGCAAGATAGGTAATCTCAACCGACGGATGGTTCACCAACAGGGCAACCAACTGTGATCCTGCATAGCCTGTTGCTCCAATGACTCCAACCTGTAGCATACATTCCTCCCAATAGCCAGTATTAGCATAATTATACAGAAATATTCCGTTTTGACCAGACTATATGCATATAATTTCATAAATTTCTGTATAATTATAAATTCATCCAGTATACTCGTTCCGGAGAAATTTTCAATCCAAGCTTCTTTTGAAGAGAAAGGGATGCAACATTATCCACGACCACATGACAATAGGGGGTTGTCCCCTGTGCGAGTAATTTGTGTATGTATGCCCGCTCGAGGGCTTCCCCCACATGAAGTCTGCGATACTGGGGAAGCACCACAAGCAACCCCATTGCACATTCAGTATGTCGGCCCATGAATCCAGCAAGCGTACCATCTATCTCAGCAGCAATCATAACCCCGGCTTGATAGCGCTGGCGGATATAGGCTTCTTCCTCATGGGCATAGTGGTGTATGACAAGCGGGATATCACGCTCCTGCAAGGGACGGATGGTGATGGAGGGATCCCTCGTGAGCGGTTCCTTGCTTGTGTATACCGCCTGATAACACTCCATATCCAAAGAGAACCCTCTCTCCTTGAGTGCAGCAACCAGTACTCCCTCATGGACACTGATGGGATCCTTACAGTTGCAGAGCACATCAGCAAACCGAGGTGCTGCAGATGCCTTGAAAAGAACAGATGCATAGGTCGCATCCTGCACTCTGATCAACACACCATCCTCATCAGCGATGAGAATCTCGGCAATACCCTCCTGCAAGGGTTCAATGAGATCAATATTGGCTATGCTTCCTCTCTCTAGGAGTGTCTTGAGTACATCCATACCCTACTGTAGCCTATGGATGGGAATCTGTCATGCTCGTAAACTCCTGATTCCATGCACAAGCAAGCCTATCAAACTGCCGTTGTAGAGGACCAGGACCAAGGCACCCATCACAGGATGGGGATTACGCATGAGCATCAGGATGAACAGGGAGAGAAGCATCAGGGGAAGGAAGATGAACAGCAAGATGGATTTCGTGTTCCAATGCATAGTGGCGATCGTAAGTGCCAAGGCTCCCACGCATGCAACCAAGCCAAGCTCTGCGGTAAGCAGATAGTCAAAGAGAAATTGTTGCTCCACCACCAAGAAAAAGAGCGCAAGCAAGAAAGGGGAGAGGAGCAACAGGGCAAGTATGGCAGTGCCAACCACCATCAGGATACTGGGGAGGGAACGCTGTTTCATCTTGCCTCTCTGCCAAGCATCTTCTCGACCAGCTTGAGCAAAACGTCATCAACAACCAAATCCGCACGGCTTGTTCTTGCATCAATCCTGGGTCGTTTCAGCAACTGCTGATAGGTATCAGCAATCCAGAGCGTGGCTGTCTCTGGAGGTACGATACCGGTATCGATGACCAAGTCAAAGAGCGAGGCGTCATTTTGGTTGTACTGCAAATCGGACTGGACAAAGGATGTCCTGACCACCTCATGATCGATGAGGGCTTTTCTTGCCTCCACATCAGTTCCACCGTACTCGTTCTGTTTTCTCTGGACTCGTACCTCCAAGGGGGCCTTAAGCCTAACATTCAGAATATCGGTATACCCCTGGAAGAGGCCGAACCCACCTCTGCCGAGGAGAACCACATTGCCTACCTTGGCAAAAGCACGCATGACTGCGAGCAGGAAATCAACGGTCCGGTAGCGGTGCTGGTCAAACCGCTCCCAAAATGTGGGCAAGTTCTCGTAGACCTCGTCAAACCCACTGAAGCCATACTCATGCATGACTTTCTCAATATCTTGCTTATCCACGAAGGAAAGCCCCAGTTGTTCGGCTACCTGTTTGGCAACAAAGGTTCCTTCACTGCCAATCTGACGGGAAATGGTAATGACTCCCATACGCACCTCCTCTGGTATTTTCATGGTAAGGCGGTACCACTGAGCTGTCAAGGAAACGACCCGTTAGAGTGACTCATAACAGAGGGCAAGTACCTGCTCTATAAAGAGTTTTGAAAGCTCTGGATCGAACTGGGTTCCTTCACAGCGCTTGATCTCCTTTGCTGCATCCTGGGCGGAGACCATACTGCGGTAGGTCCGTTGACTGGTCATGGCGTCAAAAGCATCAGCGATGGCAATTATCCTCGACTGGAGGGGAATCTCCTCTCCCTGCAACCCCTTTGGATAGCCACTGCCGTCATACTTCTCATGGTGTGCCAGCACATAGGGAGCAAGGCCCTGCATATCCTCAACAGAGTTGAGAATGCGAAACCCAATCTCTGCATGACGCTTCATCTCCTGCCACTCAGAGGTGGTGAGACGCCCCTCCTTGTTGAGGATGTTCTCTGCTATAGCAATTTTACCGATATCGTGCAGCAACCCCACCATACGTAGCTCGGTACAGGATCTTTCACTCAGTCCAAAGGCCTTGCCGAGTTGTTCACTGAGTTCACTGACACGGCGGGAGTGAGCCTCCTCCCGCTTGTTTTTCTCGTGGAGGGTGTTGATGATGGCAAACACTGCCTTGCCCTGCATCTGTGGGCTGTCAAGCAATTTCTGTGTGGCGAGCTGTTTCTCAGCAAGCTTTACCGCATCATTTACATCAGAATCGACTTCCCCGATCTCATGGATTCCAAAACTGATGGAGGGAGTAAGGGTGTCCATGACCCGTATCTTGCTTACCTCGAGAGCGACTGCATTCAGGCGTGGTTCGCAATCAGAAGCAGTGCAACCGGGAAACAACAAGGCAAACTCATCACCGCCCACCCTGAAGATGGTGGAGTACTCAGAAAAGGTACTCCTGAGGATGGAAGCAACCTGTTTCAATACCTGGTTCCCCTGTTCCCTGCCAAAGGCCTCGTTGATGATCCTGAGCCGATTCATGTCTGCAAAGATGATAGTCAGGGGAATGTTCTCTTTGAGCGATATGGTGCTGATGATTCGCTCGAACTCAACCCGGTCGAATAGGTCGGTAAGTGCATCATGGGTGGATGCGTAGAGGATACGCTGCTCATTCAGTTTCCTTCTGGTAATATCTACGGTCATACAGAGGCTGCTGAGGTCAGATCCCTCCTTCTCTGGAAACACACAGAGTGAGAGACTTGCCCAGATTGTCGAACCATCCTTCTTTACAAACCGTTTATCCAGCGTGTAGGAATCCTCTTGGCCGGCAAACATCCGCTGGGTGACACTGTCACTCACCTCCACATCATCAGGATGACTGAATTCACTCCAGTGTCGTCCGAGCACCTCTGCTTTCGAGCACCCCAGTATGTCGAGATAGCTTTGGTTGATATTCTGGATTTCTCCGGTCCTGAGATTGGTCAGCGACATGCCGATGGGGGCTTTCTCAAATATGGTTTTGAAGAGATGCTCGCTCTTCTCCATGGCCGCGATATCCAAATAGCGATAGATCTGGCTGAAGAAGAGAAGACAGAGCAGATAGGTACCGATCGGATAGAAGACCAGGATGGGCAGTGTCATTATCTTGAAAACCTGGGGCCTCACCGAGGAGGGCATGAGAAGCATGCAAAGCAGCATGATGCCATGATCAAGCAAGCCAACCAAGTAGAACTCACCGTTGCTGATATGGTGATTATCAAGTACCTTCTCGTAGCGAAAGTGATGCCAGAGCACACCAACAAACATACTGGTAATGATGGTCGCTAATCCTGTATATACCCCACTCCCACCACTAACTATACGGAATATGGCCATCATTGTGCTGCCAATTACGGTGGGGACAAAGCCAAAGACCATACCCGAGACAACAATAAGAATAGTGCGTGAGTCAAAGACCACCCCCTCCTCCAGCACAAAGGGATTGAGCATTACCAGGATGCCAACCAGAGCTATGATCAGACCGACCAGGACCCGGTACGAGTACAGCTTTCTAGGATTCTTGAAGGGGTAGGTAGTGAAGAAAACACTGAGGGTAAGAAGGATGGCCATATTGAAGAGGATATTCTCCATCAGCCCTCCTTCCTAAAGAAGCAGACCCTGTTTCTTCCTGCTTCCTTTGCTTGGTACAAAGCTATATCAGCCTTGTTGATGAGTGAGCTGCCACAGAGGTCCGGTTCTTCCAGACGGGCAACTCCAACAGAGATGTGCACTGACATCCTGATATCCTGGTAGAAGAACGGCTTACTTGCAACCCGCTCCCTGAGCTGCTCAGCAATGGCAAGCACTTGTTCATCACGCTTGTTCGTCACGGCAATGACAAACTCATCACCACCGTATCGTGCGATGGCTTTGCTGTGTTGGACTACCTCCTGTGCCCGTTTGGCAAACTCCTGGAGAATCGCATCTCCTGCAAGGTGTCCATGGGTATCATTTATCTCCTTGAAGTGGTCGATATCACAGATGATGATATGCGCCTCCCCTGCCTCCTGGAGGTGGAGCGTGACCCGTTGCAGGAAGTACCGACGGTTGTACAGTCCGGTCAAAGGATCGGCATTGGAGAGATCCCTGAGTTTTTGGTGGAGGGCTCTTCTCTCGGTGATGTTGATGATCATGACCGTAATGGCCCTCTGTCCTTGATAGAGCTTTTGCAAGGGGTACATCCTTGCCTCAAACCACTGCACTCCCCCCGGTCCGTTCTTGGTGGTGAGTGTGACATCCTCGGTCTCCAGCTGGTAGTCAAAGGTATTGAGTGAGCCGCTTTCCAGCGTATGATGCACCTGGTCCATGAAGAAGTCGGCAAAATCCTTGGGCATGAAGCTGTAGATGTTTTTCCCCTTCAGGGGAATCCCATCGTCATAGAGCGAACGCTCGGTGCCACCAAGCACTTCAAGATAGGTACCGTCCTCCCCTACCACGATAAACGGATCAGGAATTGTGTTGAAGAGTGACCTGGAAAGGTCGTCAAGCATGGGAAGGTTCTGCTCATCCTGTACCGTCGTTTTCATATTCATTATGGTAGTCTGCAATGAAAAGGAATTCAATAAGATTGTACAATAATATATGCGAATAGAGGTACATGGTTCTTGCAGGAAAGGGCCCCCAACAAGAGTGGGGAGCCCAAAGGTAAAACGACAGAGCTCATTAGATGGAATATAACAGCGCTTCATAGGTTGGGAATGGCCAGTACTGCTCGTCACAGAGCAGCTCTGCGGTGTCACAGAGGGAGCGGACCTGATTCATCTGGACAAGTACAGAATCGTGGAAGAATCGACTTTCACTACGTACATCGTCGGCCATCCTTGCCTCCAGAAGCAGGTCTTCCAGAACAGAGACTTCCCTTTCCAATCCATCAGCAAGGTTGCTGAGTTCCCCAATCAACCCTGTCTCATAGGTGAAGGAGAGTTCCGGTAGTACGGCCTTCTTATCCATCATGCTTTTTGCCAGGGTGCCGGTGAAGGCACTCAAGGCAGGCAATACTTGCTTACGCATCATATCGGTCAAAGTAAGTGCCTCGATGGTAAGGGTCTTGCAGTAGTTCTCCATGACAATCTCATAGCGGCTATGCATCTCGGCTGAGGAGAGTACCCCAAACTTCTCAAACAGTGCAACATTCTTTGCATGTATGAATGTAGGCAAAGCCTCTGGGGTGCTTTTCAAATTCAGCAACCCTCGCTTTGCAGCTTCATCCACCCACTCAGGAGCATAGTTGTTTCCGTTGAAGACAATCCTGCGATGGCTGCGGTAGGTTTCCTTCACCAAGGATGAGAGCTCACAGGCAAAATCCTCAGCCTTCTCCAACTGGTCGGCAAAGCGGGAGAGTTGCTCTGCAATAATGGTGTTCAATACAAAGTTCGGCCCAGAAACGGAGAAAGAGGAGCCAAGCATACGGAACTCAAACTTGTTCCCGGTGAATGCAAAGGGACTGGTACGGTTTCTGTCAGTGGTATCCTTGGGGAAGGGGGGCAACAGGTTCACCCCGAGCAACATGCTCGTTCTAGCCTTGTTGGGACAGTCTGTTCCATCAGCCAAGGAGTCGAGGATTTCGGTCAGCTCCTCTCCAAGAAACATACTGACTATGGCAGGAGGTGCCTCATTCGCACCAAGACGATGGTCATTGCCTGCACTGGCTACCGAGACACGGAGCAGGTCCTGGTACTCATCAACTGCAGCGATAACCGCGACCAGGAAGAGCAGGAACTGGGCATTGTCCTTGGGATTGTCTCCAGGTTCAAGGAGGTTGACCCCAGTATCGGTTGAGATGGACCAGTTGTTGTGCTTCCCCGATCCATTCACTCCGGCAAATGGTTTTTCGTGGAGCAGACAGACCAAGCCATGTTTATCTGCAATTTTCTTCATCATCTCCATGGTAAGCTGGTTCTGGTCAACCGCCAGGTTGCTGGTGGTAAAGACCGGAGCAAGCTCATGCTGGCTGGGTGCAACCTCGTTGTGTTCAGTCTTGGCAAAGATACCAAGCTTCCAAAGCTCCTCATCCAACTCCTGCATGAAGCAAGCAACCCTGCTTTTGAGGTTTCCGAAGTAGTGGTCCTCAAGCTCCTGGCCCTTGGGAGGTCGAGCACCCACCAAGGTCCTGCCGGTGTGGATCAGGTCCTTGCGTTTGAGATAGAGCTGCTTGTCTACCAGAAAATACTCCTGTTCCGGCCCAACTGTGGTAACAACCCGCTTTACCTCTGTCCGTCCAAAGAGCTTGAGAATCCTGATTGCCTCGCCACTGATGACTTCCATGGAACGAAGCAGGGGGGTCTTCTTGTCCAGGACCTCCCCGCTGTAGGAGCAGAACGCAGTAGGGATACAGAGCGTATGTTCCTTGATGAAGGCATAGCTGGAAGGATCCCAAGCGGTATACCCTCTCGCTTCAAAGGTTGCTCTCAGCCCCCCAGAGGGAAATGAGGAAGCATCAGGCTCGCCCTTGATCAACTCCTTGCCACTGAACTCCAAAAGTGCTGCTCCCTCATCGGAAGGGACCAGGAAACTCTCATGTTTCTCAGCGGTGATACTGGTCATGGGCTGGAACCAGTGACAGTAGTGGGTCGCCCCCTCACTCAGGGCCCACTCTTTCATGGCATGGGCAACCTGGTTTGCAATGGCCAGATTGAGTCCCTTGCCTACCCTGATGGTCTCTTTCAGCTGACGATACGTATCCTTGGAAAGGTACTCCTTCATCGTATCATCACCAAACACCATGCATCCGAAATACTGATCCACTCGCTCTTTCATACATTTCCTCCACTCTCTGTAATTCACAAACAAGGGTCTCCGACAGCCAGCACACTGTACCTGAGACTGCCCATTGTGAGCCAATCCAGCAAGAATCCTTTTGCTGGAACGCAAAAAAGGCGCTGTAGCCCAAACTGGACTACAGCGCCTTTGCTGATGGTTTGTTGTACACCAGAGCAAACGGGTTTGTCAATCAGTGTATCTTGGTTTCTCTTTTTTTCACAGGAATCCAAATTTCACTCTTCGCAGTATTTCCCTCGATATCGCTCCAGCTGAACGAAGGAAGATCAAGCAGTTCGAAATCTGAGGAAGGAAGCCAACGTGCATAGATGGATGCCATGGTATCCTGCAACACGCGGGGAAATGCACCCTCACTAGGGAACACTGCCCAAAGCGCCTTAGGAAGATCAACCACATCAAGCAGCTCGCTTATAGCTTCCTTGGTTGTCAAAACCCCGATCATATGGGTTAGGTCCCCTTCATCCTTCAGAAACTTGTAGTCGGCCTCATAGGAAGCATTCAAGACATGATACGGCTCAATATTCTGCAAGGAGTGCATCTCCTGTCTCTGTTCCTCTGTAATACTCTTCGCCAACTCCACAATCGCTTGGTTGACCCCTTCAAACTGCATCGGCACCCGCCGGCTCACCCCGGCAATCTTGAAGGCCGGTTTCTCTACAATTCGATAGTCCATACACGCTCCTCCCTCTACGGTAATCTTGAACGAAAGCTTTGGGTAGGCTTTGCTCACACCCTTCTTTCTTACTTCGGAAGGCAACATACCGCTGAACGCTGTAAAGGCCCTGGTAAACCCATCCAAGGACTGGTATCCATAGGCATAGGCAACGTCGGTAACACTTTCTCCCTGGACCAGCGCCATCCCAGCCTGGGATAGCCGCCTCCCCCTGATATACTCAGTGAGAGAGATTCCACCGGAAAGATAGTAAAAGACTGTTCTGAAATGATAGTCCCCAATACCAGAGACCTTGGCTAGTTCTTCCAATGAAAGTTCTTCACCCAGGTGTTCCTCTATGTAGTCCATGACCTTGTTCAACGTTCCAAGCATCTGTTTCCTTCCTTATCTGCCCCCATCCTATACGACCTACCGGAGGAGTACTCGACATTATTACAAGACTTGTGTCGGATATAATGACACAAACCCCGGTTATCGATGATAGAGAAAGGTCTGCATCCCCATGGATTTTGCTGCCTCAATATTTTCTTTTGAATCGTCGATGAAGAGTATATGGGGAGAGGGAACCTGCAAGAGATCCATGGTGTGGTGGAAGATTCGCTTATCAGGCTTGTTTATTCCTAAGATTCCTGAGATGACAACGTGGTCAAAGCATTCCTCTCTCCAAAATACATCCCGCAGCAGATGATCATAGGTTTGTGAAGCCATATTTGATACCAGAGCTGTCTTGATTCCCCTTCTGCGTATATCATGTACCCACTTCACCATCTTGGGGCGGATATGTGAAAAACCCAGGATATCAATGGTAAAAAGCATTTCCAAGGTCGCTTCATCATCCCCTAGGGGACTGTGAGCATCTACCAACACCTGATGAAAGTAGGAATATGTGTCATATTCACCTGAATCGAGCTTATCACGCTTTTCCCAGTAAGGTATTTCAAATGCTGCAAGTGGCACCTGAGCAATATCTGATAGGAGACCAAGTGTATCCCTATCAATGAAGTCACTCATGACTCCTCCAAAATCTACAGCGAGCGCTTTCACCTGCATTGCAGGCAAATCCAATTGGACCAACTCATCTACGGTTCCCATCTTTATCCCCTTCTTGTAATGATTCTAATCGAATTGCATGAATATAATCTATTTCGTCTGTGAAGAATTGTCTCTCCCCCTGCAGCCAATTATATAACGCTACCCACTATGAACAGCGAAAGAACAGTTATGGTATTATAAACTATGTCAGAGAAGGATTTATCCAGAACTCAGAAAAAGCACTCAAGGAGAAAGGGTTCGAACTCTCATCTTCAGAGTTTTCTGCCATTCAGAAACTCATATGCCTTCGGTTTGATGAAGTCATCTCCAAATCCGAACAGCAGGGAGAGTCTCTTACCAAGTGAGCAATGATTTTCTCTTCAATCAGGCTGGGTCTCGACTGTTGTTTTGATGCGGAGTAGAATCTCCGACACGGAGAGGGTCCTGGTATGACTGCAGAGGAACAGAAAGACAGGATACGGTACTTCTATGAAGTGGTGGTTTCACAAAATCAGTTGGATAGGTTGGACGATTATATAGCTGATACCTGTACGGTTCGGGTGTGCTTGTCTATGTTCAAGATCGGCTGAATTCTTACCACAAAGGATCCTTCTTTTTTTACAGTTCTTCAGACGGATGTATCAACACATAGTGCGTGCTTCGTCCCTGTCCTTTCTGTTCCAGAAGATTCTTTTGTACCAAATCCTTGATATCTCGTATTGCTGTATCTTGTGATACTTTACAGATCTTTGCCCATTTTGATGATGTCAAATTACCCTTGAAATCATCCAAGAGCAATGAAAGCATTTTCCTTTGGGTCTCTGTTATCGTGTATTTGGCTGCCTCCTGCCAAAATCTGGCCTTGATCAGTACACTATCTACAGTACTTGCTGATGCCTTTATTGCATGTGACAGGCAATCGAGGAACCAAAGCAGCCACCCTGTAATATCAAGTGTACCCTTTTGTGTTTTCTCAAGAATTGCATAATAGCTCTCTTTCTCCCTCTGGATTTGTGCTGACATACTGTAGAAACGTTTTCCTGTACCGTCAGATCTGGAAAGCATCATA
>JBFWKK010000031.1:6061-33342 GCA_050252715.1 Sphaerochaeta sp. | reverse complement strand
CTCACTTCTCTGGTATGGATATCATAGACCGAGATGGGGCAGGGTTCGCATCAGAATTACATCATGCTCATTTTACTAAGCATTGATGCAATAAAAGGATGGTTAGTGTTTTTATGAAATCAGGCCGTGTGCAAGCATGCATCGACTATATCAAGTTCAACCACGAGGCAGAGGGGTATGAGTTCACCGAGGAAGAGGAGCAGAGTGTGCGTTCCATCCTTGAAGAAGAGCGTACAGCTGATGAGTTGGTTCAAATCTATATTGATGAACACGAACTTGCCACCGAGTACAAGAAGAGTCCGGACGAACTTTCTTTCTATCCCGGAACATCTACCTTGGTAAACTTTTTCTCCATCAAGGAGAGGACAAAGATCAGGAAGGTTGAGGCCTCTCTGGCGAATCTGCGTACAGCTGAGATGCTTACCGAGTCTGTGCAAAACACCTATGACTTTGACTATTTGAAGCTGATCCATGGAAGGATGTTCTCAGATGTATATCCCTCAGCCGGTGAGATACGCACCACTGTGGCAGCGAAACGTACGGTGTTCTGCAATCCCACCTTTATAGAAAGTGCCGCAGAGGATATTTTCACACGCTTGAGGAAAGAGCACTACCTGGTGGGGTTGGAAAGGGATCTTTTCATTAATGAGCTTGCCTTCTTCATGGGGGAGCTTGAAGCGCTTCATCCTTTTAGGGATGGGAACGGTAGAGCTGCGAGATTGTTCTTCTACCAGCTCTCTGTACACGCCGGGTATGATATCGATTGGTCGATGGTTGATCCGGACAGGTTGCTGGAAGCAGATATAAGCGCAATCGACGGAGATTACCAGCTGTTGATTGATGTATTGGAAGAGGTGGTGGTATGAAGCATGGGGGACGGAAATTTCGTCCCCCTACCTATAGGGAGATATACGATGACAAAGATTGCTTTCTTTGATGCCAAGCCCTATGACAAGGTTTGGTTCGATCATTTTTCAGATACATATCAGGTGGAGATCACCTACTTTGAATCAAAACTCAATCATAAGACAGCCCCGCTGGCACAAGGCTATGAGGTGGTTTGCGCCTTTGTCAACGATGTAATTGATGAACCTGTCATTGATGCCCTCTACCAGGGAGGGGTCAGGTTGTTGGCAATGCGTTGTGCGGGATACAACAACATTGACTTCAAGGCTGCCTTTGGAAAAATCCATATTGTCAGGGTTCCAGCCTATTCTCCCTATGCAGTTGCTGAACATGCCATGACCCTCCTCTTGAGTTTGGTGAGGCATACCCATCACAGCTATGTGAGGACAAGAGAGTTCAACTTCAGCTTGAATGGGCTGGTTGGCTTTGATCTGCATGGAAAGACCATCGGGGTGGTAGGCACCGGGAAAATTGGTCGGGTATTCATTGATATCTGCAGGGGTTTTGGCATGCATATCCTTGCCTATGACCCGTATCCCAATGATGCGGTTCCTGCAACCTACTGCAGTTTTGAGGATCTCTGCAAACAGAGCGATATCATTAGCTTGCATTGTCCCCTAACTGAGGATTCTTTTCATCTGATCAATCGTGAGAGTATTGCTCTCATGAAGGATGGAGTTGTCCTCATAAACACCTCTCGCGGTGCCTTGGTAGACAGCCAGGCGCTTTTGGAAGGGATTAGGGGGAAGAAGATTGGTGGGGCAGCCTTGGATGTCTACGAAGAGGAGGCTGAGCTCTTCTATGAGGATAGAAGCACTACCATTCTGGATGATGATATCCTGATGCTTTTGATCTCCATGCCCAACGTACTGGTGACCAGTCACCAGGCATTCCTGACCAAGGAAGCACTCCAGAATATTGCACAGACTACACTCACCAGTGTGGAGAGCTACCTCAAGGGGGATGTGATGGAGAATGAGATCTGCTACCAGTGTGATACCTGTCATAAAGTTACGGGGAAACGCTGCTTCTGATCTGCTTCTCTGCCCACTCCCTATCCACACGGGTAAACGAGCCATGCTTACAGGGAAATGCATATGCGGTCTGCTGAAGTTGTGTAGAGAGCGAAGTCTCACAACTGATGGAGCCGATTAGCTTGCTCCATTCATCTAGTACGGTGAAGTACATTTTCTTATCTTCGGTGTTCTGCTCTGGAAAAAGGGTTGTACGTTCTGCCATGCTTCCCTCTACTTCCTCAAACGAGGTGTCAGGGATAAGCATTATGGCCATGGTTGTGCATTCATCCACCACCAGGAGTCCATGCAGTACCGTATACTGCTTTTTGCATGCTGGCCTCTCTCTTTACAGTGTACACAGGTGAGGGTGACCGTAGTGCCTGCTTGAAAGAGAGGCTCCCGTTCTCTGGGAGCCTCCTCTTCCTGTTACTTCTTTCGAATTACCTTCTTGGTAGCTTTTGCCTGTTTGATGCGGGCAATTGGACGATGCTTGATCACATAGGTTTGGTGTATCTTCTGGTCACGCGCAAAGTCCTCGGCAATGGTATCCTTGGAGATATCCTGGACATCAAACTCCTCAAGGAGGCGCTCATCCATCTTGAATTTTCGGAAATTGTTACTGAAGACCAAGGTTCCCTTCTCATCAAGATGCATCATACATGCCTTGATGAGTCGTACCTGGTCTCGGTAGACATCGAAGTTCTGGCGGCCCTTTCCATTGGAGAATGTTGGGGGGTCACAGAAGATGAGGTCATAGCGATCGTAGGTGTCAAAGAGGAACTCAAGACAGTCACTTCGGTAGAAGAAGTGGTTCATCTCGGTGAACCCGTTTAGCTCCATGTTCTTCGTAGCCCAGTCCAGATACGTTGCAGAAGCGTCTACACTGACCGTACTCAGTGCCCCTCCCTTTGCAGCCTGCACAGTAGCCGTACCGGTATAGCAGAAGAGGTTGAGGAATCGCTTACCTTCAGCCATCTTGGCAATCTCAGAGCGAATCGGACGGTGGTCGAGGAAGATTCCGGTATCCAGGTAATCAGTGAAGTTGACCAAGTACTTGGCGTTGTTCTCGTTGACGATGTAAAACCGATCACTGCTTGCCATCTTCTCGTACTGCTTCTCTCCCTTCTGAGGAGTCCGTTGCTTGACAAAGATCTGTTCGCGGTCAATGCCGGTTGCTCTCTCGGTTGCATCAATAAGTTCTCCCAGACGCTTGAGTGCGGTCTCTTCCTCAATAGTGGAGGGAGGGGCATACTCTTGGAGACTGATGTACTTTCCTTCATACACGTCAATCGCAGCACTGTATTCGGGCATATCGGCATCATAGATACGGTAGCAGGTAACCCCCTGGCTCTCCATGATTGGCGTGAGCGCCGTGAGATTCTTCATCAGACGGTTGTAGGCCATCTGGGCGCCTTCACTGAGTGGTTGTGCGAGGCGCTCTTTCTTGCGTGCAATAGCACGCTCGATCATCTGTTGTCGCTCTTCAGGAGTGAATACATAGTAGTGTGCTATCTGGCAGGTGACTCCACCGTTGTTCACGGTGTTGGTCCTATTTGGTTTCATGTCCACATAGCTTAGTAGTTCCTGCTGTCCACAGAGGATTGAAACATTCCATCCGCCGAAGAGATTGCTGAGCTGTGAGCCAATCTTGCGGTAGAGGGAGTGCAGGTCACTCTCACTCTCCATTCTCAGCCCATAGGGAGGGTCGGTGATGATATAACCATTCTCAGAAGGCACATCTTCCTGGGTGAGGGTAAGAAAGTCCTGGATGCGAAAGTCAATCAAATGGTCCACCTGTGCGGCTTCTGCATTCTTTCTTGCTATGGCAACTGCCTTGGGATCGCTGTCCCATGCATAGATCGAAATCTTCTTATCCTTCGCCTTCTCTGCTCTTGCCAAAGCCTCATCCACTACATCGTCCCAGAGGTCTGGATCGTGGAAGGGAAGGTTCAAGAAGTTGAACCTTCTTGCAGTGACCAGTCCTGGGGCACGGTCTGCAGCCCAGAGAGCGGCCTCAATGGCAAGCGTCCCGCTTCCAGTGAACGGGTCCAGCAAAACCGGTGCCGCCTCTTCCTGTTCAAGTGCCTTTCTCCACTCTGATCGGTAGAGCACTGATGCGGCAAGGTATTCGCCCAGTACAGCATCAGTTTGTGCTGTTCTGTAGCCGCGTTTGTAGAGACCGCGGCCGGAGAAGTCCACATACCAGGCCACTGCATCCCCATCGATATGTACGTGGAACACGACATCGCTCTCTTCCTTGTCTACCAGGGGACGTTCTCCATCAAATTTCTCCCTGATCCGGTCAACAATTGCATCCTTGACCCTGATGGTTGCAAAGTGGGAGTTTTTCAGATAGCGACAGTTCTTTGCGGTCTCCGTTACGGAGAAGGTGAGAGTGGGGTTCACCCAATCTTCCCAAGGAATCTGCAGTGATGATTCATAGAGTTCATCGGCGCTCCTGACATCATCGTCCACAAACAACCCAAGCAAAACTCGTGTTGCAGTTCTGGACCAGAGACAGAAACGGTATGCAGAGGCAAGATCTGCTTCGAACTCAACTCCTCCGCTGACGGTGCGGATATTGGTTGCACCAGCCCTTCGGGCTTCCTCTTCAATGATGTCATTCATGTATAAGGCTGACGTGGCGAAGAAAATCATTTGGGTTCTCCCTCTGCATCGCTGAATAGATAGTCGAGCTCATACTTCTCATAGTGGTACTTGGTATTGCAGTTCACGCATACCAGTTCCAATGGGAAGGGACCGTGTTCCAGGATATCCTGCTTTTCAGCCATGTCCAGCTGCTTCAGGTATTTGCGGTATTGCTCTTTGGAGCAGGGACAAGAGAATCCAAGCGGCCCTCTGGCCAAGTGCTTGATCCCATAGTCGGAAAACTGTGTTTCCACATACTCCCTGATGGATACTCCCTGGGCAAGTTGTGCTCCAATGGAAGGAAGCGATGAAGCCTGATCTTGAAGCTGCCCCAGGACTTGTTCATCACAACCCGGCATTGCCTGCACGAAAAGGGCTCCACTTCCACTAACCTGTCCTTCCGTGTTGAAGTGAATGGAGAGGCTGAAGAGGGTAGGGGTCTGCTCAGACTGTTGGAAGTAGAGCGCAAGGTCTTTTGCCAGATCTCCGTAGGCCATCATGGTCTGCCCGGTGAAAGGGCTCTTGTGTCCTTCCAAAAGTTTTGACACTGAAATGAATCCAGGGCCATAGAGCTCGTTCAAATCGAGACTTTCCAAGGGCTTCTTCAGTGGAATTGGGTTATGCTTCAAATACCCTCTGACAGCTCCCACTGCCCAAGCTTCCACATACACCCCTGCTATGGGGCCTCCACACTCAATATTCAGTTGGATGCGGTCATTGCCCTTGACCGTACTGCTGAGCAGTCCTGCGGCGAGGTAGGCTTGTCCTAGTACATAGGTTTCCAGAAGCCCCAACTCATGGTTGGCCCGCATTTGATTGATGAGCGTGGTTGCTGAGATTGCAGTAACACGAACTTGGTCGTTATGCAAAAGGAAAACCTCGCGTCCATCTTCAGGCAGGGACGCGAGATGTTCTCGTAAATTGCTATCTTCTATCTTTTTCTTGATCATACGGATGCAGAGTAGTCAATGACCTCACTTTTTGCAATAGCTTCGAACTCACTTCCGCTGAGAACCTCTTTTTCCAGCAGTGCATTGGTGATGGTAAGCAAGGCATTCTTGTTCTTCTCCAGCTTCTCCTTTACCAGTGCATATCGCTCTCCCACAATCCTTGCGGTCTCACAGTCGATATACTCCTGTGCTTTTTCAGAGTATTCACGTGCCCCCGATATTCCTGCAATTCCACTATTGGTTGTTGGCAAGGTAATATTGCGGTACCGCTCACTCATGCCGAACTCTGTGATCATTCTTCTGACCAGATCACTGGCTCTGCTGATGTCATTGCCGGCACCGGTGGAGATTTCCTGGTAGATGACCTCCTCAGCAGCCCTGCCTCCAAGGAGGGTGTCGATGGTACCCAGCAGTTCATTCTGGCTGAGCAGGAAACGGTCCTCTGTTGGATACTGCAGGGTATATCCAAGTGCACCAAGTCCACGCGGTATGATGGATATCTTGCTGACCGGTTCAGATCCTTCGGTCATGAAGGCAGTAAGGGCATGGCCTGTCTCATGGTAGGCAACTCTTTCACGCTCCTTCTCATTGAGCAATCGGCTCTTGCGCTCAAGACCGGCAACTGACTTTTCTATTGCCTCCTCAAAGTCCTCTTGCATCACTACCTTTCGGTCCTGGCGAACAGCCATCAGGGCAGCTTCATTTGCAATGTTTGCAAGATCTGCACCAGCGAGACCTGCTGCGCTCTGCGCAATCTTGCGAAGATCTACATCTTCGCCCAGCTTGATCTGCTTGGTGTGGATCTTCAAGATAGCCAGTCTTCCTTCAAGATCTGGTTTGTCGATGAGGACCTGGCGATCGAAACGGCCAGGGCGTAATAACGCAGGGTCCAGGATTTCAGGACGGTTGGTTGCTGCAATGATGATAACCCCGGTGCGGGAGTCGAATCCATCCATCTCAACAAGCAACTGGTTCAGTGTTTGTTCCCGTTCATCGTTTCCTCCAACACCGGCCGATACACGCGATCGTCCAATGGCATCTATCTCGTCAATGAATATGATACAGGGACTGTTCTCTCTGGCCTGCCTGAAGAGGTCGCGAACCCTGGCAGCACCCACACCAACAAACATCTCAACAAAGTCTGCTCCGCTCATCTTGAAGAATGGAGCCCCTGCTTCTCCTGCCACTGCCTTAGCGAGCAGGGTCTTACCGGTTCCAGGAGGACCAACGAGGAGCACACCCTTGGGAATCTTGCCGCCGATCTCCGTATATTTTTCTGGGCGTTTGAGAAAGTCCACCACCTCCTCCAGCTCATACTTGCTCTCATCTGCCCCTGCAACATCACTGAATCGAATGCCGGTGTCTCCCTCAGCTACGATCTTTGCCTTGTTCTGGTTGAAGGAGAGCACACCCTGTCCTCCCTGTCCCCCCATCTTGGAGAAGAGAAAGCGCCAGAAAAGAATGATGAATACAAAGGGAAGTATATAGGAGAGAATAGAGGAGAGAATGCTGGGCTTCTCTGGAGCGGTGGCATAGTACTCCACACCTCTTTCATCCAGGAGGGGGATGAAGGATGGATCATCCACCTTATAGGTGCTGAAGGACTGCAGGTATGTGCCGGCTTCAAGTCCCTGCTGGGGGTTTGTCGTATACGTTTGCAGGTTATTCACGGCCTGGTCCCTGGTGAAGGGGTAGCCGATATACTGTTCTTCTTCTATGGCAACACGTTGGATGGTTCCATCCTCCACCAAGGATTTGAACTGGTTGTAATCCACTGGGGTGACGTTGCTCTGTCTGCTGACCATGTAGGTGTTCAATGCCATGAACACCAGGAGTATGATGAAAAAGTACCAGAAGGAAAAGGTAAACTTTTTTCCTCCCCTTGGTTCCTTTTCCCCCAGATGTACACCTGGCTCAATATTCAATTTTTTCTTGAATTTTTCTTTCCAATCCTTATTGTCTTTACTCATTATTTGTATGTTCCTTATCTGTTGATGTCTTGAAGAACATCTAAGCTCAAATATATCTCCACAATTGTCAATCGGCAACAAGGTCGCTATAGTTATCAATTATGGAACCAAAACAAGTAGTATGTATAACCGGTGGAGCAAGGCGTCTTGGACGTGCTCTTGCCGAACAGCTGTTGGCATCCGGGTATCGTGTTGTGGTGCATTGCAATACGCACTGCAGTGAGATGAAAGATATGAATCCTGATTGTGCAGTAGTGCAAGGGGATCTTACCAAGAGCGATGGGTTGGGTGAACTGTTCTCACAAATGGTCTCATGCTTTGGCAGAGTGGATCACTTAATCAACAATGCTTCCATCTTTCCCTCAATTCCCATTGAACAAACCACCTTGGAGGTGTACCAGGAGGTGATGGACATCCATAGCACTGCACCATTTTTTCTTGCAAAGGAACTGTATTTGCATCTGAAGAAGCGTGGTGCCACCGGGTCGATCATCAATATGGTGGACACCAAGGTTGCATCTCCTACTGCGAGCCGTCCGGCGTACTATTGTGCAAAAGGAGCCTTGCTTGCGCAGACAAAGGCACTTGCCGTTGCCCTTGCCCCGGTGCTGCGGGTAAATGCCATTTCCCCGGGTTTGGTGCTCAGCAACGGTGAGGATGGCTATTTCTCCAAAATGGCGGAGAGCTTGCCCTTGGAGCATACCGGTACTCCACAGGATATAGTGGAGACAGTTCTGTTTTTGCTTGCCTCATTTTTTGTCACAGGAGTGGAGATTGCGGTCGACGGGGGACAGAGACTTTTGTAGTTTATGTGGAGATAGCGCTCTCACCCTTGCCCTTCATGGCGTTCGATAGGATAGTTAAGGACAAGAATACGCGTTACATACCATAAGGAGTGCATATCCATGCATAATCGAAGAATACGAGGGATGGTTCTTGGCTTGGTACTTGTTTTGGTGAGTACCTCTGCCTTTTCTCAGTCCCTGGAGGATATTGTTTCCAAGGCACTTGCGGAGAGTTCCCAGATGCAGAACTTGGAGATTACCAAGAACAATGCCCTTTTAAGCAAAGGCATCTCAGAGGCAGAGAAAGAAGTTGCAATAACGGTCACTAGTGGAGAGGTCAGTGCCACTTATGATCCTAGTGCCAATGCATATCTCTTCAAGACATCAGGGATTGGTGCATCCTTTGTTCTTCCCGATGATGAGGAGACCACCATTTCAGTTTCCACTGGAACGATGCAATATACAACTTCCTCCAGTGCCTTTGCCATTTCACCAGTGGTTTCAGCGAGCCACACCATCACCTATGGGTATACCACGGACAACCGTGAAAGCCTTTCAAATCTACAGACAGAGGTTCTTGCAACCAGTACCTACGAGAAAAGCAAGCTGAGTTTCACCAATGATCTGTACGGAAAGATCATCAGTCTCTTGTCCAACGAGAAGTCAATCAAGGAAACAGAGAAGGAAATACGTGATCTTACGCGTGATCTCGAGCAAGATCTGGCTCTGAAGCTTCTTAAGGAAGGAAGTCTCACCTATGAGGCTCAAAAGCAGGCAATTGCCGCCCAAGAGGCTACGCTTGCAAACTTGAAATCTTCCAGACAGTTGTTCCTGAAACAGTATGCAAGCATGACCGGCTCCCCTTGGGAAGGCGTGGACGCTATCCCTGAACCAGATCTTGCATTCACAAACAATTCTGGAGAAAACAGCAACATCAAGCTGAAGTCTCTTGACCTCTCCCTTGCCAAGGAGGATCTTGCGCTGAAGATGGCAGAGTTTGAGAACAAGAGCTTGAGCCTCTCAGGCTCTCTTGGCTCCTCTTCCATCGATGCAGCGTATCCGGCATCGGGTAGTTCTTCTTCCAGCACTCTGAGTCCTGCATTCTCAGCTACCTTGAAAGGGAATAATCAGTTCTCTGTGATGGGCAAGGTGAGTGGAACCTATGATTTTGATGCCAATGAGTTCACCCCCACGGTCAGCGTCAGCGGCTCTTGGAGCAACAATCCTACATCCAAGACTGACTCCTTGACCGTCCAGCAGTTGCAGAATGAGGTCCTGAAGGCAGAAATAGCCTATACAACTGCGAAAGATGAGTACCAGCAGAGTGCAACCGGTTTGGAGAACTCCATAGCTTCCTGGAACCTCAAATATACCCTGCTAAAGCAGACGATGGACTACCACAAGCAGGTGCTTTCCCAGCAGGAAGATCTTCTTTCACGGGGGCTTGCATCCCAGAGGGAGGTGGACGAGGCTGCCTTCACCTTGGAGATGGATGCCTATGACTTGGCAACAACCCTTCTTGAAGGGCTTCAAGTTGAAAACGAAATTCGCACATTGCACATATAAGGGAGATACATTCCATGCCAAACGCATCCAATGAAATGAATACTGAACACCAAGTGAGAAACCAACTGAGAAAGAAACTGCGCATACAGCGGATCAAGCGCGTGGTAACCACGCTCGTGATCCTTGCCCTGATACTCTTTGGGCTCTATCTCTATACCTTCTACAATGAGAATGGAAGAATGCCATGGGCTGAGGCAAAGGCTCCTGTAACTGCAATAAAGGAAGTAGAGGCGAAAGTATACGAGAACACCTTTACCTCGACCATAGACCTTTCAGGGTATGTAGAGCCAAATGAAATACAGAATGTCATTCTCCGTGCAACCGGTACCGTGACAGACGTATTTGTAAAAGAGGGAGATGTTGTCAAGGAAGGTGATGTGCTCATTGCCGTTGACGATACCAGCCAAAAGTACGATGTCGCCAATCTTGAGGCGAAGCTTGAGCGGATGAAACTTACCGGGAGCGAGCGCGACATAGAGCTTGCCGAGCTAGATTTGGAGTCTGCACAGAACAGGCTCGATTACACCAAGGCCTATGCGAATTTTGATGGTGTTGTAGCTGAAGTCGCACTCAGCGTCGGTGACTATTTCGATGCAGGTTCCACTGCGATGACCATCATAGACCGTTCCTCTCTCAAGGCGACAGTGGAAATCGATGAGATTGATATGCAGTACGTACAACTGGGGCAGACTGCCACCCTCTACTTTGACTCCTACCCAACATCTTCGGTAGAGGCAGAGGTTACCTATATCCCAATGCTTGGAAGGTACACCAATCAGGGAATTGGTGTAATGGATGTGGAACTCACCATTGCAGATCCTCCCCCGCAGATTGCCCCTGGTTTCACCTTCGAAGGTTCCATTGCCAGTGAGGGTGAGACCACCTTGGTGCTGCTTCCCCAGAGCGCGGTAACCAGTAGTCGTGGTACCAGCTATGTCACCAAGAAGCTCTCTGATGGATCCACAACAACGGTTCCTGTTACCGTGAAGTACCTGGGAGAGGGGATCAGCCAACTCCTCAGTGGGGATCTGGAGGTTGGAGACACGCTCATTGTCAAGAAGACCGATACCAGTGCATCTGCCTTAGTCTCCATGAGTGGTCCCGGTGGCGGCATGGGAGGGGGACCCCTACGGTGATGACAATGGAACAGAATGTAATACATCTAGAGGATGTCAGGCGCTACTATGTCATGGGGGATTTCGTGGTTAAAGCCCTCGATGGGGTGACTCTTTCCATAAAACGAGGGGAGTTCACCTCAATCATGGGGCCGTCTGGAAGCGGCAAGTCAACCATGATGAACCTTATAGGTTGCCTCGATACCCCAACCAGTGGCTTGATCGATATCGATGGAGAGAATACAGCAGGGTTGAATGAGACAGAGCTTGCCTATATCAGGAACCGAAAAGTGGGCTTTGTCTTCCAGCAGTTCAATCTGTTGGGGAAGCTCACAGCTCTGGAGAATGTGGTAACCCCGCTGCTCTATGCGGGCATGGCGGTGAGGGAGCGCAAACAAAAAGCAGCTGAGGCACTGGAGCGGGTAGGGCTTGCCGACCGCATGTACCACCGTCCAAATGAACTCTCAGGTGGGCAGAAGCAGCGGGTAGCTATAGCACGAGCCCTGGTAAACAATCCCACCATCCTTTTGGCAGATGAACCAACCGGTGCACTGGACAGCAAGACTGGGGGGCAGATCATGGAGCTTTTTGAAGAGCTGAATGCCGAGGGACGAACAGTCATCTTTGTTACCCATGACAAGGAGCTGGGAATGCGGTGCCACCGCCAAGTGCATCTGCGTGACGGAAAACTGGAGGAAGGCTATGCTGTTTGAGAATATTAAGCTTGCATTTGCAGCGATGCGTGGCAGCAAAATGCGTACTGCCCTCTCCTTGCTTGGCATTGTCATCGGGGTAGCTTCTGTGGTCGCCATCCTTACCATCGGGCAGAGTGCCTCATCAAGTATCACCGACAGTATTGCAGTCGGCGGATTGGACATGATTACCATCTACCCGTCCTACGCGCAGCGCTCCAGTGGGACCTTTGACGAGGAGTTCAGCGATACCATGCTGCGGGACATAGATGGGTTGACGACTGTCCTTCCCCAGAACAACAGCAATGCGCAAATCAGGAATGGTCAGGAGACCATCAGTGCATCTGTCTCAGGTGTGCTCTCCAGTTATGGAGAGGTGTTGAACCTGGAATATAGCGAAGGAAGTTTCTTCGAGTCCATGGACAACATCAACTATCGTCAAGTTGCTGTACTAGGTGCAGATATTGCAGAGGAGCTGTTTCCCGACCAGAGTGCCGTTGGCCAATATGTCAGCGTATTCAGAAATCAGGCAAAGAGTTATCTTGTGGTAGGTGTCTTAAAGAGCAAGGATGCCACCTTCAATCTATCCTATGATACGTCTGTATATATTCCCTACAATACCTACGGCCAGCGCTTTACCAGTATCTCTGGGGTCGGGGCCTATGTCCTGAAAGTACAGGAAGGGTATGACACCATTGAGGTTTCAGACAGGGTAACCGAATACCTTGACAGTATTGTGGGAAGCGATGGATACAACCTCTTCAGCCCGGCAAGTCTGGCCGATATGGCCAATGAGATCACTGGAACCTTTAGTGCATTCTTGGCCGCTATTGCTGCCATCAGCTTGCTCGTTGGTGGCATTGGAATTATGAACATCATGCTGGTATCGGTTGCTGAGCGAACCAAGGAGATTGGTATCAGGAAAGCGCTTGGGGCAAGCCCGAATGTCATTCGAGGACAGTTTATTTGTGAGGCGCTCACACTGACCATTATTGGAGGCTTGCTGGGTATTACATTGGGTGCCTTCATCAGCTATGCGGTTACCAATGTCATGGATTGGTCGTTGCATTTATCCTACACCTCGGTCATACTGGCTTTGGGCTTTTCCATGTTTGTCGGTGTCTTTTTTGGGTGGTATCCAGCAATGAAAGCTAGCCGTCTTGACCCGATTGATGCCCTTAACTACGAATAGGATTCTCGGGGGAGTATACGCTTGACTGTGAAGAAAACCAGGTGGATGATCGTTGATGGAAAGGAACCGTTCATCGTCATTACCTCGCTTGCATTTGCCTTTGTTGTCCTGATTGCCTTGGTGATATTCCTCACCTCGGCAATCCTTGACCGCGAAGAGTTGAGAATGCAGAGCGAAGCTGAACGGGCATTCAACTCGGTTTTTCTTGCTCTGCAAGATAGTACCAACAAGGCCTTGCAGGCAATGCAGGATGAGAATGTCTCAGGAATTGGGGTATACAACTCGGTAGGAAGAAAGGTATTGAGCCTTGGCAATGTGCCCATGACCATTCCATTGGATCGATTCTCATCTAGGGAGAGTCCGCCAAAGGATGGGTCAAATACCGGGACTGCCACCTACAACAAAGAGACTGGCATGATCGAATATATCCGTTTCAGCAGACTTACCATCTTGCTTGATACCGGAGAGCTTACCCTGACCGAGAACGGTCTTCTTCCCACTCCACTTGATTTCCCTGATGTACTATACCTGCATTTTGATGGACAGAACTACCATCACCGTATCGTGGTGATTATGGTCATCGGCATCATTTCCACCATGACATTGTTGGGGTTGTTCATGCTGGTACTCTCGATATACCGGAACAACAGGCGGTATCGGGAGACCATTGCAAAGCAGGAGAGTCTGGTCAACCTCGGGCAGGCGGCAAGGACGCTCACCCATGAGATCAAGAATCCATTGAGCGCGATAACCATACAACTTGCACTTTTGAAGAAGACCCTTCCCTCGAATCATTCGGGAGACCTGAAGCTGATCGAGCAGGAGATTCAACGACTTACCCAGCTGACCAACAAGGTCAGTGACTTTCTGAGGAATCCCTTGGGAAAGCCTGTGGTTGTAGATCTCAATGACCTGTTCTCGTCCTTGAGCAAGCGATTTGACAAACCTATTCGTTTTCATAGTGACAAACCCCAACAGATTGTCATTGATGTTGACCGAGCACGTTCCGTTTTTGAGAATCTCCTGAAAAACGCAGTTGAGAGTACCAGTGACCAGGACCCTGAAGTTGAGGTCCGCATCACCACCGATAAACGGAATCTTGTCCATATCTATGTCATGGATCGTGGGGAAGGCATACCGGCTGCGGATGCCAAGAAGATTTTCGACCCCTTCTTCACTACCAAGATCCATGGATCTGGAATTGGACTTTCCATCAGTCAACAGTTCGTGAAGGCCAGGGGGGGGAATATCCGGCTCTACCCACGCGATGGGGGAGGCACGGTTGCCGAGGTGGTCTTGCCAAAGTCCATCCATACGGCAAAACTGATGGGAGAAGGTAAGAAATGAAGATTCTCATTGTAGATGATGAACCAAACATCCGTGAACTGATGCAACGCTATCTCAGCCTTGATGGGATTGAGAGCGATGGAGCGGAGAACGGACTCTCGGCACAACGAATGCTCCGCGAAGAGGCATATGATGCTGCCTTGGTCGATTTGAAGATGCCCGGAATGGATGGACTGTCCCTGATCAATTGGATCAGGACAGAGGGATTCCGTATGCCGATCATTATGGTCAGCGCCCATGGAGAGATCACCGACGCAGTATCTGCGCTTAAGTCAGGTGCGCAGGATTATATCGTAAAGCCTTTTGATCCCGAGGAGTTGACGATACGGCTGAAAAAACTGGTGGATGCACAGTATCTGAGAAATCTGGTAGAGAGCGAGACACGCAATAATCGAGATGATGACAAGCAGATTTTTGTCGGCGAGAGTTCTTCAATCAAGAAGATCAAGGAGGTCATCAGCAAGATTGGTGATACAAGCTCGACAGTGCTCATTACCGGAGAGAGTGGAACAGGAAAAGAGGTTGTCGCTCGTGAAATTCATGCATCCAGTCCTGTACAAGGTGGTCCATTTGTAGCCATAAATATCGGGGGAGTCCCTGAAAACTTGCTGGAGAGTGAACTTTTTGGCTATGAGAAAGGTGCCTTTACCGGGGCTGCAACTCGGAAGACCGGTATGTTTGAGCTTGCCAGTGGTGGCACGCTTTTCCTTGATGAGATCGGGGATATGCCACCCTCCTTGCAGGTCAAGATACTCAGGGTTCTCCAAGATAGGCGTATTACCCGTCTTGGAGGTACCTTGGCGATGCCAATCAATGCACGCATTATTGCAGCAACCAACAAGGATCTGGAGAAGCAGGTTCGTGAGGGCTCTTTTCGTGAGGATTTGTTCTACCGCCTCAACGTTGTACGAATTGTCATTCCCCCGCTTAGGGAGAGGAGGGAGGATATCCCCCTGCTTGCTGCCGGGATATTGAGAAGGCTCAATCGCCAGATGGGGCATAAGGTCAATGGATTCTCAGCAGATGCACTGCAGATGCTCTGTGAACATGATTTCTTTGGAAACGTACGCGAGTTGGAGAATATTCTTGAGCGTGCCGTAATTTTTACCAGCGGGGATGAAATACAGTGTGATGACCTTGACCTGAGGGGCTCTGTCTCACTCCATACACAAAAGAGCAGGAGAGAGGTAGTGGATATTCCACAAGAGGCGAAGAGTCTCAAGGATGTCGAGGTGGATGCAATCATCAGAGCCTTGCACCGATGGGAAGGCAACAGGACCCGTGCAGCCCAGGAACTGGGTATCAGCAGAAGGACCTTGATCAACAAGATTGCAGAATATGATTTGAATCTATAAGGAGCATACCGGTGAGCGTACTACCTACCTGGGATTTGGATCCCATCTATCCTGGCTGTACCAGCAAGGAGTTTCACCATGATCTGGATTGGGTGGTCTCTTCCTCCAAGGAGCTTGAGACCAAACTAGCGGAGGGTAAGGAGGATTTGCAGGATCTTCTTTCCACCTATGAGTTGATCCTTGACCATCTTGAGAATCTTGATGCCTACAGCTCGGCATGTCTTACCACTGATACCAGCAATGAGCAGTATCTTAGGGCTGTCTCCCAGAGTGAGGAGGCAAGCTTGGTTGTCCAGCATATGCAGGTAGCCTTCCTCAACTTTCTTTCCACCCGCAGAGATGAGATTGCTCGCAGGACTGGTGAGGGTGGAGATTTGGAGTCCTATAGGTTCCCCTTGCAGGAGTTGCTTGAGGTGCAACGACATCAGATGAGCGAGGAGTTGGAAGATCTTGCAAATGATCTTGCCCGCTCCGGCACTGATGCCTTCAGCCGGCTACAGGAATCACTCAGCAGCAGTGTTTCCACTGACTGGGATGAAGAGAGCGAGAAGACGGTCATTCAGCTGAGAAATGAAGCCTTCAATCCAGATAGAGAGATCCGTAAACGGGCCTTTGAGAAAGAGTTGGAGATCTGGAAGACCTACGAGGTGGCTTTTGCCTCCAGCTTGAATGGTGTCAAGGGAACAACACTTACCCTGGACGCAAGAAGAGGTTACGAGTCTCCACTCCAGCGTTCCCTCATGCAATCCAGGATCACCCAACCCATTCTTGATGCCTTGATAACCACCCTGGAAAAGAACCTGCCGATGTTCAGGAATTACCTGCTGAACAAGGCAAAGGTCTTGGGTATTGAAACCTGTGCATTCTATGATCTTTTTGCACCGGTGGGCAGCGAGGAGCAACACTTCACCTATGATCAGGCCCACACCTTTATCGTGGAACAGTTCTCTGCTTTTGACCCAGAGATGGGTAGGTTTGCAGATCATGCATTCAAGGCACGTTGGATCGACCCTGAGAGTCGAAAGGGAAAAGTCGGTGGAGCCTACGATACGGCATTCCCGCTTGCCAAGCAGAGCAGAATTCTCTCCAATTTTGATTTCACCTACAATGGGGTATCGACCCTCGCCCATGAGCTTGGTCATGCCTGGCATGACCATGTAGTGATGGAGAAGAGCCACTTGCTTCGCACCTATCCGATGACCTTGGCGGAGACTGCCTCCATCTTCAGTGAATTCCTTGTCTTCCAGGGCGCCTTGCAGCGCAGTGAAAAGGAAGGTCGTCTCGCCCTTGTTGAACATTTTCTGCAGGAAGCTACCCAGGTATGTGTTGATATTCTCAGCCGATACTACTTTGAACGTGATGTGTTCAGCAAGCGAGTCGAAGGGGATTTGAGCGCAACGACCTTCTCCAGCTTGATGGAGGAAGCCCAGAGGAAAACCTATGGGGATGCACTCTCTGTCTACCACCGCTATATGTGGGCGGTCAAAGGACACTACTACTCATCCGATCTCTCCTTCTATAACTATCCGTATGCATTTGGACAGCTCTTTGCATTGGGGCTGTGGGCAAAGAGCCAGCAGGAGAAGGATAACTTCCCCGCTTCCTACAAGACATTGCTTGGAGCAACGGGCAGTAAGAGTGCAGCAGATGTTGCACAGCTTGCTGGTATAGATCTCTCAGATGTCAGTTTTTGGCAGAATGGGATGGATGTCATAGCCTCCTATGCAGGAGAGTTCGCCGATGCCCTACCACATTGAGAAGCTCGTTCAGGGGGGAGAAGGACTCACAACCAGTGAGGAGGGAAAACGAATCCTGGTAGAGGGGGTCCTTCCCGGGGAGTTGGTCGAATTGACCGATTTCCAGGAAAAGGCGGGATTCATTCGTGCAAAAAAATCTCAACTTCTACAAGCCAGTGAAAAACGCATTGCTCCCTCCTGTCCCTACTGGGGTGTCTGCGGAGGATGCGATTTCCAATATGCTGATGCGCAGGAGCAAGCAAGACTGAAGGAGTCGATGGTTCTCGATACGATAACTCGCCTTGGAAAAATTGCCCCAAACAACTATGCCGTGGATCAGGTTGCGTCTTCTGTTGGTTGGGGATATCGAAGCAGGGTACGGTTCCATGTCGATCTTGCAGAGAGAAAAGTGGGGTTCTTGGGCAGGAGGAGCAATACCTTGGTTCCCATAGAGCACTGCCCCATTTTGAATGAGAAACTCAATGCAGTGCTTGCTCGTCCTGAGCGGTTGTTTGCCTCTGCCAGAGAGCAGATGTTCAAGAATCGCAAGGGAAAAGGTGGCTTTCTAGAGGTTCCTGCCTTCAGTGGGGATGAGGAAGTCTCATTGCTCCAGGACGTGGTATCTGTTACGGTATCGGGGCATGTCTTCTTCGTATCGGCCTCTGTATTCTTCCAGTCCAATGAACTCTTGCTTCCTTCCTTGGTGGAGTATGTGGCATCCCATGCCCAGGGTAGTACTGTCATGGATCTCTACAGTGGGGTTGGAACGTTCAGTGCGTTCCTGCAGAGGGAGGGTCGTCAGGTTATTGCTGTAGAAAGGCAGAAAGAGTGTCTCTCCCTTGCAAAACGTCATACCCCTCACTGCCAGTTCTTCAGTGAACCGGTAGAACGTTGGGCGAAAGTACACAAGGGACAAGTGGATACCGTGGTGGTTGACCCCCCACGACAGGGCTTGGATGCATCGCTTCCCAGCCTGATTGCATCTTGGAATGCTCATCGTCTCATCTATGTGTCCTGCAATAGTGTTGCCTTGGGGCGAGACTTGCAACGCTTCAGCTCTGAGGGCTACACTCTGAAGCAGGTCAAGGTGTTCGATCTCTATCCACAGACGTTCCATAGCGAGGTGGTCGCTGTCCTTGACCGATAGGAAGGAGATATGAGATGAAAGACGGGTTTGTCAAATGTGCAGTTGCCTCAGCCTCGGTCCGAGTGGCCGACCCACACTACAATACAGAATCCATCATAAAGCTGATGCGAGAGGCAGTCAGAGAACAGGTTCGCCTTCTGGTGCTTCCTGAACTGGTCACCACGAGCTATACCTGTGGGGATCTCTTTCTCCAGAGAACGCTGCAGGAAGGGGCTCTGAAGGCAATTGCAGATGTAGTCGATGAGAGCAAGGAGAGTGACTTGCTCCTGGTATTTGGTTCATTGGTTCCACTCCATGGTCGGTTGTATAATTGTGCCGTAGTGGTACAGAAAGGGCGCATCCTCGGCTTGGTCCCCAAGCAACATCTTCCCAACTACCTGGAATATTATGAGAAACGTTGGTTTCGTGTTCCCAGTGAGGGAACTATTCCAATTACATTCCTTGATCAGGAGACCTATTTCGGTACACGGCTTCTGTTTGCCTGCAGCAATCTTCCGGAGCTGGTGATTGCCTGTGAGGTATGTGAGGACCTATGGGTCCCCCGTTCTCCCAGTACGGACCACGCAGTGGCTGGAGCGACGGTTATAACCAACTGTTCTGCCAGCAATGAACTGGTAGGAAAGGAGGAGTATCGCCGATCTCTGGTAGGGACCCAGAGCGGTCGATTGATCTGTGCCTATCTCTACAGTGATGCCGGAGAGGGGGAGTCCACCACTGATCTTGTCTTCTCTCCCCATAATATGATCTTTGAGGATGGACACTGCCTCGCTGAACAGCGGGATGAGAGTGATGCACTCTTGATCAGTGAGATTGATGTACAGAAGTTGGCACTGGAGAGAATCCGCAGGCAGAGTTTTGGCTACGACGACAAGGAGTACCAGAGGATCTTTTTTACCTTGGAAGAGCAGGAGTGTACCTTGAGCCGTAGGATAGAGAGAACCCCCTTTGTCCCATCAGATGAGTTGCAACGCAGCGAGCGTTGTGAGAAGATTCTGAAATTGCAGTCCCTCGCTCTGAAGAAGCGTCTGGAGCATACCAAGGCCAAGCAGGTAGTCGTAGGGCTCTCAGGGGGGTTGGACTCTACCCTTGCCTTGTTGGTCTGTGTACGTGCTTTCGATGCACTTTCGTTGCCCAGACGTGGCATACTTGCGGTAACCATGCCAGGGTTTGGTACCACCAAGCGAACCAAGGGGAACGCTGCCAAGCTTGCAAAAGCACTTTCAGTGGAGCTTTCAACGATATCCATCAGCAAGGCGGTAAGCCAGCATTTCAAGGATATCGATCATGATCCTACAATCACCGATGTTACCTATGAGAATAGCCAGGCCCGTGAAAGGACTCAAATCCTGATGGACCTCGCGAACAAGCGAGGTGCATTGGTCATCGGAACAGGGGACCTCTCTGAACTGGCCCTCGGATGGGCAACCTATAATGGCGACCATATGTCGATGTACGGGGTGAACGCCTCAGTACCGAAGACCTTGGTTAGGTATCTGGTTGCCTCTATTGCAGGAACCAGTGAACCTGCCTTGCAGAAGGTGCTCATGGATATTGTGGATACTCCTGTCAGTCCTGAATTGCTTCCGGCAAAGGGTGATGGCACCATCAGTCAAGTTACTGAGGACTTGGTAGGTCCCTATGAGTTGCATGATTTCTTCCTCTACCAGGTGGTGCGTTTTGGATACAGTCCTGCAAAGGTGTATCGCCTTGCTCTGTATGCCTTCTCACAAGTCTACGAGCCCTCCTTCATTCTGGGATGGTTGAAGACCTTCTACCGACGCTTTTTCAGTCAGCAGTTCAAGAGGTCCTGTCTTCCTGACGGACCGAAGATTGGTTCGGTCTCCCTCTCTCCCCGTGGGGATTGGCGCATGAGCAGTGACAGCTCAGTAGCACTCTGGCAAGAGGAGCTGGAATCACTAGTAAAATAATATCGAAATCATTGAAAAAAATGCCTCATCTTTGTAGCCTATTCAATCGATAGCTGTTATAGAGGTGAGGAGTTACTTGTAGTCATGCGAAATCGTTTGTTCACGCTCACACTGGTCATATTGCTTATGATCCCTGCCACGCTCACCGCCAGAAGCCTGCTGAATGTCAGCCTAGGGGTCGGTGCCACATACTCTCCTGAGCAGGATAGTGATATCTCCATAGGGTTTGAAGATCCCGACAACTGGATGTTTTCCGGAGAGATAAGTGCCCGTCTCGCCTTTTTGCAGGGACAGGCAATGGTCTACCCCGTTACTTGCGCTGATGACGCGCAAGGCGTATTGCTGATCGGCATGGGTTCTTTCAGTCTTCCGGTAGTGGGATCGTTGCTTGCCGTGGAGGTAGGAGCCGGTCCCAGTGTGACCTATATGCCGACATCATCCGATGAGTCTCGCTCATTCTATGAGCTTGCCAATGGGACACATGCGGATGCAGAAGAAAAAACGTTCACAGAGGCGATGTTGGAAAGCCCGCTCTATCTGCAAATTGGGGTCGGCTCTGAGATTGGTCCTGTGGGCTTGAAGGTTCGATATTTGCTGAAAAGCAGTGAGACGTTGGGTTCAGTGCTCTCCTCAAGTGAATGGTGGGGTGCTTTTGCTGTTGATAAGGCCTCTCTCTCACTTGCATTGGCACTGAAAATGTTCTAAATTATGAACGTAATTGGATATGTGTCATATATGACGCAAAAAAAGGGGTTATCTATGAAAAAAAGAACATTGGTATTACTGCTCGTTGTGTGTGTGATATTGCCCTCGGCACTGAGTGCTGCTGTTGTTGATCTGAGTCTGGGTGCTACTGCGCAGTACAATCAGACACTTGGTAGTATCAAAACGGATATTGACGCTGATGATTTTGATGGCATGACGGATTTTGACAACTACACCTTTGGTGCAGATTTTCGTGCAAAACTGCTTATTGCAGAAGTTGATGTAGTTGCCACCTTTGGAAAGATCGATGTTTTATCATCTGAGTATACCGAAATATCCGCTCTTACCACCGCCGGTGTTTCGATGGATCTGCTTGGATTCATGCGCCTTGGTTTCGGTATGGGACCCCGCTTCCGTGTTCTTATAAACGAGGATGGTGATTCACAGATCATTGCTGCAACTGGTACTGTTGAGGATATGGATGATTTTGGCAATGCATTTGTAAACTCCCCTGTTGCCTACCGTGCAACAGTTGATTTCAATTTGGGGAGCTTCATGCTTGGCTTGAACTACACGCTGGATACCGACTACACCTTCAAGAATGCTTCTGAGGTCAATGATCTTTTCAGTGCTGATATGGATGAAGGGATAGTGGGTGTATCACTGCTGTTCTCATTGTTCTAAAAAACATCAAGATAGTGTTGCAGGCCCGGAGAAATCCGGGTCTGTATTGCTTTTCGCCTTTGGCCAAGTATGGTAGAGTAGGAGCAGGAGAACCGCCATGGCAAGAAGAGGCTTTTTTCACGCATTCCTTTCCGCAGTGATTGCAGCAGTTTTGAGTTTTTTTCTTATCTATTTCTTCATTCCCAGCATGGGGATGCAGTTTTTAGGTGTAAGTTTCGCACTCAGAGAGGGATCACTGAATTCCCAGGTATTGGATGTAATCAGCGAGCAAGCTCAAGGAAGCCCGGAGTTCTCCAAGGAGTCTTTCGCTCGGCTTCAGGAGTTGCTTTCCAGTCCTGAGGTGCAGCAACGGCTGAAGGATGCTGCCAAGGAAGGGAGGCAGGCATTGGAGTCAGCAGTACAGCAAGTGACGGATCAGGTACAATGAATTCGTTTGAAGTACTCTTTCTCGGAACAGGGACAAGCCATGGAGTTCCTGTCATTGGGTGCAAATGTCCGGTCTGTACCTCCAGCGATCCCCATGACAAACGGTACCGTTCCAGTATTCTGATAAGAAGCGGAGAATATGCAATTCTGGTGGACACCACACCGGAGTTCCGTCTTCAGGCACTGCGCTCTGATATTTCTCATCTCGATGCAGTTTTCTATACCCATGACCATGCAGACCACTTCAATGGGATCGATGATCTCAGGGTTTTCTGCAAGGACCAGATTCTCCCCGTCTATTGCAGGGAAGATGTAAAGCATTCAATCGGTACCCGTTTTCCGTATGTGCTTACAGGAAGTACCGTTGCAGGGGGAGTGCCACATCTGCAATTGCAGAGTCTGAATGCCTATGAACCTGTTGAGGTCGGACCGTTTTCGGTGATTCCCATTCCCATCATACACGGAAAGAAGGAGATCTTTGCCTTTCGTGTTGGGGATTTTGCCTACGCAACCGATTGCAGCGAGGTTCCCAAGGAGAGCCTTCCTTATTTCCAGGGGCTCGACACCTTGGTGGTGGGAGCACTGCGGTATTGGCCCCATCCCACGCACTACAGTGTATTTGAAGCTAAAGCGTTTGTGGAGTATGTTGGTGCAAAGCGCGCATACTTTACCCATCTCAGTCATAATGTGAGCCACCAAAAACTGGAGGATGAACTTCCAGAGAATATCCATGTGGCCTATGACATGCTCTCGTTAACCATAGGGGGATAGAATGGACGAGCTGTTTTCCAGTCAGGATTTCGACCAGGAGAAGCTAAAGAAGGAGGCAAAGGATAGAAAGCTTTCCGTACCTCCCAAGCGTGAAGAAAAAAAGACAGAGGATACGGTTCTCAGCGACCGGAAGAAACTCTACATTATAGATGGCTATGGCTTGATCTATCGTTCATACTATGGATTCTTCAGGAACCCCATGCAGGATACCCAGGGAAACAATATATCGGCGGTCTATGGCTTCTTCTCCACCTTGTTGAAGCTCATCAGGGAGTACTCGCCGGACTATCTGGTAGTTGCCATGGATGGGAAGGAGAAGACCTTCCGTCATACCATGTATGAACCATACAAGGCCACCAGGGATGCAGCTCCAGAGGACCTGCATAGCCAGGTGCCCATCATCAACTCCATTCTCAAGGCATTGAAGGTTCCTTCCATCACCATGGAAGGGTATGAGGCGGATGATATTATTGCAACCTTGAGTGAGGAGGCCACACGACACGGGATTGATACCATCATGTTCACAGGAGACAAGGACCTGCTCCAACTGGTCGATGACCATATCTTTGCACTCAGACCCGCCAAGAAGAGTGAGAAGTTCTATCGCCTGATGGGTGAGAAGGAAGTGGAGGAGATGCTTGGGATAAAGCCATCACAGGTAGTGGACTATCTCTCCCTCCTGGGAGACTCTTCCGACAATATACCCGGGGTGAAGGGAATTGGAGAGAAAGGGGCGGCAAAGCTCCTGCAGCAGTTTGAAAGTCTCGATGGTATCTACGAACATGTGAAGCTGGTTGCCCCAGGGATGCAGAAGAAGTTGCTTGAGGGCAGGGAGAATGCACTTCTCAGTAAACGACTTGTGGTGCTCAGACGTGACCTCTTTGCCGTCGATACCTTCGATACGCAACAGTATCTGGTAAAGGATGTGGATTATGAAGCGGCAATACCGCTCTTCCAGGAGATTGGAATGCGCACCATCCTCAAGGAGCTTGGAAGAGCCAGTGGAGGGGATGCATCCACCTTCCTTCCTGAAAAACCTGTGAAAAAGGCTTCCAAGCATGGTTCCTATGAAAAGATAACCTCTCTTGATGCACTTGAGAAGCTTCTTGCCTCATACGCAAAAGCAGGAAAGCCTGTTGCCTTTGACTTGGAAACAACCAGTGTCGATGAGATGGTCGCCCATCCTATCGGTTTTTCCTGCACCAATGAAGCGTTTAAAGCCTACTATGTGCCTTTGGCACACGAAGGGAAGGAGCTGTTGGATGAAGATGCAGTGAGGGATTTGCTTGTTGAATATGTACAGAGCGGCAAGATTGCGCTTATCGGACAGAACTTCAAGTATGACTACAAGGTGCTGGTACGCTGGGGGGTGCGGCCCAAGCGGGTGGTGTTCGACACCATGGTTGCTGCCTGGTTGCTCGATAGTACCTCTGTTTTCAATATGGACTATCTTGCAGAGAAGTATCTTGAGCACAAGACTGTACGCTACAGTGATATCGTACCAAAGGGGAAGTTGCTCAGTGATATTCCCCTGGACCAAGTCGTCTACTACGGTGCTGAAGATGCCGATATTACCTTTAGACTGTATGAAGTATTTCAGGAGCTGTTGAAGGCCCGTCATCTACTTGATTTGCTCAGAGATATCGAGATGCCGCTGCTCTTGGTCATAGCCAATATGGAGCTGACCGGCATTCACCTTGAGAGAAGCAGGATAGAACCACTCTCAGCTGAGTTTGAACAGCGAATCGATGTGATCAAGGAGAAGATTTTCTCCATCTGTGGGCATAGCTTCAATCTCAACTCTCCCCAGCAGTTGCAGGAGGTGCTTTTTGTCGAGCAGGAGATTCCCACCGGAGCGAAGACCCGTTCGGGGTTCTCGACAGCGACTGAGGTCTTGGAGCCCTTGCAGGAGACCTATCCTCTGGTAGCCTTGATCCTCCAGTATAGGATGCTGAACAAACTCAAGAGCACCTATATCGATAAGCTTCCTCTGCAGATCAATCAAGAGACCGATCGTGTACACCCCTCATTCAGTCAAACTGGTACTGAGACAGGCCGTCTCTCCTGCAAGGATCCAAATCTGCAGAATATTCCGGTACGGACAGAGGAGGGGAGAAGGATTAGATCCGCTTTCATTCCGAAGGAGGGCTGTCGTTTTCTCTCTGCAGACTATGCACAGATTGAACTGGTGGTCCTGGCCCATATGGCAGATGATCCAGGACTGAAGAGAGCTTTCAGTGAGGGAATTGATGTTCACCGCTCAACAGCGAGCCTTATCTTTGATATCCCTCTTGATGAGGTCTCCCCTGAGCAACGGCGTATTGCGAAGACTATAAATTTCGGGGTTATGTATGGTATGGGCACCCATAGCCTTGCCAAGGATCTGAAGATTACCCACAGTGAGGCAAAGCAGTTCATAGACCAGTACTTCCAGCGCTACAGCGCGGTACAGGCGTTTGTGGAGTCCACCAGGAGTCGGGCGGAGAAGGATGGGTATGTCCATACTCTGCTGGGGCATGTGAGGACCATAACAGAGATCAACAGTCGAAGTGCTGTAGAGAGGGCCAAAGCCCAAAGAATTGCCGTGAATACCGTAATTCAGGGTACTGCCGCTGATATCATGAAGCTTGCAATGCTTCGCCTCTCAAAAGCACTTCAAGAGAAGCGACTGGGTGCAAATTTGCTTCTGCAGATTCATGACGAGCTGATCCTTGAAGTCCCCAAAGAGGAAGTGGAAGCTACCAAAGCCGTGGTTCGTGAGGCGTTGGAAGGTGCTGTAACGCTCAGCATTCCCTTGAAAACCAGTATTGAGGTGGGGGATACCTGGGGAGATATCCACTGATGGTAGTCATTGGGCTCACCGGTAAGGCTTGTGCCGGAAAGGACCAGTATGCTTCAGTCTTCGCATCCTACGGTTGCACGGTGCTCAACGTGGATTCATTGGGGCATGAGGCCCTCGATTCCTCCAAGGAGGCCCTCATTGAGGCCTTTGGTTCCAGTGTGGTCGTTGCCGGGAAGGTCGACCGCAAGAAATTGGGATCAATTGTTTTCAGTGATCCTGCCAAGCTCAAGAGGTTGGAATCGATTACGCATCCACTCATGGTAGCAACATGCAAACGCTTGATCGAGGAGGCAGAGACGAAGAATACGATTGCTGTCATCCTTAATGCAGCGCTACTGAAACGTATGGGATTGGAAGAGCTGTGTGACCATGTGCTCTTTATCAAGGCCCCCTTGCTCCTACGATTTTTTAGGTGCAGGGGAAGAGAAAATCTCTCCTTTAAACGTTTCCTGGAGCGGGAAAGAGCTCAGAAAGATATTGTACCTGAAACAAAGAGAGGGGACCTTTCAGTAGTGGTTCTGGCTAATCACCGCTCAAAGAAGGTAATTCATCGACAAATCACAACCTATTGTGATACCATAGGATTACGAATTTCATCCGAGCGGTGAAATCTTTTCCATACGAGGGTTTGAAATGAGAAAGTCCGTCTTGGTTAATGTGCTGGTCATCACCATTGTTGTTACCATATTCGTCTTTGCAGGAATGTGGTATCTCCGCCCGGGTGTCCCCAATGAGATTCTCCAGCAGGCAAAAGAGCGACAGTTGCAACCCTTGATGGAAGTCACACCACCTGCCAAGAAACCGACAGCTGAAGAGGTGTCCCAGACAGAAACGCTTGCCAGGGAGTTGTTTCCCCGGCTCCAAGAAGAGCTTGAACCGGTTTTGAGAGAAGAAATTTCAAAACAGATCCTGGAGGATGATTTCCTCTTGGATTCCCTAGCTGAGCAACTGGAAACAATGATGATTCCTTCGCTTTCACAAACACTGCAAGCTGAACAGGAAACGTTCCAAGCCTCCCTTACCCAAGAGCTTGAAGGATATGTGCAGGTGAATCTGGATGCCTTGAGAACAGAGATGTCCGTCCTGCAGGATGATATGGAGACCAGTGTAGCATCCCTCTTGGAGCAACTGCGCGAGGATATGATTCACGAGGCAGATGCCTATGTCCCCCAATTGGTGGACCGTCTGATCCCCGAGGTGGTCATGCAGGTGGTGGCACAGCTTGAAGCCAACAAGGAAACCTACCTACAGGAGCTTCGCTCATCCCTTCCTGAACCGGGCATTGCTGAAGATGATGCGATAGCCCTTTATGAAGAGTATCGTAGTGCCATAGTCATGGATATGGTGCCATCCTTGCTGGACTCCATGGAGAAGCCGGTAAGAAGCGCTGTACAGGACTATCTGGTTGAGATGAAGTTCATTCCACCGGTACCCAGGGTCCCAACACCCAAGATATCCATCCAGGTCGATACCCCGGTGGTTGAAGAGACTCCTGCACC
>JBFWKK010000031.1:0-5961 GCA_050252715.1 Sphaerochaeta sp. | reverse complement strand
GAGCCGATCGTAGCAGAACCGGTTGTATCAGAGCCTGAAGGGAGTGAAGAGGAGCCGATTGAAGCAGAACCGGAGATGGTTGAGCAGGAGGAAGCATCCCCTGTTCTCAAGGAAGGGCAGGAGACTATCACTGTACCGACGTTTGAGGAGAAGGAAGAAGTCCTCTTCATGGAACCTGAGGTGTATGAAGAGCAACGACAGGATATCCGCACCAAGGCTATCCAAGAGGTGCTTGACCGCATTGCTCCCCGCTGATCGGATCAGGATAGGTTTTGATTATTCCTTCTGCGTTCTGGAACATCCACTTTCCGTCTTCAGTTTTTCCAAGGAGATAGGTTCTTCCCAATGGCACTTTACCCCCGCCCTCGGGCAGGTCAATTGCATAGACAGGCATTGCAAGCCCTGAGAGTTGTTTCCTGAGCTCCGCCTCCAGGGCAAGTCCTCTCTCGAGTGGAACACGGAAGTGTGCGGTTCCCTGCACAAGGTCCCCTTGAAAAAGGTAGTACGGTTTAACTCGGTTTGCCACCAAACGATTGCAGAGCTCACTCAGTATTTCTACCTCATCATTGACCCCCCTGAGTAAGACCGTCTGGTTCATAGCTGGAATTCCAGCCTCCACAAATCGGTTGATTGCTGCAACTGCCTCCCTGGTGAGCTCTCTGGGGTGGTTGAACTGGGTCATCACATAGAATGGGGCAGTGGAAAACTGCTTGAGCATGGTGATCAATTGGTCGGTAACACGCATGGGATAGGAAGAGGGGATTCGGGTACAGAGTCGAATCACCAGATCAGGTCTTTTATCCCGGAAAGAGCGAATCATGGATTCCAGATGGGCATCTGAGAGGGTGAGGACGTCGCCACCGGTGAAGAGAATCTCCTTCACCTCTGGATGCTCTTCTACATAGGTTGCTGCCTCCCGTACCTGTTGCTCTGAGGCCGGACCTTGGAAGGTACCGGTAAATCGTCTCCTAAAGCAGTGTCTGCAATACATGGGGCAGATATCGGTGGTTAGAAAGGCAACCCTGCTGGAATAGCGGTGTATCAGGCGATCGGTAACACTATAGTGGACCTCCTCCAAGGGATCCTCTGTGCCCTCATCTTCAATCTGTTGTTCTGAAATACAAGGTACCACCTGGCGTCTCAATGGGTCATTTGGGTCTTCAGGGTTGATAAGTGAGAGGAAGTAGGTGGGTATCTTCAGGGGAAGGGAGGTGGGATTAGTCTCATCGAAGGCGATTTCTTCTGCTGTGAGGTGAAGGTAGTCCCCCAATGCTTTTTTCGAGGTAACCACCGCTTGCTTTTCATGTGTGCGCATGAACAAGGTGTATCGCAAAGTATGCGTTTCGTCCAGAGCTGCAAGGAAAGGAATACCGTTCTCGGGAAAATGTATGGTACACTACAGGCAATTGTATTGTAGTAAGGAGTCGTATGATGGCCAAAGCAAAAAAACGGGGGTTGAAAGGATACTATCTCACCACCTTCCTGATCGGACTTGGGTTCTTTACCATGGGGTTGATGGATCCACTGTATGATACGTATGTTCCGATATTCCTGGCACGATTTGTTACTTCAAAGGCACTGATCGGATCGATCATGACCTTTGACAATATGCTTGCTATCTTCTTGATTCCACTCTTCAGTGCCATCAGTGACCGAACCCATACGAGAATTGGAAGGAGGATGCCGTTTATTGTCATCTGTCTGCCGGTAACGGCAGTAGCCTTCGGCTTGATTCCCTTCTCTGCATTGAGCAGCCTTTGGTTGTTGATCCTTCTGGTATTCATCCTCAACCTCTTCAAGCAAGCGGTAAGGGGACCGGTGGTTGCCCTGATGCCGGATATGATACCTGGAGACCTTCGTAGCGAAGCCAACGGGGTGATCAACACCATGGGGGGCATTGCAACCATTGTTGGGACTGTCGGTCTTGCGCGGCTCATGGATGTTCCCATTACGCTTCCCGGTCGTGGACCCACCACCGAGATTCTGGCATTCCCCATCTCATCGGTTCTGGTCATTCTGGCAGTCTTGCTCCTTTTCTTTTTTGTGAAGGAGAAGCAGGCGAGCGCCCATGAGGCGAGTGATAAGAATGAACCAATTCTCCACTCCTTGAAAGTCATCTTTGCAGAAGAGGACAAGAGTGCTCTCTACATTTTACTCTCCTTGCTCTTCTGGTTTATCGGTTACCAGGGAATTCTGCCCTTTGTTGGGTTATACTCCAAGGATATCCTGAGGACCAGCAGTGGTACTGCCAGTCTGGCGGCAGGAATGGTGGGGATTGCCTATGCAATCTTTGCTATACCGTCAGGAATCGTTGCACACCGGGTAGGGAGAAAAAAGACAATTCGTCTCTCTCTATCTCTGTTGGTAGTGTTGCTTGCAGGAGTGTTCCTGCATGACCCAATCACCCGTGGCATGAGTGATGCGTTTCGGCAGTATACGTTCTGGGCATTGCTCTTCGGCTTTGGAATTTTCTGGGTATCGGTAGTGACCAATAGTTTTCCAATGCTTTGGCAGATGTCAACGTATAAGACAGTGGGGATCTACACAGGGCTCTACTACTTTTTCAGTCAGCTTGCTTCCATCATCAGTCCACCGATAACCGGGGCCTTCATTGACCTCTTTGGATTTAGGGCCATCTTCCTTTATGGATCAGTTTCCATGTTGATCGCCTTCTTCCTGATGGGAAAGGTTACCAGGGGAGAACCAGCTGACGATGAAAAGGAAGCCTAGAAGGATATGATTCCCAGATGGGAGAGGAGGATTTTGGTCCCAATAAGGATCAGGACCATCCCTCCCAGAATACCTGCCTTGCTCTGGAGACGGTTGCCGAAGTGGTTGCCTATGACGACAGCAAGTAGTGAGAGGGAAAATGTGACAATACCGATAAGGGTAATGGAAACAAGGATATCGGTTTTCAGAAATGCGAGGGTGATTCCTACCGCCAAGGCATCTATGCTTGTCGCGACAGAGAGGAGCAGGAGTTCCCTAGGGTCGATTCTGTTGACCGTCTCCACCGGGCAGGATGGATCTTCGGTAATGGAGTCGTAGAGCATTTTTGATCCAATGATGGCAAGCAGGATGAAGGCAATCCAGTGGTCGATAGGGGTGATGAATCGCTCGAATTGGAGGCCGAGCGTCCACCCAAGAAGGGGCATCCCTGCTTGGAACAACCCAAAAGAGAGAGCTATCACGATTCCTTGGGACCAGTTGATTCTGCGCATCCTGAGTCCCTTGCAGAGGGATACGGCAAAAGCATCCATGGCAAGGCCTATGGCGAGCAAAAACAGTTCTATGATTCCCAAAATCGGGACCTCCTGCAGTTCATAGGGCTGAGTATAGGAGGTTTTGCTGGGAAACACAAGATTTAGTAAAAATGTGCAATGTGTTGGTTTTCCAACATACTTGAAACAGGTGTTGCAGTACCATGGGGGTGATTCGGCTGAAGAAGCAAGAAATTGTGAGGAGTTAAGACCGCGATGATCAAGAATTTCAAACCGTCTGAGGTACAGAGCTTTGCTGAGCTGGTTTCCTATCAGGAAGGACAGGTGGTAAGCAAGACTCTCGCACAGGACGATCACCACAGCCTTACCCTCTTTGCCTTTGAGAAAGGGGAAGAGATCAGCACCCATGCAAGCAGCGGGGATGCCCTGGTCATAGCCCTCGACGGAGTTGGACTGGTTACCATTGATGGAACAGAGTATCAGCTTGAAAAGGGGCAATCCATCCTAATGCCGAGTAATCTACCACATGCAATTTATGCACCAGAGCGCTTTAAGATGTTTCTGGTAGTCATTTTTTAACACTACAAGGAGAAAACGAATGGACAACAAGATGTTCTGTTTCCAATGTCAGGAAACCGCCCGCAATTTCGGATGTACGCAAGCAGGCGTATGTGGCAAGCAGCCAGAGACCGCCAACCTACAGGATCTCTTGATCTATGTAACAAAGGGCTTGAGCCAGGTAGCAACCAGACTGCGCGCCGAAAACAAGCCGGTCAGCAAGGACGTCAACCACATCGTCACCTACAATCTCTTCACAACCATCACCAATGCAAACTTTGATGATGAGATGATTAGTGAGAGAATCCTCCTTACCATTGCTGCAAAGAAGCCCTTGCTTGCAGAGCTGTCCAACAAGGAAGGATTGAGTGAAGCCGCTCTCTATGACACCACTGATACCTCCACCTATGAAGCATTCAGCAAGACTGTCGGCGTACTTGCTGAGAGCAATGAGGATGTACGATCCTTGAAAGAGCTTATCACCTACGGCTTGAAAGGTGTATGTGCCTACACCAAGCATGCAAACAACCTGATCAAGGAGAACGAGGAACTTGATGCGTTCATCCAGAGTGCACTCAATGATTTGCTTGAGGAGAAGAGTGTTGATGAACTGGTTGCCCTCACCCTTAAGACCGGTGAATGGGGAGTTGCTGGAATGGCTCTCCTTGATGGTGCAAACACTGGTGCCTATGGCAATCCGGAGATGACCAAGGTCAAGATCGGGGTAGGCAAAAACCCTGGCATCCTGATCAGCGGTCACGATCTCAGGGACCTGGAGATGCTGCTTGAGCAGACTCAGGGAACCGGTGTCGATGTATACACCCACTCTGAGATGCTTCCTGCACACTATTATCCTGCTTTCAAGAAGTATCCCAACTTCTATGGCAACTATGGTAATGCATGGTGGATGCAGAAGAAGGAGTTTGAGTCCTTCAACGGTCCAATCCTGATGACCACCAACTGTATCGTTCCTCCCGCTGAGTCATACAAGGCTCGTCTCTTTACCACCGGTGCATCCGGATTCCCCGGCTGCAAGCACATCCCTGGTGGAATTGGCGACGAGAAAGATTTCAGCGAGATCATCGAGCTTGCAAAGACCTGTCCTGCTCCAACTGAGATTGAAAGTGGAGAGATCATTGGTGGATTTGCCCATGAGCAGGTATTTGCACTGGCCGACCAGGTAGTGGATGCGGTTAAGAGTGGAGCCATCAAGAAGTTTGTGGTAATGGGAGGCTGTGACGGTCGTTCCAAGAGCAGGGACTACTACACAGAGTTTGCAAAGAACCTGCCCAAGGACACAGTGATCCTGACCGCTGGATGCGCAAAGTACCGCTATAACAAGTTGAACCTTGGTGATATCGGTGGTATTCCCCGCGTTCTTGATGCTGGCCAGTGCAATGACTCCTACTCCTTGGCTCTCATTGCCTTGAAGCTGAAGGAAGTCTTTGGCTTGGATGACATCAATGACCTTCCCATCGCATACAACATTGCCTGGTATGAGCAGAAGGCTGTCATCGTACTGCTTGCATTGCTCTACCTTGGCGTGAAGAACATCCACCTCGGGCCCACATTGCCTGCATTCCTCTCACCGAATGTAGCCAGTGTGTTGGTTGAGAATTTCGGTATTGCCGGAATCTCCTCCGTAGAGGATGACTTGAAAGAACTTATCGGCTAAGCAGATAGTCTAGGTTATTGAAGGGAGCTTCCAATTGGAGGCTCCCTTCCTTGGTATGACGGGCATGTCATCAATCTTGGGTGAAAATCCCAAAGGACGTAGTTGCCGACGAACCCGATAGCGACTTGCAAGTTTCACACCGTGAGGTGGGGGAGGGAGAAGCAATAGCGAAATCGTAGCCCGACGGACAGAAACCTGATAGTAGGAAGGCGAAGGGGACAAGCTGGCTAAAAGCAGTGAATCCAAAAGGCAATGAGACCTTCATCTGTAAATCAAGCGGGTAAACGAGGAAAGAGTGATGACTTATCCCGTGAGGTCTCCACAGCGTACGAGGCGTACCATCAATACTCACCATCCCACTTCATGTGCCAGGATAGAGAGAGGCTGCCTCTCCTGAAGAAAGGCAGCCAAATTGCAATGCGATTGATGAGAGTATCAGAAGTACCAGCGAAGTGCTGCCCAGGCCATGGAGTTCTCCTGGTAGACACCAAAGGTCCCCTCTTCATC
>JBFWKK010000030.1:0-34118 GCA_050252715.1 Sphaerochaeta sp. | reverse complement strand
ATGTAAGGGAGAGGAGCATGGCACTGCACATTGTCCTGTTTGAACCAGAAATACCACAAAACACCGGAAATATTGCCCGAACCTGTGCTGCGGTAGGGGCAACGTTGCACTTGGTCCATCCCTTGGGATTCAGCTTGGATGAGAAATATCTGAGACGTGCCGGCCTAGATTACTGGCCTCTTCTGACGCTGTGTGAGCACCAGAGCATCCAGACATTCATGGAAGAACATCAAAAGGACAATCTGTATTTCTTTACAACAAAAGCTCCCAAAACCTACACAGAGGTCACCTTTCCAAATGAAACATACCTGGTTTTCGGCAAGGAGAGCGCAGGCATCAGCGAAACACTCCTGGTAAAGCATACAAAGAGCTGTGTACGCATTCCCATGCGTCAAGAGGCTCGTAGCCTGAATCTCTCAAACAGCGTAGCAATCGCTGCATATGAGTATTTGAGACAACAATCCTTCCCCTCACTACAGGGCAAAGGAGCACTACATCGACTTTCTTGGGAGGCTTAGAGATGGGAACACTTGGCATCATAGGATGTGGAAATATGGGAGGAGCTATAGCAAAGAGCCTGAAAAGGGATGTCTTTGTCTATGACAGCGACTTGGAAAAAGCAAGGGAGCTTTGCGAAGGAACAAACCATATACAGGTATCTGATTCCCTCCAGTCACTCTTCAACTCCTGTTCCACCCTGCTTATAGCGGTCAAACCACAAATTCTCTCATCCCTGTATCCCCAGCTCCGCTTTCTGGGAAGTGCAGAAAAGCGGTGGATTTCCATTGCAGCGGGAATACCTCTCAGTGTCCTGACAAGAGAATTGGAGAGTACTGAGGTGGTTAGATTCATGCCCAATATTGCAGCACAGCTCTCATCCTCGGTAACTGCAGTCTCTCCAACTGAAGAGTGCTCGAAGGAGCATCGAAAGGAGGCACTGGAGGTGGCAGCCTCCTTCGGGTCTGCTTTCCTTTTGCCTGAATCACAGTTCTCAGCATTTATCGGCATCAGTGGCTCAGCAATTGCCTATGTATTCTCCTTCCTCCATGGACTCGCCATGGGGGGCGTAGAGCAAGGCATTCCCTATGGGCAAGCACTCGCCATAGCAAACGATACGCTCAAGAGTGCCTCAACGCTCATAGAGAGTTCCGGGGAAAATCCAGTAGTGCTTGCTACACGGGTCTGCTCAGCTGGAGGAACCACAATAGAAGGAATGCAGGCACTCGCACAGGGTGGGTTTGAAGGATTAGTCATGCAGGCAGTGAACGCTGCCAGCGAGAAATCAAGGATGCTCGAAACCCGTGCACTCGAGAAACACTAAAAAGAATTCAGGAAGGAATAAGGAAATAAGATGATAGATTTGAAGGAACTGAAAAGTAGACGCGATGAGATTGCGCAGAACATCAAAGTAAGGAATATGCAGGTGGATATTGACGCCATCATTGCACTACAGGAAGAACGCTCGGCTTTATTGCAGGAGAGTGAAGAACTGCGGAGCCAGCGGAATGAGAATGCAAAGAAAATGAAGGGGAAAATGGATCCTGAGACTCGTTCCCTCCTGATTGCAGAGGGCAAGAGCCTGAAGGATGCAATTGCAGAGAAAGAGGGAAGACTGAAAGAGGTTGAGCAGTCTTTCCAGAGTCTTGCACGCACCATTCCCAATTACGCCCATAGCGATGCACCGGTAGGAAAAGAAGACAAGGACAATACCGCCATCAAGTTCCATGGCACTCCCCCACAGTTCTCGTTTCAACCCTTGGATCATGTTGAGCTTGCAGAAAGGCTCGATCTCATAGATTTCGATACCGCCACACGGGTAAGTGGTCCAAAGTTCTACTACCTTAAGAAGGAGGCTGTCATTCTGCAGATGGCCCTCGAGCGCTATGCAATGGATATTCTCATCAAGAAGGGTTTTACCCCCTTCATCACCCCCGATATCGCCAAGGAGGAGATCCTCCAAGGGATTGGTTTCAATCCAAGAGGAGAAGAGAGCAATATCTACACCATAGAGAATACAGATACCTGTCTGGTGGGAACTGCTGAGATCACCTTGGGAGGCTACTATGCAAACCAGATTCTCAGCAAGGAACAGCTTCCGATAAAGATGGCAGGTCTCTCACATTGCTTCAGACGTGAGGCAGGGGGGGCCGGACAGTATTCCAAGGGTCTGTACCGGGTACACCAGTTCTCAAAACTGGAGATGTTCATCTATTGCACCGCTGATGAGTCAGAGTCATACCATAACGAGTTACTTGGAATCGAGGAAGAGATCTTCAGCGGCCTTGGTATTGCCTATCGGGTGGTCGACACCTGTACCGGCGACCTCGGGGCACCAGCATACCGAAAGTTCGATATCGAGGCATGGATGCCGGGACGGGGCGAAAAGGGAGAGTATGGGGAGGTTACCTCCACAAGCAACTGCACCGACTACCAGGCTCGCTCCTTGGCAATACGCTATAAGGATGAGGAAGGCAAAACCCAGTTCCCACACATGCTCAACGGGACAGCCATCGCACTGAGCAGGGCGATGGTGGCCATCTTGGAAAATTTCCAGAATGAGGATGGATCAATCACCATCCCTTCAATCTTGGTTCCCTATACTGGGTTCTCCAAGATAGAGGCACGAGCATAAGGACAGAAGGATGCAAATCAGCGCACTGACAACGGATTTCTATGAATTGACCATGATGCAGGGCTACTTTTCGAACAACCACAACCCGAATGTAGTCTTCGATATGTTTTACCGAACCAATCCCTTTGAAGGAGGATATGTCGTCTTTGCCGGATTGCATGAGCTGATTGACAAACTCGAATCACTCTCCTTCAGCAAGGAAGATATCTCCTACCTGAGAGGTCTGGGAAAATTCACCCCTGCATTTCTCGACTACCTTGCTGAGTACCAATTCAGTGGGGATCTCTACGCGATGGAAGAGGGAACGGTGGTCTTTCCTGGAGAGCCGTTGTTACGCATCCATACCAATCTGATCGAAGCACAATTGATCGAAGGACTGCTGCTCAATACCCTCAATTTCCAGAGCCTGATAGCCACAAAGGCTGCTCGCATGTCTCTTGCAAGCAATCGCGGGCTCCTTATGGAGTTTGGCCTTAGAAGAGCACAGGGAAGTGATGGAGCGCTTTCTGCTAGCCGTGCAGCATTCATCGGCGGCTGTCAGGTAACCAGCAATACCCTTGCGGGAAAGACCTACAATATACCTGTTGCAGGAACAATGGCCCACTCCTGGATTATGAGCTTTGAGAGTGAGTTGGACTCCTTTCGTGCCTATGCAGAGCTCTATCCAGACAATACCGTGCTTCTCATCGATACCTATGACACCCTTGGGTCAGGAATTGACAATGCCATTATTGTCGGACTTGAGCAAAAGAAGAAGGGGAAGAAAATCGGGGTACGGATTGACAGTGGAGACCTATCCTACCTCCCCCGAGTCATCAGGAAGCGGCTGGATGCAGCAGGTCTTGAGGATGCAACCATTGTAGTATCCAATGACCTGACTGAGGCAATCGTGCAGACCTTGGTTCAGGATGGGGTGCCGATCGATAGCTGGGGTATCGGAACACATCTGGTCACAGGTGGTTCCCAATCCTCTCTCAATGGAGTGTATAAACTTGCTGCGAAGGAAGGCAATGATGGTCTCTTCATCCCTACCATGAAAATTTCCAACAGCTTTGAGAAAACCACCAACCCAGGCATCAAGCAGGTCTATCGTTTCAGTGACAACGAGGCAGGTTCCTTGGCTGACCTGATCACCTTGGAAAAGGAAAAGATCAATTTGGGCAAGAAATACACATTCTATCACCCCTTTGCAGAAGCAGATTTCTTTGAGATGGAGTGTACTCGCTACACTGGTATTCAAAAGCTCATCAACAAGCAGATGGAGGGAGGAAAACGAATTGGGAGCAAACCCAGCCTCCAGGATATCCAAGGCTATGTACAGAGGGAACTGAACACGTTCCACAAGAGCTATCTGAGGCAGATCAACCCACATATCTACAAGGTCAGTCTCTCTGCTAAGTTGAAAAAGCTGAAGATGGAACTCTTGGTTGCCCAACGAAGGAAAACCAAGGAAGGATTATAATACCCGAACAGGGAGTCGGAGGATGGTCTTCAGATCATCCTCTTTTTTTGACGTTGGTCTATCCAAATATATTTCCCGGTGGCTCCTACCCCTCCTGACCAAGTTTCTCTCTTTGCAGAAAGCATCCATAAGGTAAAAGCTTTTCCCTTCAAAACTGAAAGGACCGGTGTGAAGCAGTGTTACACAGAGCCCATCCTCAACATCACAGCGATACAAATCCTGTGTAGGGAACCCTTCCTTGAAGGCAAGTTCATCCCGCGCTTCCTGAAAGATGGCATCTGTTGTCCCTGTGGGTTCCCCTATCATCATAGACCAACTCCACGGCTCACGATTTTCAATCTCTCTCTTGGTCCAAAGACACTCCAGTATTGGTTTTTCACTTGACTCGATTTGTTCACAGAGCAATGTGTGAAGAGAGAAGAGAAGATCAATCGCCACTTCGTAGGAAGCATCGTTTGCATCTCCCCATCCATCAATGGAGAGATAGGCAACCGAAGGTATGGTAAGCAAGGAAGGAGTCTCCTTTGCCTTGTACAATCCTGCTGTTCTCATACCAGCCTCCTACATGCATCGTTCAATCGCAGTTGCCAATATCTGTGCGATTCTCTGTCTCCACTGTGGAGATACCAGATTTCTTGCATCCTCTTCGTTCGATAAAAAACCGACCTCAACCAATACGGCAGGCATTCTTGCTCCATTGAGTACCCACAGATCCCGCTCCTTTACCCCCCGGTTCCGGCTGGTTACCAGCGATTCATCCAAGGTCTGTTCAAAAATAGAGGCAACTACCAGATTTCGTTGGTTCAACAATCTATTCAAGCTAAGGAGAGAATGAGATGAGAAGAGGGGAATATTCTCAAGAGGTGTTTGCTCATCAAGTAGTGGTACCCGCTTATCCTGTTCCTTGGTAAGTACTTCAAATCCTGAAGCTTGTGATACCGTTGCACTGTTCACATGGATTGAAATGAACAACGCACTTGTCTGTGGCTTGAGGGGGGTCTGGTAGGCTATTTCACAACGTTCTTCAAGTGACAGATATCGGTCATCGTCACGAGTCATGACAAGTTCCAAGTGAGGATGTGATACCGAGAGCAATGCCTTGAGGCGTTTGGCAATGTCCAAGGTAAGATCACGTTCATAGACCGTACCCCCGGCAAAGCTCCATGCATTGGTAGCCCCTGGGTCATGGCCTCCATGACCTGCGTCTATGACCACCGTCCCAAGAGGGAGGGAGAACGGGTCTGCAACTGAGAACCCTGGGAAGGCAACTGCCATCAAGATGAGCAGCAAACTCGCAAACCGTTTCACTACTCATCCTTCCCCCACTGGCGTACCAATGTGCTAAAATCGAGTTTCTGTAGCCAAACCATGCGTTTCTTCACTTCCAGTCTGTATACTTCCCTATCAACATAACCACTATAGCGTCTTGCCACGTTCTTGCCCCCTGCCTGCCTCACACTCAAAGCCTTGGTGTAACAACGCATGAATCCTTGCACCTCACTACGATCTTCAATAATACTCTCCCGATCGGGGAATTGCATCAGCAGGCTGCTGCTGAGTGATAATCTATATCCATAGAGGTTGCACCGTATTCCCCAATCCAGTGCCTGCCAATACTCACTATGTATCTCCTCATCAAAACCACGTAGTCTCTGGAACAATGCCCGGTCGTAGAGACCCAATCCGTATACCGGATAAAGTGTAGAACGTACCACTAGAGGATCAGGAGAGGGAAAGTCAGATTCTGGATCTAGCTCTCGATCCACCAAACGGGGGATTCTAAGACAGGGGACAATTTCACGATTTGCATTTGCAAGTACTGCGGTAAATGCAGCAGGGTGGTCACCTTCTCCCATGGCAGAGAGCAAAAAGGATCCGTCGAACCTGACAAGGAGAAGGTCACTGCGAACAATCAGAAAGAGATTGGTCTGACACTCATTGGCCACGGCATTGATTTTCTCCCCGGTAAAAACATGGGTAGTGAACACCAGGAAGGTAACATCCTTGTACTTCTGCTGAAGTTCCAGAATATCCACCCTTCCCTCCTGGGTTACGACATGCAACCCATAGTTCATTTCGCGGGCATACCAATCCAGGGTATCCTGCAACTGCCCAGGAGTACCGGTATCGAGGATGCCGATGGCAAGCTGGGCACTTGCGTGCAACTGGTTGATTCGCTTGCCGATATCCTGTTTGCTTCGATAGATCCGATAGTTAGTCATCATCGTTGAGAAACACCAAATCCTCTGGACGGAAAATTACGCCCTTATGCCCTTCCTTGAGAATCCTCTGGATATCCTTGCTGTTGTGACCTGCTACCGCTGCAATCTCTGTGCTGTTGTAATAGGGTACTGCCTTGGCAAAAGGCTTGCCATCGACACTCTGTATCTGTACGACATCACCAGATTCAAAAACTCCCTCTACTGAGATGATGCCCTTGGGCAACAGACTCTTCTTCGCATGCAGAGCTCTCCTTGCCCCCTCATCCACTACAATGGATCCCAAGTGGGAGTTGTAGAGAATCCAACGTTGGCGTTGGCTGAGCCGTTTTACACTATGGATGCAGGTTCCCAACACCTCTCCTGCAAGGAGACGGGGAAGAATCTCCTTTTCATAGCCACTGGCAATAATCGTGGTACATCCAGCCATTCGTGCAATCTTCGCAGCAAGCAACTTGGTCTTCATTCCTCCCGTCGCATAGGAGGAACCTGCCCCTCCCGCATACCCCAGGATGGTAGCATCCAAACTGGTGATGTCACTCAGCAGTTCTGCTTTGGCATCTTTCTTGGGATCTGCAGTGTAAAGTCCTGGGATATCAGTAAGAATTACCAGGAGATCAGCATCAATTTTACTCGCAACCATTGCACTCATGCGGTCATTATCCACGAAGGCTGTCCCAATTTCAGCAGTACTTACCACGTCGTTCTCATTGAAAATGGGGATCACCCCGAGACCAAAGAGTGCAAATACGCTGTTCCTCAAATTCACATAGGTGAGGCGGTTGTTCAGGTCATTTCGGGTAAGCAGTATCTGGGAGCATACAATACCATGCCGTTTGAAAGATCGTCGGTAACTGGACATAAGCAGAGGCTGGCCAATGGCAGCACATGCCTGTCGTATGGGAATTTGCTTGAGCGGTCCCTTCAAGTTGAGTTCCTTCGCCCCCATTCCAATTGCACCACTTGAGACAAGAAGGACCTGATACCCATTGCGCTGCAACTCAGATAACTGGTCAACAATGAGGTCAATGCAATCTTCATCTATTCCATGTTCTGCACTGAGTAAATTCGTTCCAACCTTCACCACTACACGGCGAACTGACGAAAGATCACGCATCATAGCGTCTCCTCGTCAAGCAAGGATGGACCATCCAAGGAGAGATTTTGGTGCATGAACCTGCTCCCCCCTTCCCCGACGTATGAGGATACGACCTGTCCACAACCACGGACCAAGTACTTGCTCGTCATCAACCCCTCCAGCCCTACCGGACCACGTGCATGGATCTTCTGGGTGCTGATTCCCACCTCGCTGCCAAGACCGAATCTAAATCCATCTGCAAATCGTGTGGAGCAATTCGCAAAGACATCGGCCGAGTCAATCTGGCTGAGGAATGTCCTCACTGCCCTCTTATCTTCGCTGACGATGGCATCAGTGTGGTGAGAGCCGTACTGTTCGATATGGAGGATTGCTTCCTCGAGAGAGTCTATGACACGAATATTGATTTCAAGAGCCAGATACTCCTTCTTCCAGTCCCCCTCTTGGTAGGGGATGCAATCGATCAAAGCAGAGGTGCGTTCATCCCCATGGATTACCACCTTTCCATCTTTGAACCGCTTTGCAATACGAGGAAGGAAAGCAGAAGCAATGGATGCATGCACCAAAAGCGTCTCTATGGCATTACAGGCCGCTGGGTACTGGGTCTTGGAGTCATAGGCTATTTCCACTGCTTTCTCAATGTCAGCAGCTGCATCCACATACAAGTGACAAATCCCATCAGCGTGGCCGAGCACCGGGATCAAGGAGTGCTCCATGATATATCGGACAAATGCATTCGAACCACGAGGGATCAAGAGATCGATATCTCCCTCCATGGTAAGGATGGCATCGACATCCCCATGACTTTCCAGGAGCAGCATCCACTGAGAGCCAAGCGATTCATGTTCCAAGCTCTTTTGCATGGAGGAAACCAAGGCGCTATTGGTCTGGAATGCTTCTCTACCTCCCTTGAGAATGATGCCGTTGCCACTCTTCAGGCAGAGTGAGACTATCTGTATCAAGGCATCGGGACGTGCCTCAAAAATCATGCCGATGACACCAATGGGGACTGTAACCTGCTCAAGCAGAAGTCCCTCGTCAAGCACTCTTCGTTGTGTAACTCTCCCAATTGGATCAGGAAGCTGTGAAACCTGTTCTAAACCCAAGAGGGATGCATGCAGTTTATCATCCCCGTAGACCAGCCGTTTCACCAAAGCCTCTTTCTGCCCTGACATCTCTGCCTGTTGCACGTCTTTTTTGTTTGCTGCCTTGATGGTAGGCCAATCACGGAGCAAACCCTCACTGATCTTTTTCAAGAGATGATTCCGTTCTGTTTCACTACTGGAGGCGAGGCGTTTGGCACTCCTTCGCAGCGAATGAATGCGCTGTTGCAATTCTGATGATTCCATGTTCAGCCCCTTATATGCAATAAGTATACACTAAACTGAATGCGGGAAGGTATCAAGGTGATAAAGATTGAAGACGTTCTAATTTCCGATTGCCTTTTAGAAACTATAATGGTAAACTGCAACCATTCGCAACAAAGGAGTACGGTACATGAAGCTACGAATCGTCATAAGTATCCTCTTGATGATCCCCACCCTGCTTTTCGCACAAGGAGCAGCTGAACAAGCACTACAAGAGAGCGACTATTACCAGGCAGTCGATGCCAATGGCAGAACCCTCAAGCTTTTGGAGAAACCCCATAGGGTCCTTATCGCTGGCAAGGCAGGCAATATGCCCGCAAATGCCCTCTTCCTCTTTCCCGAGGTCACTGATATGGATCTCACGCTTCCAAAAACCGACCAAGGATTGGGAGATTTCTTTGCATTCATCCGCCCCTCCTTGGAAGATAATCCACGTATCAGCCAGAATGCCAGTGTTGAGGAAATTGTCAGTTACAACAGTGATCTCGTACTTACCAAGGCAACGCACTATGAATCAATTGCCAGGAAGCTTGACCAGCTCGGGGTCCCAAACTTTACCATGAACATGGAATCCTATGAGGATTGGAAAACCGAGATTACTGAACTGGGAAAACTGTTGCAGAATACCAGCCGCGCACGCGAGATCCTTTCACTGTATGAAGAGCGCTTGGATGCAATCCGCACGATATCTTCATCCCTGGAATCCCAAGACAAGAAACGGGTGCTCCTGCTCCAGGCAAGTACTGCAGACAACACATACTCCTACAAGATAGCACCTGATACATGGATGCAGACTTGGATGGTGGAAACAATCGGGGCAGAGCCTGTATGGAAAGGGGCAAACAAGGCCGCAAATGGATGGTCAACCGTTAGTTTCGAACAGATTGCAGCATGGGACCCGGACATCATTATTCTGGTAAGCTATCGCACTAGAACCGACCAGTACATAGAGGCAATCTACGACTCCCCGGTTTGGGCATCCCTCAGGGCAGTCAAGAACAGACAGGTAAAGGCAAGCCCCTACGATATGATGAACTACATTCAGCCTGTAGCTTCCTGGATTCTTGGACTCCAGTGGCTCTCTGGCGAGGTCTACCCAGAGCAATACACAGAGCTGGATATGCAAGAAGCAGTTGCATCCTTCTACCAGGATTTCTACAACCTGCAAGACCCAAAGAAAGTGAACATCTTGGTTGAGCGCTATAGCAAATCGGTTGCTGTCAATAGCCTATGAATGCCCGCCAGCTCTACCAGAGTGAACGCAGACGGCGTACAGGACTTCTCCTAGCCATGCTCATTGGAACTCTTGCCCTGTCGGTACTCTCCCTCTTTGCAGGGAGATATCCATCGCCAGGGTTCAGTTTTCCCTTTGACTGGTCAAGCAATGCAATGACCAGGAGCATCTACCTGCACATTCGCCTCCCCCGCATTGTACTCGCATTGCTTGCCGGAGCAATGCTCAGTGCAAGCGGCTTCACCTTCCAAATGCTGTTTTCCAACCCACTGGTTGAACCAGGGTTTCTTGGTGTCAGCCAAGGATCGGCATTTGGGGCTGCCCTGATGATTGTTCTTGGAATCGGATCGACAGTGTATGTACAACTCAGTGCAACGCTGTTTGGATTGCTTGCATTGCTTGCCTCCTACCTACTGGCCACCCGTTTCCGTTTCGGAGGCTGGTTGCTTCGTCTGGTACTCAGTGGAATTGCAGTATCTGCACTTTTCAGCAGTGCACTAGGGGTAATCAAGCTGGTTGCAGAACCAACCAAGGATCTGCAGGATATTACCTTCTGGATGATGGGAGGGCTATGGAATGCCTCCTGGAGCCAGATTTTCTCCATCCTCTGGGTTGTGGTGTTGAGCATGACCATCCTCTTGGGGTATCGCTGGAAGTTAAATCTCCTCAGCCTGCAGGAGAAGACCTCCTTCTCGGTGGGCATGAACCCAAAACGCGATCGAATCATCCTGCTGATAGTGGCAACGGTGGGAACCACCGTTACCATCTCCATTACCGGCTTGATCGGCTGGGTTGGCTTGATCACCCCGCACTTGGGCCGAAAGCTCTTTGGCTCGGACAGTTCAACCAGCCTTCCTGGATCCATGATCCTTGGATCCTTCTTCCTTCTGGTGTGCGACACCTTGGGAAGGACTGCCCTCGCAACTGAGATACCCATCGGATTGTTGACCAGTTTCATTGGCGCAATCATCTTTGTCATCATTCTCTCTCTCAAGCATCAGGAAGGGAAAGCATGAATGCACTAAGCGTCGAGCATGTAAGTTTTACCTACCCCAGCGGCACCAAGGCTCTTGATGATATCTCGCTCTGTGTTGAGGCAGGGCAGAGCGTGGCCATTCTTGGCTCAAATGGAGCAGGAAAATCAACACTCCTGGATATTCTGCTTGGCTGGCAAAAAAGTGAATGTGTTACGTTGTATGGAAAACCCATTACCCTGTACGGGAGGAAGGAGCTGGGCAGGACCATCGCACTGGTTCCCCAGTCAGAACAGTACAACTTTTCCTTCAGCCTCCTGGACTATGTCCTCTTTGGGCGATCCCCCTATCTTTCACAGATGGGAACGCCCACTGAGGAGGATGCAGAGATTGCCTACCAAGCACTCTATGATGTTGGGCTGGCAAACTACGCCCAGCGACACATCACAACCTTGAGTGGGGGGGAGCATCAACTGCTTCTGCTTGCACGCGCCATAGCCCAGCAAAGTTCAATGCTCCTGCTCGATGAACCTACCAGTGCCTTGGATCCTGCAAACCGTAAGCGGGTGCTCACCATTCTCAAGCAGCTGCACCAGAAGGGGAAAACCCTTTTGTTTACCACCCATGATGCAAATCTCGCCTATGAGCTGGCAACCCACGTAGCAATGATCAAAAAAGGAAGCTTGCTCAGCTTTGGAGCAAAAGAAGAGATGGTCAACTCAACACTGTTGACCACCCTCTATGAAACTGATGTACAGGTCACCCAAATCGGCTCACAGATTCTTATTTATTGATCTCAAGCGGAACAAATTGGAAACTTCTTACATCAAAGAGCCCCATGTCAGTAAGCTTGTAAGCAGGGATTACCGGCAATGACATGAAGCAGAGCGTCATGAATGGATCGATCTCCTTTCCTATGTGCAATCGTTGTTGTGCAATCGTATGGAGCCGATCAAGCTCTGAGGCAATATGCGAACCCGATTCATAGCTCATCAGTCCTGCAACAGGTTGGGCAAAGGATGCTACAATCTCCCTTTTCTGCACAATGACCATACCACCACCGATGGAGATGAGATGCTCGACAGCCAATGCCATATCCTCATCACTGTCTCCAGCGACGATAATGTTATGGGAGTCGTGGGCAACCGATGTCGCCATGGCACCATTCTGCAATCCATACCCTCTGAGCAAAGCCACCGCTACATTCCCTGTACCGGTATGACGTTCAACCACCGCGAGTTTGACGATGTCCTGAGACTTGTCATGCACCCACTGTCCACCTTCAACAGTGACGGTGGCTTCCCCTGCCCCGGTAACAACACCCCCGGGAATAATATCGATGACTCGAACGTGGTTGCTGGAAAGCGGCAGATGCAATCGTTCTTTGGAGAAATTCTTCACCTGCATCTTACCTGTTACCCGCTTATCCTTCTTCGCAGCAATCGGATTACAGATTACACCGTCCTCAGCGACAAGCGTACCACCAACATAAACTTGGTGCATGGAAAACTCCTTCAAGTCATCACAGAGCAAGAAGTCTGCCCGCTTGCTGGGAGCAATGGCGCCCCGGTCAGTGAGGTGGTAGCAATCACAGGTGTTGATGGTAGCCATGCAGATTGCTTCAATGGGATCAAGTCCATCCCGTACAGCAATGCGAACATTGTTGTTTATATGCCCATCCTCGAGAATACTCATAGGCTGTCTGTCATCGGTACAGAACAAGCAACGCTGGCTGTTTCTCTCGGTAACACCCCCCAAGAGCATCAACACATTCTTGCAAGCCGAACCTTCACGCAACATGACATACATGCCTCTTCTCACCCGCTCATGCAGCTCCTGTTCAGTTTCACACTCATGATCGGTGAGAATCCCGGTACTGGCGTAGGCATCCAAAGCAGAACCGGTGATAGAGGGACTATGGCCATCGACTACCTTTCCTATGCGCATTGCCTCCATGATCTTATCCACTACCAAATCTTCTCCTGCCACCACTGCAGGGAAGTCCATCATCTCACCAAGGCCCAGAACCCTTGGATGCGTGAGTGCATCCTTGATGTCCTCTGCCTTAAGATTTGCCCCACTATGCTCGAAGGCGGTAGCCGGCACACAGGAAGGTACCATGAAAAATGCCTGCAAGGGCGTATTTTCTGAAGCTGCAAGCATGTAGGAGAGCCCATCAAGCCCACAAACATTACAGATTTCATGGGGATCGGCCACAACGGTGGTGGTACCACAGGGGACAACCAGGTTGCTGAATGTCTCTGGGGTTGCATGACTGGATTCTATGTGGACGTGTCCATCAATGAATCCAGGAATCAGGTATCTTCCTCCTGCCTCTACTACTGTTTCCGCTCTCCCCTTCCCACATTCCGCGAATCCAGCAATATACCCATCACGAATGAGTAGGTCTGCATCAAACCACTCCTTATTATAGACATCCAATATATGGGCATTGGTAATGCACAGGTCGGCCTTCTGCCTCCCTGATGCAGTCTCAATCACCGCTTGTACTATCTGTTTGGTAACCATGGAAGCTCCTTCTGCAACAATTTGCAACGTCTTACTAGTAGTGTACCACCTCACAGCGATTCTTCAAGGGCAATTTTTGAAAGAACCCTAGAAAAGATTACAACAAATAAATAAGAACAAGTACTGATAACAAGAATATGATTTTTTCGCTATCTGGTAAAATTCTTAAAAATAATTTAGCCACTTTCTGATTATTGTACCCAAGAATTTGGTTATATAACAAATGTAACGATTTTTCTGTACGATTCCATACAGATGAGTTAGAATAGTATCAACCAAAACATCTGCAAGGAGTGCATCGATGGAAAAGTTTTTCAAGCTCAAAGAACGAAAAACGACAGTCAAGACTGAGGTCATGGCAGGTATCACCACCTTTTTGACCATGGCTTACATTCTTGCCGTCAACCCCGGCATCCTTTCCGAATCCGGAATGGACTTCTCAAAAGTATTTGCAGCAACAGCTATTGCAGCTGCAATCGCAACCTTGGTAATGGCTCTTCTGGCCAACTTGCCATTCGCTCTCGCCCCAGGAATGGGACTGAACGCCTTCTTGACCTACACTGTTGTATTCGGTATGGGATATAGCTGGCAGTTCGCTCTTACGGCAGTATTTGTTGAAGGTATCATCTTCCTTATTCTTACTGCTGCAAACATTCGCGAGGCTATCGTCAACAGCATCCCTGCAAACTTGAAACGTGCTATCGGTGTTGGTATTGGTCTCTTCATTGCCTTCATTGGCATGCAGAACGCCGGTATTATCGTCGACGGAGCCACGCTGGTTGCATTGAACGCTGATTGGTTCAAGGGAGCCCCCGGCCTGGCCATGATTGGATTGATCATCACCGGTATCCTCTTGGCCTACAAGGTCAACGGTGCACTCTTGATCGGTATTATCGCCACCACCATTGTTGGAATCCCCTTCGGTATCACGAAATACGCCGGCGGATCCTTTATTCCCCCAGCACCGTATTTCTTCCCCTTCGAATTTTCCAGCATTATGAGTGTAGACTTCGTTGTTGTCGTCTTCACCTTCCTCTTTGTTGATATGTTCGATACCGTTGGAACTTTGATCGGATGTGCCACCAAGGCTGACATGATCCAGGATGATGGGTCCATTCCCAACTGTAAGGAAGCTTTGTTTGCTGATGCTATTGGCACCACCGCTGGTGCAATCCTCGGAACATCCACGGTTACAACCTTTGTTGAGTCATCCAGTGGTGTTGTAGAGGGTGGAAGAACCGGTTTGACCGCATTGACCGTTGCCATTCTCTTTGCACTCTCCCTCTTCCTCGAACCGCTGTTTGGATCAATTCCAAGCGCAGCCACCGCTCCTGCCCTGATCATCGTCGGTGTTATGATGATGAGCCCGGTGAAGGATATCGAGTGGGACGAGATGACTGAAGCAATCCCGGCATTCCTGACCATGATTTTCATGATCGTTGCGTACAGCATTGCCGATGGTATCATGTTCGGAATTCTTTCCTTCGTGTTGCTCAAGCTGTTCACCAAGAAGACCAAAGACATCTCCAAGATGACTTGGGTTGTGTTCGCGCTGTTTGTCATTAAGATTATTTTCGGCGCACTCTAAGAGCTTCAGCTCTGTTCTTACTGGACCTCCTTTTCGGAGGTCCATTTTTCGTATCCACTACCCATGGGGGAGTTTCTACGGTACAATAACACCCATTGAGGAGAGTGTAATGCGCGCAAATATCAAGCGATTGGATACCAGTAAGATCTATTTGGTCACCGGGGTTGCCGGTTTTATCGGTTTTCATCTTACCAAACGTCTTTTGGGACTTGGTTGTACCGTACTGGGTGTTGATAATCTGAACGACTATTATGAGGTTACCCTCAAGGAAGAGAGACTGAGAATGTTGGCCTGTGAGCAGTTCATCTTCTATAAGGTTGATCTTGCCGACAAACAAGCTCTTGATAGCATCTTCACCCGGCACAAAGTCACTCATGTGATCAACCTTGCAGCACAGGCAGGGGTACGCTACAGCATCGATCATCCCTATGCATACCTGCAGTCCAATCTCGTCGGATTCCTCAATATACTGGAAGCTTGCAGGCATCATCCTGTTGAACATTTAGTCTATGCCAGCAGCAGCTCCGTCTATGGCTTGAACAGCAAGATCCCCTATGCCACCAGTGACAAGGTGGACAACCCGGTAAGCCTCTATGCTGCAACCAAGAAATCCAATGAGCTGATGGCACACGCCTATACCCACCTCTACCAGATTCCAACAACTGGACTCAGGTTCTTCACCGTCTACGGTCCCTATGGTCGGCCGGACATGGCCTATTTCTCATTCAGCAAGCGTATCATGGAAGGTAAACCCATCAAGGTGTTCAACAACGGGGATATGTGGCGTGACTTCACCTATGTGGATGACATTATCACAGGGCTCGAGAATATTATCCCAAACATTCCCGAAGAAAATGAGGCAAATGATCGTTACAAGGTCTATAACATCGGGAACAACAAACCGGTAAAATTGATGCAGTTTATTGAAACTCTGGAACACTGTCTCCAAAAAGAAGCAAGGAAGGAGTATCTCCCCATGCAGAGCGGGGATGTATACCAGACCTATGCAGATGTCACCGATCTGATGGAAGACTTCGATTTCAAGCCAAACACTCCTCTTGAACAGGGTCTTGAAACATTCGTGGCCTGGTTCAAATCCTATTACGGATACTGATACAGATGCTCGATGTACTCATTATCGGTGGAGGTGCAGCAGGACTCTTTCTTGCAGCCAATCTTCAATCCACCAATGCAGCACTGCTTGAACACGGCCCTGAAGCAGGCAAGAAATTGCTTATCACAGGAGGGGGAATGTGCAATATCACCAACACGCTCCCTCTTGAACAGTTTCTGAGCCATTACGGCAACAGGAGCCAACGAAACTTCCTGCTTCCTTCATTGCATGTGCTCTCTCCATCGGCTCTGATGCAGTGGTTTGAACACAACGGTGTTTCCGTGACGGTACGGGAAGATGGAAAGGTCTTTCCCTCTTCACTGGATGCACACCAAGTCAGGGATGTACTGCTGAAACAGAGCAAGGCAGTCATACACTACAATACGAAGGTGAAATCCACTACCCATGAAAACGGGGTATTCACTGTTGAGAGCGAGAGGAGAACATTCCAGGCAAAGCGTCTTGTCCTGGCAACCGGAGGGATGAGCTATCCGGGAACCGGAAGTGACGGCAGTGGATATGCTTTGGCGAAGTCACTTGGGCACAGTATTGTTCCTCCAAAGCCGGCACTTGCCGCACTATCCATCAAGGAATACCAATGGGCTCACCTGGCAGGGAATTCCATCCGCAATGCCAACGCTGATTTTTATCATGCTGGAGAGAGAAAGCGATTCCTTCAGCAAGCAGGTGATATTCTTTTGACCCATGATGGGCTCAGCGGTCCGCTCATCCTGAAAGCAAGCAGATATTTGGAAAGCGGAGATAGGATTACCTTCAGCTTATTGCCTGAATTAGCGAAACAAACGCTCCAAGACGCCATTCTCTCGCAGCAAAAGAGACAGATTACCACCATACTGAAAGAATTCGGTCTCATCTCTTCCATCGCCCAACAGGTTGTGAAAGCGATAGGACTTGCGTCTATTTCCACCCCGGCCCATCTTACAAAGCAGCAGAGACAGGAGTTGCTTCGAGCAGTAATGGAAGTAACTATGACTATACAGGGTGTCAAAGGATTCAAATCAGCCATGGTCACCAGTGGTGGGGTAAGCCTCTCAGAGGTAAACAGGGGAACCATGGAATCGAAGGTGAGAGAACATCTCTACTTCGCTGGAGAGATATTGGATATTGACGGAGAGAGCGGGGGGTTCAACCTCCAGGCAGCTTTTTCCACAGCATACTGCGTAGCAAAACAGATGACACAGTAGGAGGTGTTTATGCAATTTCTTTGGACGACCATTACGGTCAGGAATATGGAGGAGAGCCTCTCCTTCTACCAGAAGGCACTGAATCTTGAGGTGACAGAAAAAATGCAGACCCCAGGAGCCGACATTGCATTCCTGGGAGAGGGTGAGACCAAGATTGAGTTGATCCAGCACAAGGGGGAAACCCCTTCCCCGGTAGGGGACTCCATCAGCATTGGTTTCTCTGTGGCGGATCTTGAAGAGACAATGGCAAGCCTTAAGAAACAGGGAATTGTGATCTCTGAGGGCCCTTTCTCTCCAAACCCTTCTGTCAAATTCTGCTTTGTCCGTGACCCCAATGGTGTACGCGTACAATTTGTGGAGCGCCAGTAACTGAAATTGAGCCGGGTTTCCCCGGCTCATATACAAAACGTTTTTGGATACCTTGATTATTTGATGCGCTTAACAGCAGCTTCAAGCAACTCTTCCAACTTTGCAGAAGGATTCTGGAACTTGGCAAGGAAGATCATGGCTGCAATGACATAGGGCTTGTAGCTCGCTTCCTTGTAGAGTGGGACAAGGTACCGATCAAATACGGAAGCCTCAACCTCACCCTCCTTGCAGGAAAGTCCGGTGATGTCTGCAGGCAGGCAGTGCATGTAGAGGGCCTTTCCATCCTTGGTGGTCTTCATCAAGTCCTCTGTGCAGGTCCAGTCCTTGAACTTTGCATTGTTTGCAAGACAGCTCTGCTCCAGTGCCTTCAAGGCCTCCTGGTCACCCTGCTCAACAATCTTGGTCCTCTCTTCCATGACAGCGAAGGGAGCCCAGCTCTTGGGATAGACAATGTCAGCGTCCTTGAATGCCTCTGCCATGGACTCTACGCGCTTGTAGGAGCCTCCACTCTTCTTTGCATTCTCTGCTGCAACATCTTCTACCTCAGGCATTACATTGTACCCTTCTGGGTGAGCAAGCACGACGTCCATGCCGAAACGGGTGAACAGACCGATGATGCCCTGAGGAACGGAGAGGGGTTTGCCATAGGAGGGGCTGTATGCCCAAGTCATGGCAACCTTCTTGCCCTTGAGGTTTTCAACGCCACCGAAGTGGTTGATTACGTGCAGCATGTCAGCCATGCTCTGTGTCGGGTGGTCAATGTCACACTGCAGGTTGACCAAGGTAGGTCTCTGCTCGAGCACCCCGTCGTCATAGCCTTCCTGTACTGCCTCGGCGACAGTCTTCATGTAAGTGTGACCCTTTCCAATGTACATATCGTCACGAATGCCAATGACGTCAGCCATGAAGCTGACCATGTTAGCGGTCTCACGCACGGTCTCACCGTGTGCAATCTGGCTGGTCTTCTCGTCGAGATCCTGTACCTCGAGTCCAAGCAGGTTACAGGCGCTTGCAAAGCTGAAGCGTGTTCTTGTGGAGTTGTCACGGAAAACGGAGATTCCAAGGCCACTATCGAACACCTTGGTGGAAATGTTGTTCTCGCGCAATGCACGCAGCACTTCTGCTACCTGAAATACAGCTGCAATCTCATCATCACTCTCCTTCCAAGTGTGGAAAAAGTCGTTGAGATACATGTTGTCAGTCTTGAGGGTCTTGAGTTCCTCAATCATCTGTTTAATGGTGGATTTGTCCTTCATGTGGGGAAACCTCCGTATGTTTTGAGTCATAAAAAATCCAGACAATGGCACTATACCATGGAGTTGTACCATTGTCCAGAATTATGTTGCAGTTTGTTGCAAGATTCTCTTAAATCTTGCCAAGCTCCGTCAAGATCTTCTCTGGTGAGAACGGCCAGGAGCGCATCCAGATTCCAACCGCGTCATGGATGGCAATGGCAATTGCCGGTGCCGCTCCATTGGTTGCAATCTCACTGATGGACTTCGCGCCGTAGGGACCGACCTCATCGTTGACGTCGATCAATACTGCCTTGAAATCCTCAGGCTGCTCATCAATCATGGGAACCCCATATTCACTGAGCGTCGGGTTAGTGCATACCCCCTTCTCATCCAGCACCATCTGCTCATAGAGAGAATGACCGATGGACTTCAAGGAGGCACCATACATCTGGCAGAGAGCCAGCTCCGGATTGATCGGGGTACCGGCATCCTGGAGTGCATAATACTTCTGCACCTTTACCTGTCCAGTCCTGACATTCACAGCAACCTGCACGAAATGAGCACCATAGGGGATGGAGTTATGGTTCGTGGTAAAGGATCCCTTACCCATAACCTGACCACGTCCGGTGCCGGTCAGCGCATCATGGCTGAGCTTTGCATAATCGAGTGTCTTGCCGCTCTTGGTACTGTATACTTCTCCAGGAGATCGGAGGACCAAGTCTTCGACCTGCTCTCCCATCTGGTAGGCTGCCTCATCCAGCAAGTTCTTCTTCAGGTCCTGGGCAGCACGATAGCTTGCCCCACCACTGAAGTAGGTACCACTGGAAGCATAGGCGCCGGTGTCGAATGTACAGCTGTCGGTATCCCCACTGGTGACTGTAACCTTCTCCAGGGGAACACAGAATGCCTCACTGATCATCTTTGCACTGATGGTATCCAATCCAGTACCGAGGTCTGCGCCGCCACTGAAAATTTGGAACGTTCCATCAGTGAGCAGCTTTGCCCAAGCATTGGAGTGGTCAAGACCGGGAAGTCCACTTCCCTGCTGGATCATGGCAAATCCCTTACCAATCTTCCAGTCTGGATCAGAGGAGTTCTCTTTCTTGCCCCATTTGATCATGCTTGCGCCCTGGGTGAGCGCCTGCTCCAAGCCACAGGAACCAACGGGAACAACGTTACCCTCTCGGCCTTCACCAAGACCCTTGAGGATCTCAAGCATATAGCCTGGTTCAACCTTGTTCTTCATGGCCATGTCGTAGTAGTCAACACCCAGTTTGTCAGCAAGCTCAGCCATACAGACCATCAAGGAGTACGTACCCTTCGGCGCTCCATACCCCTGATAGGCTCCCGTTGGAGGAATGTTCGTGTAGTAGGTTATTACATCGAACTTCATGTTGTCACACTTGAGCAGCGGAAGAGTCTTGCTGCATGCATTCATTGGTACGGTGAGACAGTGATTGCCATAGGGTCCGGTGTTTGCTCTTACATCCATATAGACGGCGGTAATCGTGCCATCCTTCTTTCCACCCATCTTGACGGTCATCCGCATTGGGTGACGGGTTGAGTTCGCAATAAACTCTTCCTCGCGGGTGTTGCGATAATAGATTGGTTTGCCGGTGATCCAGGTTGCATAACCGAGTAGATCCTCAACCAGGATATCCTGCTTGCTTCCATAACCACCACCAACACGTTCCTTGATGATACGAATCTTGTTCTCAGGAATCTGGCAGACCCATGAGACAATGCGCCTTACGTGATAGGGTACCTGGGTCGATGCATTGATCACCAACCTGCCCCCATCTATACGGGCATAGGCAAGATGCGGCTCAAGCGGGGTACATTGAATCTGGCTGGTCTGGTAGGTTCTCTCCACCACTGCATCAGCTTCCTGGAACCCCTTCTCAACATCCCCGATCTGGCCATGGGCTGCAGAGGCAATGTTCCGTCTGATATCCCCGTGAAGCGGGAATTGATAGACCACCTTCCCATCCCTGGGATCGGCATCCTTGTTGTACTCGTCAAGATTCTCTGGCTCACCGCTACGATATTCAACAAAGCCGTTGTGCACCCTTGGAGCACCTTCAGCCATTGCCTCTTCAACGGTGAATACCGGTTCGAGAATCTCATACTCAACGTGTATTGCATCACGGGCAGCTAGAGCTTGTTCAAGAGTCTCCGCGACAATTGCTGCCACACGGTCTCCGACATGGCGGACTTTCTTGTTGAGCAATCTACGATCATGTGGACTTGGCTCAGGGTTGCCCTGGCCTGCCTGCATATAAAATACATCAGGACAGTTCTCATGGGTAATGATGGTAACGACACCTTCCATTGCCGTTGCTTTCTTGGTGTCAATCTTCTTGATGTATGCATGAGCATAGGGACTGCGAAGAAGCACCATGGTGTGATACCCTGGCAGTACACGATCTTCTACAAAACTCGCTTCTCCTGCAACAAGCTGAGGTCCATCAACCTTTCCCTTCGGCTTGCCAACATAGGTAAGCTCTTCACGGAATGTGGGAGAAATTTCACTCTTGTAATTCCCACTCTGCATCCTCTCAAGGGCCAGCTTCACAGCAAGGTAGTAGTGCTCATATCCGGCATCACGGATAAAGATGCCACTGAGCACCTGTTTAATCTGTTCCTTGCTGGGATTGCTTTCTTTTTCCAGCAACCAAGTAAGAAGCAACGCAGCAGCGGGAGCATTGTATGCACTCTGCACCACTCCAGCATCAATCATGGCCTGCTGGATGACATTGAGATTCCTACTGGTACCCATCGACTCAGCAGTCTTTATCTCAGCTCCATCAGCTTGAACTGCCAGCATCAGGTTGGAATAGACAGGTACATCATTGAAGATTACGGTATCACTTCCTGCGAAGCCTTCGCCGTCATCACTGTCACGGACACTGGTATAGCCAAGACGGACAAGCATAGTTCTGAGGCTTTCAACCTGCTCACAGGGTACGGTATGTTTCTTACCGTTTACGGTACAAACAATTTTGGTCATTGAGCACCTCCTTTAAGAAATGCAGAGAAGAGCTGCCCTACCCCTTCACTTGCGATATAGCGCTTGTAATCGGAGCTGCCAGTTATATCATCCACCACTTCAACATCGTGACGGACGGCAAGCTGGACATCCTCACGGGTAGTCAGTTCACCGTTTTCAATGGAGTTTTCCACCTTTTCCAGTCGCTGAACACCCTTCCCATGGACTGCTACAAAGACACGAACGTGGTCAATGACCTGTTCACTGTCCTTGGTTGCACCAAAGCCAACGGTTATCGCTGCATGGTTCTGGCTGCTCAGTGCATACCGCACTGTTCCTACATATCGATCATCCTTGGAGAGGCTGACAGCAAGCAGGAGGGTTCCGGCAAACTGCTTATGGTAGGCATGATACTCACGAATGGGAATATTGTCCTCGCTGTAGACACCCTTCTCTGTCAGATTTGCTGTGAGCAGTCTCGCCCGGCTGGAAAGCAGTGCCGGGGCCAAGTAGGAGTGATCACTCATAAGCGCAAGATTGCCGCCGATGGTTGCCATATTCCGTTTGGTGAACGAACCACAAAAACGTGCAGCTTCCTTGAGCCAAGAAGGGATCAGGGGAGAGTCAATGAGTTGCTGGAATGTGACCATGCTTCCAATTCGGATGGTTGATCCTTCATCGGTGATGGTGTCCAATCCCAATTTGGAGAGACTTACTGCAGTCTTTCCCTCTACATTTGATTTGAGACGGTTGATCTCCGTCCCCCCGGCATAATAGATACTCTTCGCATTGGAACGCTTTTTGTTGAGCGCATCCTCGGTATCTGTTGCTATGAGATATTCCTGTATCATACAGCCTCCTCTCTGGCAGCTTGTTCCATCATACGCTTGCTGATGGCGTTGGCCTTTTCAGTAAGTTCTGCCTCGTCATACCCGACCAGCTGCCCGTGGTCGACTACAACCTTTCCATTGATAATCGTGTAATCCGTGTTGTGATTTGTGCCACAGAAGAGCAAGCTCGCTACCGGATCACTGTGACTTCCTGCATAGGGCAAGGTTGAGACATCATAGATAGCAAGATCTGCTGCCCAACCCTCTTCGAGGCGGCCGACATTGGAGAAGTTCAGTGCCTTCGCACCGTTCTCGGTTGCCATGGTGAACGCCTCATTCGCACTCAGCGCATCCGAACCATAGCGAACACGCTGCAACAACATAGCCTGACGGACCTCTGCGAGCATGTCTGAGCTGTCATTGCTGGCACTCCCATCCACTGCCACTGAGACGTTTATCCCCATCGGCAGCATCTCCTTCACACGGCAGATGCCGCTTCCCAGTCGCATGTTGGACGATGGGCAGTGAGCAATATGGCTTCCTGTCTTTGCAAGGACCTTGAGCTCGTCATCATTGAAGTGGATACCATGAGCATAGAAGACATCATCCCCGATGAGATTGCACTCCTGCATAAGTGCAACAGGCCTCATACCATACATTTCCTGACAGAAGTCAGCCTCATCATAGGTTTCACAGAGGTGGGTATGGAGACGAACCCCATATTTTCTTCCAAGTTCTGCAGTCTTTGTCATCAAATCCTTGGTTACACTGAATGGACTGCATGGTGCCAATGCAATCTTGTGCATTGCATCGGGAGCACTATCATGGTAGGTCTTGATGCAACGTTCGCTATCAGAGAGGATCTCATCCTCAGTCTGTACCACACTGTCAGGAGGAAGTCCCCCATCCTTCTTGCTCAAGCTCATTGAACCGCGTGTGGGACTGAAGCGCATTCCCAGGGTGTCGGCAGCTTCAAACTGCAATCCCATCAAATCCCCCTTGAAGGAGCGGGGATAGAGATAGTGATGATCGGTAGTCAGGGTGCAACCAGTCTTCATCAGTTCTGCCATGGCAAGCATGGATGAGTAGTAGACTGCCTCCTCATCAACATATTTCCAAACCTCATAGAGAAACTTCAACCAATCGAACAGCTTTGCATTCTGCACAGCCGGATGGTTTCTCGTCAGCGTCTGATAGAAATGGTGGTGGGTGTTGACCAAACCAGGGATGACCACATGTTTCGAACAGTCAATGGTACGCCCTTTTGCAGGGGCAGCCAAGCCGCCTTTCGGGGCAATCTTTGCAACCTTGTTGTTCTCAATCAACAGGTCGGCACCCCAATATTTTGGGCCATCGAATGTGGGTTGTAGACAGTATATGTTCTTCAAGAGAAGCGAGGAACTCATGCCTGTATATCTCCTTCTTCCTGCAAGGACACGACAATGTACTATCGATGCTACACTTGCAATACGTATGACAACGGCATGCGGGTAGTTCCGCAAGGAAGGCGTGGAGAAGGAAGGGGGCAACTCCACAACCTTGGTTCTTTCTCAATACCCTGCAGGCAGAGCCCCTTTTGCACCTGCCGGGCTAGTTTCTGTGCATCACCATTATCTGACAAGATAGACAATGAAACACCATAAGCTCCAAACAGCCACAAGGCTTCATACCCTGTGGCTGTAGTATACCATACGCTTTTGGCGAATGCCTACCCGACTACTTCTCCAAGGAGTACGGGAGCATTGCATAGAACGCAGCACAGATCTCAAGATCGTCCACACGGTTGATCTCGTTCGGTGCATGAGCCTGACTCTCATCGCCAGGGCCGAAACCGATGGCTGGAATCTTGTGGCGTCCGGTGGTTGCAACACAGTTGGTGGAGAAGGTCCACTTGTCAACAACTGGTTTCTTGCCGAACAGAGCCTCATGACCAGCGACGCCGGCTTCTACCAAGGGATGGTCCGCATCAATCTTCCAAGTGGGGAAGTAGAGCTCCTGTGAGTACTCTTTCTTGGTCCAGCCAATTTTCTCGTAGTTGGGCATCTCAACAACAATGGTAGTCGGATCATCACCGGTTGCCTTGCTGATGTAATCGCGAACCTGACCGATGGCAAGCTCTGCATCCTCACCCCAGGTGAGACGACGATCGAGATAGAGCATTGCATAGTCGGCGACAGCACACTGGCTGGGTCCCTTTACATCCATCTGGCTGACGGTAATGGTTCCCTTGCCGAGGAAGTTCTCTGCATCTGGTTTCAGGTCCTTGTTGAGCTGTTCCATTGCAAGAGCTGCCTTTGCAGCCTTGTATGCAGCACTTACACCGCGCTCAGGAGCACTTCCGTGGCAGGAGATACCCTTGAGGATGACCCTGATTTCCATGCGACCGCGGTGACCACGGTAGAGCCTGCAACTGGTGGGCTCAGTGGATACAACCAGATCGGGTTTGAAATTCTCTTCCTCAATAAGGTACTTCCAGCACATGCCATCACAATCTTCTTCCATAACCGTGAACGTGAAATACACGGTGTACTCACCACCATAGCCAAGTTCCTTGAGGATTCTTCCGGCGGTGATCATGGAAGCTGCACCACCCTTCTGGTCACTGGAGCCACGGCCCCATACCTTTCCGTCCTTGATCTCTCCACTGAACGGATCAAAATCCCAGTTCTTCAAGTTTCCTACCTCAACGGTATCGATATGGGCATCGAAGGCGAGCTTCTTGGGGCCATTGCCTACGCGGCCGATCACCGAACCCAATCCATCAATGTAGACCTCATCAAAGCCAGCCTCTTCACAGAGGGTGACGATAAGGCGACAGACATCCTCTTCCTGGGAGCTGTAGCTCTTTGTCTGTACCATCTTCGAAAGATTCAGTGCCGTGTAGTCACGATACTCGGCAGCCTTTGCCCTAATTTGTTCCTGAATAGCCATCTTACATTACCTCTTTCATTCTCTATTGTCATCTGCGTCGTAATCGGCCCGGTTACGGAGCGATTGTTTCTACTTTTTCCCAAACACGTTTAGCAACCTTCGCTGCCTCGTTGTAAATGCGCTGTACATCAAGGCCGGGGAACTGGTGGTTCTCCATCACCAGCTTACCATCGACCATGACACTCTCCACACAGTTGCTGCTCATGCCCCACACAAAGTGTGTGGCAGCGTTCTCTGCAACCAACGGGGTGGGTGCGTGATAATCACAAATGGTAAGGTCTGCCTTGTAGCCGGCTTCCACCTTTCCATAGTTTCCATCGAAATACTTCTCTACCAGCTTATTGCCACGATTCAAGGCTGTAACAAATTCAGCAGGCCACCAGGAGCCACCCTGGTCCTTATGCTTGAAGAATGCAATCTTGAGCTCCTCAAACATATTTCCACCACAACCATCGGTACCAATAACAAGGTTTTTTACGTTCTGGATCTGCTTGAAGTATCCCACATTGTTGTTCATGTTGCTGCGTCCGTTATGGGCGAGGAAACAACCATAGTCGTTCAGCTTCCGCACCTCCCCCTCATTCAGGTACAGACCGTGCACCAAGAGTGAGTTGTCAGTCAAAAGCCCATACTTCTCTAAGCGGTCAACAATATCCTGGTGGTACATGTGGTGGCTGTGCACCACATCGTACTTGTCCTCTGCCACGTGCAGGTGGAGACCAGCACCGGTTTCCTTCATTGCTTCCCCCATCATTTGCAGACCGGCATCCGGAATGGTAAAGGGAGCATGTCCACCAATCAGGCCACGTACAAGGGGGCGACTCTTTGCAGCCTTTGCAAAACGAAGGTTTTCTGCAACTCCGGCTTCCACTTCCTTCATTCCACCATTGCGATCGGTTACCTCATAACAGGTAGCTCCCCGCACGCCAACCTCTTCCATTCCCTTTGCAATGGTATCCAAGGAACCTGCAATGTAGGAAGGACTGGCATGGTGGTCAATACAGGTGGTGGTTCCACTTGCAATGGCGTCGATCGAGCTGATCAGAGAGCTGTAGTAACAAGCTTCCTCATCCAGTGCCCGGTCGATACGCCACCACCATTCCTTCAGAATTTGGATGAAATCTGTCTGGGGACCTGCAGAGGCAAGCATGCCCCTGGAGAGTCCGGAATAGTAGTGGTGATGGGAACATACATTGCCGGGAATGACTGTCTTGCCTCTCCCATCAATGACCTTGTCAGCTTGTACTGTATCTGCAACACCCTTGCCGATCTTGCTGATGACGTCATCTACAATGACAATATCTACATCATCCTGCACCATAAATGGTGGTTGGGTCTGCATGATTCGAGTTTGTTTGATTACCGTAGTAGCCATAGTGTTCTCCTTACGCTTCCACATACCCGAGCAGGTAGCTGTATGAGGTGTAGACCTCTTCAATCAAGGCAGCAACCTCATCGGTGATACCTTCCTCTTCTCCTACCAGAATACCGTCGGCATCCATCTCACACTCGTAGATTTTTCCGTCAAGGCGGACCAGAATATCCTCACCATCGGGATAGAATCCACTGTTCTCTGAGTTCTCAAAATCATCCTTGCGACTGAACAAGGTGAACTTCTTGCGATAGGGTCCGCCATCATAGGGACAGAACGTTTCGCAGTTTCCACACTCGTTGCAGTATGCGTCAAGATGGAGAATTTGGAACGGATCGGAGAAAATACCGGTATTTCGAACATCGATTGCAACGTTTGCACGGTTTGGACAGACATCTACACACTTATTGCAGAGATAGGAACATTCCATGCATCGAGCGGCTTCAGTAGCAGCGAATTCCTTGTCTCCAAACTCTTTTGAAGAGAGAACCTTGCTCTTCTTCTCAGTTACTTCAGCAAAGAATTCATTTTCATCCTGTTCAAGCTCTACACGCTCCTCGTCACTCATCTCATCTTCGAAGAAGTCATCTTCATCGTGATCATGGTCACAGTGCTCATCGTGCACATGATCCTCTTCCTCTTCTGGACCAAGGACCTTGTCTATGGCAGCCTCAACAGCAGCTCTAGCACTGGCAATACACCGCACCACGGTGGAAGGTCCGCTCTGTGCATCTCCGATGACATACACATCAGATACTTCTGACTCCTTGGTCTGCTCATCAGTCTTGGCCCAACCCTTCTCATTGACGGGAACACCGTACCAGGTAAGTTTCTCGGTATCGGCATGCTCGCCGATAGCGGTGATCATGCTATCTGCCAGGATGGTGAAGGTTTCATCGGTTGCAACGGGTCTTCTTCTTCCACTTGCATCCATCTCGCCAAGTTCCATCTTCCTTACGGTAAGTACATTCCCATCAAAGCGTTCTGGATTGGCAAGGAAGATGAATTCAACGTTCTCATCCATTGCCATGCCATACTCTTCGTGGTCTGCAGGCATCTCTTTCTCAGTTCTTCTATAGATGACGGAAACTTTCTCCACTCCCTTGATACGGGTTGCAGCACGAGCACTGTCCATGGCGGTGTTTCCTCCCCCGACAACCACGACATGCTTACCCAAGGAGAGCTGTGAGGGATCTTTTCTGAATGCTGAGAGGAAGGCCAAAGAGGCTCTTACCCTGCTTCTGTCCCCCTGCAGGGGGATGTCATTGTCCACTTCGCTGCCGATGGCATAGAAGATATGGGAGTAGCCCTGCTCACGAAGCGCCTGAACGGTCATCTTCTCTGCATCCACTCCATAGTTGAACTGCACCCCATGTGCCTTGATGAATTCCACGTCACTTTCAATGGCCTCGACAGGAAGTCTGAATCCAGGGATGACATGGCGCACAACACCCCCTGCACTCTCTTCCCGTTCAAATACAGCTGTATCGAAACCAGCACGAGCAAGGAAGAACGCTGCAGAGAGTCCAGCAGGACCTGCCCCAACAACGGCTGCCTTGATGTCAGCCTTGTCTGTAGGACCTTCCCACAGCTGCTTATACTCCTCAAAGCCGTTCTCCACAGCGATTCGTTTCATATCGCGGATACGAACAGCTCCCTCATAATCCATTCTGGTACAGTGCAACTGGCACTGATGGTCACAGATGTGACCGGTAATGGCAGGCAGTGCATTCTTGTCATAAATGACAGCGAGGGCTTCACCGTATCGACCTTGTCCAACCAGCTGCACGTATTCAGGCACATCCTGATGAATCGGACAGGCAACCTGGCAGGGAGCAACATAGCAGTCAAACAGGGGAAGCTTTTCCCCAATCTTCACGCTATCAGTTCCTCTGAAATCCTTTTCAGCAATTGCATACTTTCCATCTCTTGCATCCTTGGAGAGCTTCTCGAGTTTCTCGACATCGATGTGATCCATATCCCATGCGTCGCTCTGATCAAGGATTTCCACCAGCTGCTTCATTCTGGTATAGCCACCGGGCTTTAGCATATCAGTAGCAAGGGTAATTGGTCTGATGCCACTCTCAAAGAGAGCCTTGATGGTAAACGCATTAGCACCACCGCTGTAGCTGATGGGAAGCTTGCCAGCAAACTCCTTGCTGAGCTTGAGTCCAACAGTGGTTGAAATGGGAAGCAGGGTTCTTCCGGACATGTACATTTCTGAACCGGGAAGCACACCCTGATCATTGACCGAGCCAAGGGTGTTGGTTAGTTTCACCCCAAAGCCTCTTCCCTCTTTCTTTGCAAGGTCAACCAATCGGTGCAACATCGCAATAGCATCACCAAACTGCAGGTCATGCTCAAAGCTTTCTCTGCTGAGGGTGAGGTAGTCATAACCAAGGTCGTCAAGAATCTTGCGAACGGTATCGAAACCAAGCAAGGTTGGATTGAGTTTTACGAAGGTGTCCACCTTCTTCTCAGTCAGCATATAGCTGCAGATGGCCTCAATTTCCTTTGGAGGGCAGCCGTGCATGGTGCTCAGTGTGGTTGAGGGGCTGATGTTCCAGCTGATTTTCTTGCTGATCCCCTGTACCTTTTTCTCCAGTCCCTCCCATGGGGTTCCGTCGAATAGTCCTTCCTCCAGCAAGGCTTCCAGCTCTTCTAGGTATTCGGCGAAGCGTTCATCCTTACGTGCATCAATCATGGAGTCGATGAACTTTTGCATCTTCTCCGTCTTGATTCCCTCAAGGTTGTAGCCCACTGACATATTGAAGATAAAGGAAGGGGTCTCGAACTTCCCTTCTTGCATCACGGCTTCCAGCAAGTGGAGAACAATCCAGGCCTTTGCGTACTCATCCCAAGCTTTGGGAAGGGTGAATTCGCTGGACCATTCAACATTGTATCCTTCATCTCGTGCATCAATACAGGGTTTCTCAATCTCAAGGGTATCGAGAACCTGCACGGTCTTGAGCTCCATGAAACGTCCACCAACCAGATAGCTGGTGATGATATTCTGAGCCAATTGGGTGTGGGGGCCTGCAGCAGGTCCGCAGGGGGTGGCACAACGCTGGGAGAATACGTTCAGGCTGTGCTTGCCGCTCTCATGATAAAACTGTTCTTCGGAAATACCGAATATGGTATGGTGATTACGATACTCACCAACGATACGGCTAATTAGTTCCGTGAAGGGAACCGGGCGCATAATGTCTCCCATTACTCACTCCTTCGAAAGGTGTCGCCGGGTACGGTACCCGACCCTTTCTCATTCTAATGCAGATTGGAGAGAAGTCAATAATTTTTGCAACATTTCGCAACAAAACATGGTATACTGGTTCCAACATCCCTGCCAGGTGCTTCTCTCATGATTAAGTATAGCACCAATACGTTTTCCCGAAAACGGACAATCCCCTAATATTTGCCAGAGAGACTACTACTTAACGCAAATTATATTTGTAAAATTCAACTTTTACGAATATTCGCTTTACATTTTTTCACTTTACGATATACTTGACTAATCTGAAAAAGTAACCAAGTGTCACCACGGAGGAATAGACATGCTGATCAATTTGAATGTCAATGAAGAAGTACGGAAGAAAAACATCCAACGCTGTAGGGAGAAGAATATCCTGCTCCCCACCTTCAAGCAGATGATGGACCCCTCTACCGTACCTGATGATATTAAGGAAAAAATGACCCACGTAGGACTTTGGGACGTCGATCCATTGAACCTTTTCAGGATTACCTGGAAGAATGAACCTACCAAACATGGTGGAACATTCGGTGGTGTGAATTATATTGAAGTTCCTCGTGAGATCACCGGCGTCAAGGCAAGAATTCTTGCTTTGGTCGGAAAGTGGTTCCCGACCGGTGCTCATAAAGTAGGTGCAACCTATGGCTGTCTCGCTCCCGCTCTGGTTTCTGGAAATTTTGACTCTGTTCACCAGCAGGCTGTTTGGCCTTCCACCGGTAACTACTGTCGTGGGGGTGCATACAATAGTGTATTGCTGAATTGTGACTCTATTGCCATTCTCCCTGAAGAGATGAGCCAGGAACGTTTCAATTGGCTCAAGAGCGTTGCAGGAGAGGTCATTGCAACTCCGGGCTGTGAGTCCAACGTAAAAGAAATCTTTGACAAGTGCCATGAGCTCGATGCCGAGAGAGGACACAACATTGTCATTTTCAACCAGTTCGATCAGTTCGGCAACTACCTTTGGCATTACAAGGTAACTGGTGCTGCCATTCTTGAGGTTCTCAAGCAGGAAGGGGTAAAGGATGAGAACTTCCATTCCTATGTTTCTGCAACCGGTAGTGGCGGCACCTTGGCAGCAGGCGACTTCCTGAAGGAGCACTACCCGCACCTCAAGATAGTTGCAGCAGAAGCTCTTCAGTGTCCGACGCTGCTCCGCAATGGTTTTGGTGGCCACCGCATTGAAGGTATCGGCGACAAGCATGTTCCCTGGGTACACAATGTCAAGAATACCGATATGATTGCTGCTGTTGACGATCAAGACTGCATGGATCTCTACCGCTTGTTCAATGAACCTGTTGGCATCGAGTACCTCAAGAAGATGGGCTTGGACTCCAAGGCTATTGATGATTTGCAGCTCTATGGTATCAGTGGTATCGGAAACGTACTGGCTGCCATGAAGGTCGCCAAGTACTATGAGCTGACCGAGGACGATGTAGTATTCACCGTTCTAACCGACAGTTCAGAGATGTATACCTCCAGGATCAAGGAGCAGGAAGAACTTCAGGGCAAGTTCGATGAGAGTGCTGCAATCCGCGCACTTGCCGCATGTGCCCATGCACAGAGCATTGACAACCTGAAGGAGCTCAACTACTACGATAGGCAGGCAGTTCATAACCTGAAGTACTATACTTGGGTTGAGCAGCAGGGCAAGACCTATGAGGAGATCAATGCCCAGTGGTACGACAAGAACTACTGGAAAGATATTCCTGCCATGGCTGACACGATTGATGAATTGATCGAGTCGTTCAACAAGGAAATATTGGCCAAATAAGCCAAAGATAGCAGAAAGTGCCGGGCCTTGTGTCCGGCATTTTCTTGATGAGGAGGAACCATGCGTTTTACCTATGAATGTTGTGACTGTGGCGCAGTCTATGAGACGGATGAGGTATTCTACCAGTGTCCCAACTGTGCCAAGGAGAATGATGGTACGACATTTCCCAAGGGGAATGTCATTGTCAAACTGAATAAGGAAGATCTTGAGAAACTTGCAAAACAAGATCATGTCACCATGTATGATTTCTTCCCCTACCCGGTTCCAGACAAGGACGTGTATCCGGTTGGGGGTACCCCGGTTGCAAAGCCAAAACGTCTTATGAGCAAGTATGGCTTGAAAAACCTTACGTGCAAACTTGATAGTGCTCTTCCCTCAGGATCTTTCAAGGATCGGGCAAGCCAGTTGATTGCAGCCCAGGCATTGTACCATAAACTAAACAAGATAGCGCTTGCATCCACGGGCAACGCCGGTGCTGCAATGAGTTGTGCTGGTGCTGCATACGGTCTTGAGATTGTGCTCTTTGTCCCTGCAACGGCCCCGGTGAATAAACTGATGCAGAGCGTACTCTATGGGGCAACGGTAGTGCCGGTCAAGGGTAGTTATGACGATGCATTTGCGCTCTCAATTGCCTATACGGATGCTTTCGGTGGCATTAACAGAAACACTGCTTACAACCCAATGACCATTGAGGGAAAGAAGAGCGTCTCCATTGAGCTGTTCGAGCAGCTGGGCCGCAAGGTTCCTGATGTAGTCTATGTACCGGTTGGCGATGGTTGTATCTTTGCCGGTGTCTACAAGGGGTTCTATGATCTCAAGGAGGCTGGCCTTATTGAGAAAGTCCCCCACCTCGTGTGTGCGCAGAGCAAGCAGAGCAATGCGATCAGCACAGCCTGGAAAAGCGGAACCTTCACCAACCTAGCAAAAGCTACCACTCGTGCTGACTCCATCAGCGTTGAGAGTCCTGCCAACGGAAGGATGGCTGTAAGATACATCAACGAGAGTGAGGGTTGGGCAACTGAGGTGGACGACCAGGAGATTCTTGATTCTCAACTTGAACTTGCCAAGGAAGCAGGAATTTTTGTTGAACCGGCAGCAGCTTGTGCTTGGGCAGCTCTCCGAAAGGACAGTACCATGCTGAAAGAGAAGTTCGGTGAGAATGCCGATATTTGTTGTCTGCTCACAGGAACCGGCTTTAAGGACATGGCAGTTTTTGAAGGTAACGTGTCCATTCCTGAGGCTATCGAGAACAGCAAGGAAGCAGTTATCAATCACTTCACGTAAAAAATGAGGAAAAGCGGTACCAAAAGGTGCCGCTTACTGCTTTCTCCTTTGACAAAACGACGTGCTTACGGTACCTTTTGTGCTGTGATGAGGAGATTCGCATGCAGAACTTTCTAATCGGTCTTGGTGTTGGTGTAGTACTCGCTATCGTCCTCGTGGTTACCATGTCCGTCAAACGGCACAAGGAGATCCTTGCAGCCAACAAGGAGAACGAACGGCTGAAGCGGATGCTCACTGACCGTATGGACCTGGAAAGCGAGGGTCTTGCCAAGCTCAAGGAACAGAACGAAGAGCTGAAAAAGCAGAATGAGAATCTAAGAATCACCATGAACACATACTCACAGAAACCAGGAAGGAAGGAGCTTGCACGGTTGCAGGTATACCAACTTGCGGTTGACCGTCTTACGATCAACAGTCCTGGCTTTGGTGCTGCTTGGCAGGCAGCGCTCAAGGAGAGTGAAGATGAGTTCCAGAAGACCTATGTCGGAGTCCAGCCGTTTATCAAACGGCTGATACCGATTAAGACAGAGGCAAATGTACTCCCCCGTACGGTGGATACAGATGAAAATAAGTAAACACCAGCCGAAATGGTGGAATTGGTAGACACAAGGGACTTAAAATCCCTTGCTCGCAAGGGCGTGCGGGTTCAAGCCCCGCTTTCGGCAAA
>JBFWKK010000029.1:0-34232 GCA_050252715.1 Sphaerochaeta sp. | reverse complement strand
CCGCTGAACACCCCAACCACATAGACACCCATGATGGTGGCAAGTGCATTGGTTGTCTGCCATGAGTAGGTGATGGACACCAACAGTGCTGTAGCCATGGAGACCGACAATCCGGGGATTGAGCCTACAAACAATCCAGCCAGAGAGCCGGCAAAAACCAAGAGGATAAACTGGAAATCCATGGCATACGAAAAAATTCCTAGAAACGTTTGCATCTTCCCATCCCCCTACGGAAGCATCACATGCAGCAATCTGCCAAATACGAGAAACATGAGAATCGCGAACCCTACCGATAGCAGGACCATAGGCAGGTACCTTCGCTCTCCCAGGTAGAAAAACATACCAAAGAGAAACAACACGGTTGCTCCAATGAAGGTAAGATAGGGCATCACCATGATATAGACCAAGGTTGAGATGGCCACCACGGCAGTATCACGAAACAGAAATACCACTGCCTCCACTCCTCCCTTCTCTCTTTTTCCCGTATGAATCAGTGAAATTGAGAGAGGTAGTAAAAATAGTGCAACAAGCAGTGGGAAGAGATATGGTGACTGCTTCCACACCACCTTTGCTTGCTGATGTGCAACCAACGAGTAGACGATTGCAGAAAGGGAGAGCAAAAAAAAGACGAATCCTTCAATCCGTGTATATGCTCCATACGGTACCTGCTGTTTCCCTGATTCCATAGAGTATTCCTTAATTCATGGTCTTGCAGGGAATCCCTGCAAGACCATCTGTCGGTATCAGTACTGTGATTTTTCAATCCCAAACTTCTCAGGGGAGTATTTTGCAACGCCACTGTCATAGAGCATCCAGGAAACCAAGGACTCCCAATCCTTGTAGAATGCGCGCATCGATTCCTCATCTGGATATGTTTCATACAACGCATCAAGCGAGTTCTCTGCCACGAAAGACTTCCATGCAGGTTCCTGTACTGCCTTGTTTGCTGCTTCCCTGAGGAGTGTCACAACCTCTACAGGAACATCCTTGTCAACAAGCAAGGAGAGCGGGGTAAACGGATTTGAGAGATACTTCTCAGAACCGACAAGAATTTCACCGAGGGTGGGAACATCTGGATGGGCTGCAAGGCGATCGAGAGCGGATATCCCGAGAAGCTTCAGATCACCGCTTTCCAGATATCCGGTAACCGTTGAGTAGTTTGAGTTCGTGAAGTCCACCTGGTCACCAAGGACTGCCAGGATGCAGTCTGCACCACCAGGGTAGGCAGTAAGCGCCATCTCCATGCCAAACTTTCCATAGATCATGGCCTGTACGTGCCCGGATCCACCAGGACCGGTATAGCTCATCTTAACCTTGCCAGGGCGACTCTTGATGTCATCCACCAGGTCCTGCAGGGTATCATACTGAGAATCTTTCCCTACCACGATAACCTTCGGATCATTCACGGCGACCATGATTGGGGTAAAATCGTCATAACTCATTTCGCTGAGCCCCATGACCCGCTGGGTACCCAAGGACTCTGCGGTAAAGAGGACCGTGTATCCATCGCTCTTTGCATCAAGGACTGTGCGTGCACCTATGGAACCGCTAGCCCCGCCCTGGTTGATGACTGTAATACTCACGCCCAGGTGTTTTTCCAGTTGGACAGCCAACTGTCTACCGCTGATATCGGTAGTACCACCAGCTCCATACGGTACGATCATGGTAATCGGTTTATTCGGATACGAAGCAGCTGTTGCTTCATTGGTTCCTGCCGCCCAAAGCATGGAGAGGGACAACAGTACTAAAGAGAGAGAGAGCATCTTGTGTTTCATACGGCCTCCTACAGCACCTTGTAAATTACCATTTAGTATGCACAATATTGTTTAATTATGCAATAAATATGCATAGATGTTCTTACATATTTACTAAATCTTTTATGGAAAACAAGATTATATTTACAAATATACTATATGTATCTGTAAATTTACATTTTCATAAAAAAATCACCCCTGTTCCTTCACTGATAGAACCCTAGAAAACCGTCTGCATTTTCAGCATGTTTCAGAGAATCAAAGAACAGAGCATGTTCCCAACCTGGACCTACAGGAAGGAACCACCAGAACCTGGATGCGCAAATTCCGGGCGAAGGCGTTCTGCACCACCCATGAATACCGGAACTGTCTTCTCCATGGAATGATTTACTACCAAGAGCATACGGATGACTCGCTCCATCATCCCGGTTATCTCCAGTTCCTGCATGCAGAACAAGGGGGTGGTAGCACAATACCCTGCCTTTCTTAAACCAGTTGCAGGATTTCGACTCTTCAGGTCGCTGGTTTGTGTGATCAGCAAATAGGCTACCTCGCTCTCAACCAATGAGTTCAAGGCAAGCAACTCACGGTACAAGGCTGCTGATGCTGCATCGATGGATGCTGGATTGTCTGCCTCTACCCCGATGGCTCCTCTGATTGCACTGACTGTTGGTACTATGGTATCCATGAAAACTCCCCCATTACTGTTGCTAACCAATCGTTAGACCGCGTGTTATAACGTGCTCCAATACTCCTACAACCAAGCTCAACAAGAACACCCCAGCCATCCTCAATACCGTCAAAGAAAAGGCTGAAATGGGAAATACACGATCAGAAGCCCAGACGAGCAGGGAAAAGACCAGTATCCAAAACCCAAAGAGCAGGCTGGTCCAGCTGATCAGATACAGGAAGAAATGCAGGAACTGCACAAAATCCAAGCTCACTGAGAAAAAACTACTGGTAATGTACACCAGAAAAAAGAAGAGATAGAGCAAGAGTGTATAGGTATGTACTCTGCTGGAGAATGCCAGCAAGCGCCGTGTCTGCAACATAGATTGATGGTATCACCTATGACAGCTTGTCTGCAACCGGGAAACTGACAAAGAGTTTCCCTTCCCCACTGCAGAACACATCCAATACTGCATCCACTGCACGATTGGAGAGGGATATGGTATCCATGGAGAGTGCATAGTGACTAAGCGGCCACTGCAACTGCTTTGCCGTAAGTTGCACCTCTTTTGTAAAGCTGGCAGGAAGAAAACTCACCGTCTGTGGAGGGCTCAGGTTTTCAAAACGATGATAGGTTGCCACAAGGAAGAGGGTTTCGTATGCGGTATACCAAAGAGAGGGGGGACTATACTGGTCAAAAAGACTGTAGGTCGAGAAGAGATGGTCCATCCTAAATCCCCCACCCCCAACCAAGACATAGTTGGACAAGCCATGGGAAAAGGCTTTTCGAAGTGCAAGCTCAGTGTCACTTTCATCTTTTTCTACAAGGCTCTTCTCATGAGGCATCCTCTGGATTTCTGAGAACAGTCGTGTTGAGTCAAAATCCCCAAGACATACATCCACACTAAAACCAAGGGACTTTGCCGCCTCATACCCGCTATCTGCAGCAATAACCATGTCACCGTGCTGCAAGAGACCCGGGGGGAGCTGATTTGGAGCTCCTCCACCTGTAAATATTATAGCTTTACTCATAAATGCTCACTTTATCTTGCGGATTTATCAATATTGTCTTAGTATATTACCACATTCATAAAAGAAAGAGGAATGAACATGTCCAACATAGCTCAGCATCTCCAGAAGGTTGCGCTCAGACGCGCAGACATCATGATACCAAAAACAACAGTCGATCTTGAAAAATGGGCCGTTGTTGCTTGCGACCAGTATACCTCAGAACCTGAGTATTGGGAACAAGTAGAGAAACAGGTACAAGATAATCCATCGACGCTTAACCTCATCTATCCTGAAGTATATTTGGAGGAAGCACATCCTGAGAAGCGTATCGAAACGATCAATGCAACCATGAAGCAGTATGTGGACCGTGAGCTGTTCACCGTGTACAAGGATGCCTTCTTCCTGGTCAATCGAACAACACCGAAAGGGCAGAAAGGCAGGTGGGGGCTTCTGGTCTCCCTTGACTTGGAAGCTTATGACTATGCCCCTGAATCACGCAGTCTCATCAGGGCAACCGAGGGGACGATTCTCTCCAGGATCCCACCAAGAAAGGAGATTAGAAAGAATGCCCCGCTCGAGCTTCCCCATATCATGGTACTTATCAATGATGAGAAAAGATCGGTGATAGAACCGCTTGCCCACAAGAGGGACCAGTTGCCTCTTGCCTATGAGACCAACCTCATGGCCGGAGGTGGGAAGTTGAAAGCCTGGGTCGTTGACAAGGATGAGGATATGCTGAGAATCGCCTCTGCCCTGGAGTCGATCCTGAAAACCCTTCCTGCGGACAATCCCCTTCTCTATGCGATGGGAGACGGCAACCATAGCCTTGCAACAGCAAAAAGTTGTTGGATGGATATCAAGCAAGGACTTAGCCCTGAAGAGATGGAGGATCACCCTGCCCGCTATGCTCTCGTTGAGCTGGAGAACATCTATGACGAAGCTCTTGCATTCGAGCCGATCCACCGGGTGCTTTTCAATCTTGACAGGAGCACATTCGAGCAAGAGCTCAGCAAGGTTTGCAACCGCTTTACAGTAAATCAGGTTGCTGACCTTGAATCCCTTGACAAGGCTATCAACAGAGATGATGGTTTGCAAACGTTCGGATTATGCGATACAGAAGGCTATCTTCTCTACTCTCTCGTTGGTCCTTCTGCATCCATTGCAGCTGGTACCTTGCAGCTGATCATAGACTCCTTGCTCTGTCAAGAGAAAGCAAGTGTTGACTACATCCATGGAAAGGAAGTCACCTCCAACCTGGGAAGAAAGGACGGGAATATCGGACTCATCCTTCCCGAGGTGTCAAAAACAACGTTCTTCGATTCAATCATCAAGGACAATGCACTTCCAAGAAAGACCTTCTCCATGGGGGAAGCAAATGAGAAGCGCTACTACATGGAGGCGAGGAAGATACAACGCTAGGAGAGAAGGGCTGAAGCATCATAGGCTCCACAACGCAGCAAGGTGTAGGGGGTTGTCGTACAATCAATCAAGGTGGATGGGGTATCCCTCTGCCTGAGAGGATCCACGACAATGGCCTGCACCTTGTCTTTATAGGTAAAGATGATGTCGGTAATATTCGTAATGGAGTATCCATGTGGATTGACCGCAGTGGAATAGATGGGAGAATCGAGTGCTTCAAGCAACTCCTGGATGAAGGGATCCTTCGGAACCCTGATGGCGCTTGTCCCCTTCCCCTCTCTATTGGGAAGAACGCAGGTCAATGCACATGGCCAATGGTTCAAAAGCTCTGGCGGTACCTCGCAAAGCGCTCTTACCTGATCCATGGTAGCCAGGATGGCAAACTGTTGTTGCCCCAGATGCTCCTTGAGTGCACAGATGGCTGAAAGCGTTGTTTCGACCTTGCCACTCAAGCCGTAGACGGTATCACAGGGGAGAATCATCAACTTGTTTTCCCTGAGATGCTCAACACATCGGTGTATGGTCCCTGGCTCTGATTTATAGAAGAGTTCTGCTTCCTCAACGCTCATACCTGCTCCTCATCTTTGCATAGCATAGCGTAATTAACGAGGAAATGACTAGTGAGGCAAGCGCAACCCAGATGGTGGGAATCCCCACAAATGCAAGCTTCTGTTTTCCATCTTCCAAGACCCTCGGCTGCCCTTCCTGGACAGAGTATTCTTCCTCTTCATGTGAAAAATAGTAAACCTGTTCGCCTTCACTCTGGTAGCCATACTTGAAAGCAGCATCCTTCAAGGCATCCACACTGGTTGCTTCGTCGCGCTGCCTCTCCAGTGATTCCACCTGCATGGAAAGAATTGATTGTTCATAGGTAAGACGTTCAATTTCCGCCTTGAGGGCCTGATTATGGAGAAATCCCCCACTACCAAATACGGCCATAAGCAAGGAAAAGGTAAAAACTAGGCTGAAAGCGAATACTAGCGGGATTTTTCTTGTCATGCCATCCTTCAATCACTATACTAAGTATGATACTATACCAGCAAGAGCTGTGTAAAGTTTGCAGGGAGGTGGCAATGTCTGAAAACAAGCACTATGGACGGCAAATATTCTTAAGCCTGTTCCTTACCGTATTTCTTCTACTGGCCGGCCTCTATGCTGCCTCACGGTACCTGTTGCCCCTCTATGATGTCAACCAACAACAAATTTATGATCTCTTGGTCAAGCTCTTTCCCATCTTGCTTGGATTGATCATGATAGAAATAGGCGTCATGATCGCCAGAAGAAGAGATGAGGAGTATGCAGACCAGGTAGATAAACTGCCACCCAATGCCTATGACAAACCATTTTACACACTCCCTGGTGATGACCCCAGCCACCTGCACAGTGATGAACTGTTGCACAGTCAACAAAAGCTGGAAGCTGTAGCCTCTCTCGAGAGTGAAGAGACCCCCATTGAAGAGGAGCTGAAACCCCAGGCAGTTGCTTCGGTTGCACCCATGGTTCCTCGAAGGGATGACGCAATAATCCAACGGTTTGAGAAAACCGAGGAGCAAGAGGTCCCACAGCAAGAGACAACTGAGTTCACCCAGCCAGTTGAGGAGAAAATCACCTACAAGACAGACTTTGACTCAATCCTTGCCACAGAGCTCGAGAACTCAATGGATATGGATTATGATCTCACCCTCGTCATGATAGAGGTCAGTGAGGGACCGGCTTCCCTTATCGCGAATAAACTGATGATGTTGAGTGGTGAATTGGCCTACAGCTTCAGCCTCGAAGGGGGAAAGATTGCGATGGTCCTCCCCTTCTACAATGGTGATGAGGCACGTTCCTTCACCCTCTCCATCATTGAGAGCTGCCAGAAGGAGTTCTCTGGTTCCTCATTGCATCTTGGTTTTGCCTCCAGGAATGGTAGGATCATCGACAAGGAACAACTCCTGCATGAGGCACAGAGTGCCTGCAGCAGCAACTGGGAAGAGGATTAATCCTTTAAGGGAATCTCAAAACTCATTCGATCCTTGCTCAGGATGGTATTGGGAAATACATTGCGTGCATCCTTGAGGAGGAACCTTAGTTCACGGTCGCCATAGCGTGGGCTGTAGTGCATGAGCCCCAGCTTCTTAACCTCCCCATCCTTTGCAATCTGTGCAGCCTGGCTTGCTGTCATGTGTTTCTTCTCATAGGCGGTCTCAGCCATATCACTGGTAAACATTCCCTCACAGAGCAAGAGATCGCTATGAGCAACCTCAGCTGCAATGGATGGCAGGTAGAGTGAATCGGTGACATAGCTGAACTTTCGCCCCTCCCGCTTTTCCCCCATGACCTGGGCACTCTCTACAATGCTCCCGTCAGGAAGGGTCACTTCCTGTCCTTTCTGGAGCCTTCCCCATAGTGGCCCCATCGGGACTCCCAGCTCCTTTGCTTTATCCGGGTGAAACTCGCCGGGGCGATCCTTCTCCTGCATTACATAGCCCAGGCAGGGTTTTGTATGGTTGAGACGGAAGGCACGAACAATGAAATCCTCAGTTTCCAGGATAACTCCAGGCTCTGCGGTTTTTACGATGATCTCGTAATTTATGTACATATCGAGAATCCTTCGATTTGCATCCACATACTCCTTGAGCTTGGGAGGACCATAGAGCGTCAGTGGCTCATCACGGTCCACCTGGCTGGAAAGCATAAGAATCCCAGGAAGGCCGGTCACATGGTCTGCATGCATATGGCTGATGAAGATGGAGTGGATCTTTTTCCACTTCAGATTCAGCATCTTCAGGGAGACTTGCGTACCTTCTCCACAATCGAAGAGGAAGAGTTCGCCGTCACGACGAACCATGGCACTGGTAAGAAACCTATTGGGAAGAGGCATCATGCCGCTGGTCCCGAGTACGAACACTTCAAAATTCATAGAGCAAGTATACTGAAAAAGCTCAGTTAATCAAAGTGTGTACAGCTTAAAGGTTCAATTCGTTTTACCCTTCTCAGGCTGAACTGGACAGAAAGCATGCTTACCAGCAGTAGAACCAATACAATGACAAGGATATCGGAGAAAGGATAGAGCACCTTGAACTCAAGCAAGTAGTACGAGAGGGATGGAATACGTTTCTCAGCAATTGCACCAAGGATGGATGGCAAGCTGCGAGACAGCAAAATACCAAGGGCACTTCCAGATAGAATTGAAAGAACCGTTACCAACATGACGGTTGAAAAGTAGACACGTTGTATCAGGGAGTAGCGAGCTCCCAACAGGGCAAGCATGGCTATCTGGTGTTTGTCGTCCTCCACCAGTTCGCGACTCAGTTCGCTGATAAAGTACCCACAGAGGATGGCAACAGCTACCATGACCCCAAGCACTGCTTGTCGGCTGGTATTGAGATTCGTGGCAATACTGAAGTTCTCTTCATCCCAACTTGTTACCGTGTACCCTTCCTTTCGGTACTCCTTCTTCAGTGGCTCTATATACCCTTGTGCGACCAACAGTTCATAGTAGGTCTCCTCACTCCCCTTGAAGAGGCGATGCATCAGATCATAATCACTGAACACAAGATTGGCATCCAGTTCGCGATAGCCGGAGTCATAGAGATTGCCCACCACACAGAGCTGCGGCCTGATGCCCTGCTCTCCAACCAACATCAGGGCAACCCGCTCCCCGATGTCAACCTGCAACTCCTGAGCAAGCGTTGTACTGAGCAATACCTGCTCGAGGGTCGTACTGTCCTCTTCAAGCGGTGTTCCAAGAGTGATCTGGCTGACTCTCATTGCATTGAAATAGCCATCTTCCACTCCTTTTAGCCTGACCATCTTGTTTCCTTCAGGACTGTAGATGAGCGCATAGCTCTCACTGACCAGCTGTACATCAAGCAGTCCCTCTCTCTCAGGAATCTGGATGGCTGCACTCTCATGGATCTGCAGATGTCCATTGCCCAGCAGTGCATACTTATCGGCAATTCCTCTACTCATGGATACCACGAAAATCTGGGCAAAGATAAGGGCACTGACCACCAAGGTGATCAAAAGAAGATTGAAGAGAATTCGTTTCTTTGCTGCCCTGCTCCCTTTATAGCCGAGTTTTCTCAGTACCAGGAGGTGAAGAAGTGTCTGCCTCAAGAGCGTACCTCCACATTGCGGTTATGCAGCTGGTAGACAGTATCGCAGCGACTAGCAAATGCAAGGTTGTGGGTGATCAACATGAGACCTACATTTCGCTCCTGGACCAAGGAAAACAATAGATCCTCAACCAGAGCGGCGTTTCTTTCATCCAGACTCCCGGTCGGTTCATCAGCAAAAATCAGGGAAGGTTCATTGACCAGGGCCCTGGCAATTGCCACTCGCTGGCGCTCTCCCCCAGAGAGCTGGTCACTGGTGTGATCCAATCGATCTTGCATTCCAACCAACTCCAGCATTGCAAGTGCTCTTTTCCCTGCTTCCCGTTCACTCATTCCTGCGATCATGGCCGATATCTGTACATTCTCCAACGCAGTAAAATCGTCAAGAAGCAGGCTGCTTTGGAAGATGAACCCCATGGACCGGCTTCTCAAACGGCTCAGATGTTCATCGTCAAGTTTTTGCAACTCCTTCCCCTCAAAATGTATACTACCGCTGTCTGCCGATAGCAATCCTGCACTCACCTGCAGAAGGGTGGACTTGCCACTGCCGCTTCTTCCCGTAATGGCAATACTGGTGGAGCGATTGAGGCTAAGGGAGACATTCTCCAGTATCTGGATTGGCTCCCCTCCCCTGAGAGTTGCCGGAAAGCTCTTGGATACCTGCGACAGGGTAAGCACCTCATTTGACTTCGTCATGTGTAAACATCTCCATAATATCGGCTTTTAGAATCCTATGGGTCCCTTGGTAGGATGCAAGAAGACTGAAGGCAACAATTGAGACAAAAAGGAGGAGTATCTCCATACTTCGTATCTCAAGAACCAGATGCACCCCCATTGAACGATAGACGTATTGAGAGAGGAAAGGATAGAGCGCTATTGAAAGGTAGGAGAGCAATACCCCCAGCAAGCTTCCGATCATGGCCACCAGTGCTGCCTGCACTACAAACAACAACTGTACTTGATGCTTGGTCAATCCAATGGATCTAAGCATCGCAATCTCAGTCTGTTTTGCCAAGAGAAGCCGCCTGGAACTGCTTCTGATATGTACCAGGATTACAAGCACCATCAAGAACAACATAAGAGCCATCATCTTCTGTTCCAGTTCCATCGCCCCATAGAGAGAAGCATTCACTTCAGTCCAGGTACTGGTCTGTGTATACCCCAATGCTGTTATTGCCTCCTTTACCAGATCAACATCCTCATTGGTGAAGACCCCGATCTTCAGCATCGCATCGCCTTGGAGTGCAAGAAGCGTCTGTACATCGCTGAGAAAGGTGGAATGGTCAAAATCATAGCTGGTGGTATAGTAGATTGCCCCAACCTCCATTGTTCGCTTTGCAGGGACGACCGTTGCCTGTCGCCCTTTTTTAAGAAAGGTCAGGGTGATTTCATCGTTCATGTCGATTGAGCGGGTATTGGAGTAGGATGAAGCGATTTTACCCTCTTCAAAAAGAAATCCCCGGTAACTATTGAGTTGGGAAAGGAAACGCCCCTCACCCTCAATACCACGAAGGCGTCCGGCTACATTTGATCCGCTTGAACCTTGTGCAATCACCGGAATATCGGCATAGACAAAGGCATGCTGAACCATAGCCAACTGTTCTATCTCCTCTGCAGCTTCCCGTGCCTGGGTATAATCATTCACCTGAAGTTCTATTTGCAGGTCGAAGGACTCGAAGGTCCTGATATCCTCAAATTGGTTTCGCTGCAACGCCTGCATGAACGAAAGCACCGCTACGATGGCAAAAAGACAGAGCGCCAGACCAAAGGCGATGCGCACACTGGTCCCACGATGCCGATTCTGCTTGGAAAAGGCGTAGCGGGTGGCCAGACGCAACAGAAGACGCATGGTTATCGGTAGGAGATGGAAAGAATTCGTTTTCCACCAGATGCGTAGGTGATATCACAGTACGGGAACCCCTCGCTGTAGAGGGTCTGGATCCTGGTACCGTCTTCCATGAATCTCAGGATGCTGGTGGTTCGGCCGGCTTCCCTCTCTTCAACCATCGTCTTCTCCCCCTTTTCATAGCGAGTCACCATCTCTTTTCCCTCAAGCAGGGTGGTGTGCTCACTGAGTAGTACGTTCTCTTCATTATACCGGTATTCTGTCTCACGGGAAGGGTCTTTCTCAAAAACCAACAGTCCCATCTCATTATACGTTTCCTGCACCTGGGTCCCATCAGCGCGGCTACGGGTAACAGAGAAGGCTCCTGTCTCTTCAACCATCACCTGGAAATCTCCCACCTCTTGTGTTGCACTGAAGGGTTTCTCGATGGTGGACTCTCCCTGAAGGGTGAGAAAGGTTTGCCCACCCTCTCGATCTGCATAGGTAAAAGAACGATAGGTGCCTTCTTGATTGAAATACCGGATGGAGCTCTCATCCCCCTTGATGGTAATCACCGCAATGAGCCTTCCAGATGAGGAAGCATAGCTAAAAAGCAATGACTCCTGCAGGGTGTCTGAGAGATAGCTGTTCACCTGTTCCAACATACCATCCTCACCATAGTAGTATGAGTAGGTATGGGGACCCTCTTCTTGTCGTATAAGATGCCCATCCGAAAAGATCTTTGAAGAAGAAGGAGTACCCTCTGTGTGATAAAGACGCGTGATGACGGTCCTATCCTGTGCATCCTTGCTACGTTGCTCCGTCCAGAGCAACGTATCCTGTTTCCACAGTTGCCGATCATCTGCATCAATAACGAGCTGATATGAATCACTTTCTGTGTATGCACCAAGTTCTTGACCGATACTGTTCGACTTCACCATCGATGAAGCAACCAGCAAAGAAAAACTGAGAGCCATGACTGCACAGCACAGAAAATATTTCATGTTACTCCGTCAAACCTACCAACGTATTGAGGAATTCATCCTTGTCAAAAGGTTGAATATCCTTGTATTGCTCACCAGTACCAACAAAAGAGACAGGGATGGAAAACTTCTGTCCTATCTGGACCAATGCCCCCCCTTTTGCGAGGCTGTCATACTTGGAGAGGATCAGGCCATCGATCTTCACTGCCTGGTTGAAGAGTTCTGCTTGGCTGATGCCATTCTGCCCAGTGGTACTGTCAATGACAAGGAATTTCTTGTAGTGCTCATCGGCGATCCCACGACCTTTCACGATTTTGTCAATCTTGGAAAGTTCACGCAAGAGATTTTCCTTGTTGTGCATTCTTCCTGCGGTATCGATCAGAACAAGATCTTCCCCACGTGCCTGGGCAGAGGTGATGGCATCAAATACAACAGAGCCTGGGTCGCTGCCACTCTTCTGTTTTACAATCCTGCATCCCAGTCTATCGGCATGGATCTCAAGCTGGTCAATCGCAGCTGCACGGAAGGTGTCACCGGCGGCAAGCAGAACCTGCTTTCCTTGCCTCTGGTACATGTTTGCAAGCTTGGCAATGGTTGTAGTCTTGCCGACTCCATTGACACCCAAGATCAAGAAAACCTGCAAGGTCCCGATTTCCAGTGTCGGCTGAAACGCCTGAATCTTCCCTTCAAGATGATTTTTCACCAGAAGTTGCAAATCCCGTGCCGTTTTTGATTTCTCACTCTTTGCCCGCTTCCTTACCTCATCACTGATGGTAAAGGATAACGTTGCTCCCAAATCTCCCTCAATAAGGAAATCCTCTAGATTTTCAAAATATGATTCATCAAAGGTGCTGATCCCAAACAGGGCCTTCAATTTGGCCCCAAACCCTTTTAACATGACGTACTCCTCATTCTCTTCAAATACCTGTTCCAGTCATAGCCTCATAGGATAGAAAATCCGAGACCATGGCTATTGAACTGACCAGTGCAACTGAACTGGTAGCCACCATGCCTACCTGCCACAACGGGTTGCCAGTTGCGTACATCTGACTCAATACCGTACAGCCAATGTAGGATGAGAACCACAGAATAGTATTTCTCAGCCGTTTATAGAAGTCCTTCTGCGCATCCTTGTGAAGGGAAGACTCACTGGTTTGTGCATACTGCAAGGCAATCGTGAGTTCTTGTTCCACAGGACTATCAAGGTGGACAACCTTCTGGGAAAAGGACTCCCCTTCCATAATCACCACCAATGGATAGGTAGGATCTGATAGGGAGAGGGAAAGCCCTTCACCCTTGCTCTCTCCGTTCACATACCATGAGACATTGCCATTGGCACTGTGCAACAGGGAAGGAGGAAACTGTGCTTCTTCGAAAGAGAATTCCAGATGCCTGATCGTATTTTCCTTGCTTGTCACTTCAAGTGAGACCGGCTCGTACCCCGGCGCTTCCAATGTAAGAGCATAGGTCGCCGGGGGAAGAAACAAGGAAGAGTCAATCAGATCAACTTGGTTTCCGTCTACAGAGACAGAAAGCCCCACAGGAATTGCAGAGAGGGACAAAATTCCAAGATTTCCCTTTGCCGTTGCTGCAAAGATTGCCTGAGAGAGCGACTCTTCCAATTCCTGATAATAGGCATTTTTCACCAAGGAATCGATGAGAGAGAATTTCTCTCCCGTTGCCTGTACATAATAGAGCACTTGCACCCTCTGGAAATCGGACAAGGATTCACTACTGAGCAAGAGCAATGCATCATACCCTTCTCGATCGGCAAACCAGGAAAGTGCCTCATCACTGGCCTTGAAAGCATCCCCCAGATGTGAATCATAGGGTACCTCTGTATAGCGAACAGGATAAGAAGAGACAGGCTTTATTACCTCCTCTGCAGGTAATGAGCGAAGTTCCTCCACCCTATCCTCATCATACGAAGCATAGGCTCTCTTGAGATTCTCAATGCGAATACGCTCTTTCTCGCGTTGCAGCTGCTCATAGCGGTACGCCAGCTCCTCATCACCAGGAAAGCAAATCTTTCCGTATCTGGAGGAGACTGAAGCGACCAATTCCGAGAGAGAGGAGAGTCCTTCGTCCAAACTGACTATACCGACGGAATAAGGGGGTGTTTCCTCTTTGGCAACCAAAGGGAAAACACTGAGGAGCATGAACACACACAACATGGTGAGGGCGAGGTGTCTGCCCATGCACTACTCCTCCTTTTGCCCCCACTGCAAGAAGCTTTCGATGAGGGGTTCAATCTCCCCGTCCATGACTGCCTGGATATTTCCAATAGTTGTACCGGTACGATGATCCTTCACCATGGTATAGGGTTGGAACACATACGAGCGGATCTGACTACCCCAGGTAATCTCTTTCTTCTCAATTGCGTCTTTTTGATGCTCCTTCTCCTTCTCAGCACGATAGTACTCGTAAAGGCGGCTCTTGAGCATCTTGAATGCAACTTCCTTGTTCATGACCTGGCTTCGCTCATTCTGGCACTGTACAACAATACCGGATGCGTAGTGGGTGATTCTCACGGCACTGTCTGTTTTGTTGACATGCTGTCCACCCGCCCCTCCTGCTCGATACGTATCGAGGCGGTAGTCTTCAGGCTTCAGGTCAATTTCGATGGTGTCATCAATGACCGGTGATGCATACACACTGGTAAAGGAGGTATGACGACGCTTCTGGGAGTCAAAGGGACTGATTCTCACCAATCGGTGAACTCCGGCTTCCCCCTTGAGATATCCGAAGCTATAGGGACCACTGACCTTGATGGTTGCACTTTTGATGCCACCCTCATCCTCTTGCAAATCAAGCACCTGGCTCTTGAAGCCGTTGCGCTCACAGTACCTGAGATACATTCTCATCAGCATATTTGCCCAGTCGCTGGCCTCTGTCCCCCCAGCTCCGGCATGAATGGTGAGGAAGCAGTCATTCTTGTCAAACTTCCCGTCCAGCAACGTCTTTACCCGTAGCTTCTGGTAGGTTGCAAACAACTCCTCAAGCTGGTCATTGACCTGCTCTTCCTCTTCCGCATTGTCCGGCTCATCGGCATAGAGGTCCATCAACTCGCTCATCTCATCCACTGCCTCGATGAGGTCCTTCCATGCGTTATAGGTCTCTTTCAACCCATTGAGCTCTACGAAGAGTGTTTGTGCAGTATTGGGATCATCCCAAAAACCAGGCTCCAAGGTTTTCGATTCGAGTGTTTGTATCTGACTTTCCATCCCTTGCGGGTCAAAGACGCCTCCATACGGTATAGGCTTCTTCTTTTACGGATTCAAACTGTGATTTATTCTGGAAAAACATTTGGGTACTCCTATTTTCGTTCAACGCGAAGGCCAAGGGTGAATTTCTTCTCCTCTCCACTTTCCAATACAATCGGCCAAGAGGCCATGAACAAGGTATGTTGGTAGAGGCTCTCATTCCCCTGAACCGTTTCGCACTCAATAGTATAGTCTTCCTTGAGCAAGGTAAAGCGGGTATCACCAACCAAGGTAAGGCTGGTGCTGTTTGGCTCATCATACATCCTCAGGGACTTCACCCCAGGAACAACCACCTCTTTTTCATCCCAGGTGACATTGTGTTTGTTTTCCAACTGGATGAAACTAACCGGCAGGTTTTTGGATGCAATGGACAGTGGGATCTCACACCCATAGGTACATCTGACTGCCGTCTCCCCGATATTGGTCACGGTAATATCCAATAGGACCGTGTTCTGCCTCAGCTTGAAGTGCTTGGCAATCTTCACAGACCCTCCAATGAGGGGATGCACGCCGGTCGTATAGGTTGCCAGATACTCACTATTTCTCCGGTCGACACCTTTGAGATCATAGACGTGACTACCAAGAGAAAGGCAGTGGGACTCATCGCGTTTGTCATACTCATCCATGATACAGTCTTCATGCAGAAAGACATCACTGAAGAGTCGTTGCTTTACTCCCGGTGGAAGCCTATGCAGATTCCCCTGATTGCTCCCAAACTGTGGGAGTGGACTAAAGGAGTCCCCATAATTGTGCAGTGAAGGAAGGTAGGTCAGCTCAGAGAGAGCTCCTCCCTTTGCATCCACCACACAACTCAAGTATTTCCCGATAAAGAGATGCTCGGTGAGGGTGTCATGATCGAAGTCATTGGCCAACGGGTAACTGTAGTCCTTGAGGGACGAGAGCACGCTGTCTGCTTCACTGATATAGCGCCAGAAGAGTTTTCTCACCGAAGAACGAAGCATTGGGGCATTTGCATCACAAAGATACATGCTGCCGCATGACATCTTCTGAATCAACGATTCCAATCGCTTGCGTACATCCTTGTCTTTCTTGTACATCCTCGCGTTCTCTACCATGGTGGTATAGCGACCATAGAGATAGGCAAGGCTTTCGTCCTTCACAAAGAGCTCATTGATACACCCAAGCTCCCCTTTCCTGGCGTCAAATCCATACCAACCGGCCTGGAGATATCCTTTCCTGGGGTGCTCAGAGAGCAAATGGGCTTCTTCAACCGAAGAGGTTTCATAGCTGAGCAAGAGGTCGAAAAGTTGTATCGTCTGCTGAGCGCTGATACCCCCCTGCAATAGATGGTCAAGATTGATCATTGCCATGACAAACGGCGGTCTGCTCTCCAAGTGACTCCTGATCTGCTCAAGGAGATTCCCGAAGCTGATCATCTTTCTTGCATAGGAACCGATCATGGTACTGATATCATCATCACTGGGAATGATGGACACTGACTTCCCCATCTCCTGCATGATGAATGGTTCCTTGAACTGTTGGTTCTGGGCATGTCCAAAGGAGGTGGATATGACAATCGAATCAATGAAACAGAGGTTTGCGGTATTGATGTAGAGGGGATTGAAGACCTGCCCATAGCTGAACAACGTCTTTGAACGTTGGGAAAATCGCTTTCTGAGGTAGGTTGTGGTCATCTCTATCTGATTTGAACGATCTTTTGGACTGAGGAGGCTCAAGATGCTCTGGTTGTAGGAACCAGTGAGCAATTCAACCTTTCCATTCTTCGAAAGATCGGTGATAAGGAGACTCACTGAGCTATGGTTTGCATCAATCCACTCAAGCAAAGGAACACTCAAGGAGAGTTGCATCACCGTATTTTCACTTCCATGCAGGTGCGTAAGCAAAGGTTTGCATACAGCCTCCAATGCCCGTTCGTAAACGGGCATTGGCTCAGCATTCGTGATTTGACTATACGCGCCTATCAAAAGTTTCATGTATTACCGCTTGATGATACATTTGGTCGGACACGCCTCAGCAGCATCAGCAATCTGGCTGTGTGGGAGTGTCTGATCAAAGGTGGAGAGGAATCTATCAACCTTGCATCCAGATTCAGGATACTTGTTTTCACAGATTTTACAACCAATACAACCTACAGTACAGAATTTCCGTACCTTACCACCTGGTTCATGGCTGTTGCATTCAATCACATATTCACTGTCTTCGTAAATCATGTGCATAGCACCGGTCGGGCAGATCTGTACACACTTCTCACAGCTGATGCATTTCTTCTCATCGACTACAATGTAGCCATCTGCATCCTTGCTGATGGCACCGGTTGGACACACCTTGATGCAAGAACCCAAATGAAGGCAAGCATCTCTACACGTATAATCCCCACCAAAGAGCAAGTATGCTGCATTGCAGTCCTCAAGCCCCTCATAGTTGTAGTCCTTTGCACTAAGATCCACGTTCCCTCTGCACATAACATGCGCAACCTTTCGCCTGGTATCTCCAGAGGTATCCACCTCCTGACCCATAATCTCAGCCATCTTGGTTACCAAATCAGGACCACCGGGGCTGCATAACCCGATTGGGGCCTCTCCACTGGCAACCGCAGCTGCATAGGCCGCACATCCTGCATACCCACAAACACCACAGTTTGCACCGGGCATGATCGGTTCCAAGGCGAGTGCCTTGGGGTCTTTCTTGACCGCCAATTTCTTTTCTGCGTAGGAGAGACCGAATCCAAAGAGTCCACCAAGTACGGCGACTACCAAAATTGCCATTACAATATTCACAACGATCCCCCTTAAACCAGATGCAGATTGGTGAGCAGTGACTTGTCAAAAGCCATGAAGGCCAGAGCCATCAACCCAGCTGAGATAAATGCGATGGGAACCCCACGATATGCCTTTCTCACCGGCTGCAGGTCAAGCTTCTCACGGATATTGCTCATCAACACGATAGCCAAGGTAAATCCAAGACCAGCAGCAATCCCACCGAAAAAGGCCTCCATGACATTATACTCGTTGGTTATGTTGATGATGGCAATACCAAGAACCGCACAGTTGGTGGTAATCAAGGGAAGATAGATACCCAGAGCCTTGTACAGCGCTGGGCTGATCTTCTGGATAACCATCTCCAAAAGCTGCACCAAGCTCGCAATGACCAGAATGAAGGTCAATGTCTGCAGGTACTGCAAATTGAAGGGAACCAACAGGAAGTAGTAGATCGCCCAGGTCACGACAGATGCCACCGTGGTAACAAACGTTACCGATGCACCCATCCCAATGGCATTCTCACTGTTCTTGGAAACTCCGATGAAGGGACATACCCCCAAGAACTGCACAAGAATGAAGTTATTGATAAATATAAATGTAATAAGTATTGCAATATAACTCATCTTACCTATCCTTCTTTCGTGAGGAGTTCCAATCGAAGAACGCCTTGAGGAATCCCATGATCAACAACGCACCGGGAGCCAGGGAGAGAACCCTGATTGGATTATCGTAGAACCAAGGGATATTGATGACACCACTAAAATTTCCCATGGGGAACAAGGTGATGGTACCCGAACCGAACAGCTCACGGATCAAAGCAATAAGGGTCAGTCCGAGCGCAAAGCCAATAGCCATCCCAATTGCATCGAGAATACTGTCGACAACGGTATTCTTGCTCGCAAAAGCCTCAGCCCTTCCCAAAATGATGCAGTTTACCACGATCAGAGGAAGATACACGCCAAGAGAACTATAGACTGCAGGAACGAAGGCGTGCATTACCATTTCGGTAATGGTGACCAGTGTAGCAATGACTACGATGTAAGCAGGAATATGGATGGAAGCAGGAATTACATGTCTGAGACCGGAGATAATGATGTTGCTGAACAACAACACAAACAATACACCGGCTGACATGCCGATAGCATTGGAGACCTGGGTAGAAACGCCCAGTACTGGACAGAGTCCCAACATGAGGACAAAAATTGGGTTTTCCTTGAAGAATCCTTTGGTGAGTTCTTTTGACCTCTTACTCATTTTGCACCTCCAAGCTCTTTCACGTAGGCACTACCCGCATCAAGTGCTTTTCCTACTGCAGTAAAAGTGACTGATGCACCACTTACCGCCTGTGCTTCACTGTCTGAGAGCATATCCTTGCTCGTAGGAACGGGTGTTTCACTACCACTACCCTTGAACATATCCATATAGGATGCATCTGCAGCCTTTGCTCCCAGGCCGGGTGTCTCACTGTGATTCAATAGCTGTGAGGCAAGCAGTTCCCCTGAAAGAGTATAGGATGCAACCAAGGTCATCTGTCCACCATACCCGGCACTCTGCAATCCAATGATGTAGCCTACCAGTTCTCCATTATCGGTCAAATCGATGGAGTAGCTCACATACTTGTTCTCTGCAACCATTTCCTGTTCGCCGAATGCATACCCTGCACTCACCGATTCAAGGGCCTGGTTTTTCTTCTCCAGATCAAGTCGTACGATCACCGGAGCTGTCACCGAATTGGTGAGCGCCAGGGCAAATGCACAAACTGCACAGATGGAGAGCAAGATCAGTCCGTACTTCAGATTCTTTGTCATGCCCGTGCCTCCTTCTGTTTCTTTCTCAACTCGCGAGTATCCCCGAACTTTCTGGGAACGACATAGCGGTCAATGGTAGGAGTGAGGATGTTCATCATCAGGATGGAGACTGAGACAGCCTCTGGCATGCTGCCGAAATACCTGAAGAGGAAGGTGAAGAATCCACATCCGAGGGCATACAGGATCTGCCCCTTTCTACTGATGGGACTGGTGACGTAGTCAGTTGCCATAAATATGGCCCCCAGCATCAATCCGCCACTGAAGATTGAGGAGAGGAAACTTCCACCAAACATACCCAATCCAGAGGGAATACCCCCAAAGATCCAGGTAAGAATTGCTGTAGAGAGCAGATAGGTAAGCGGGATATGCCAGGTAATAATCTTCCGTACCAAGAGATATATTCCTCCAATGAGCAGGGCCAAGGCACTGACTTCTCCGATACACCCGGCAACATTGCCCAAAAAGGTATCGATTGTGAAGGCATTGATTCCTGTCATTGCAGACAGCGTTTGTGCCAGATCTGTGGCTGGATACCCCAAAGAGGAGAGCAATGAGGTGCCATCCATTCCCAAGGTTCCTCCCGCCACTGCGGTCTTGCTGAGGGACAGGGGTGTTGCCGTGGAAATCGCATCAGGAAGAGCTGATGCAAGGGTGCGGGGAGCAACATAGCTGCTCATAGGCGTGGTGAATGAGAAAAATACAAACACACGACCGGCCAGGGCTGGATTTGCCCAGTTCGCACCAAGACCTCCGAAGGTCCACTTGGCAACAAAGATTGCAAATACACTTGCAATGAATGGAATGAACAGAGGAACCGAAGGACTCATATTCAGACCTACCAGCAAACCAGTCAGGAATGCTGATCCATCCCAGAGTGTTGACTCCTTATACAGCCTTCCCAACAGGTATTCACTTACCAGAGCAGTGAGAATTGCAACTGCAAGCACCAAAAGAGAACGCATACCAAAAACATACACACCCCAGAGGGTTGCAGGAGCGAGAGCCAGTGAAACACTCCACATGATACTAGCGGTATCACTCTTCGCATGTAGATGTGGCGAAGAGGAAACCGTAAGAGTAGGTTTATTCATTTCTTCTTTCTCCCCAATTTCTTTCCAGTCTTCATTGTGTGCACCAGAGGCAGATGGGCAGGGCAGACATAGGCACAACACCCACACTCCTTGCAATCCATCAAGGAAGTCTTCATCGCCTCTTCATACTCCCCGTTGGTGATATAACGATAGAGCTTTGCCGGCATTAGACCGATTGGACAGGCTGCAACACAACGTCCACAGTTGAGACAGCTGGTCATGCGGTACTTCTTTTCTTCTCCCAACGCCAAGAGTCCGCTTGATCCCTTGGTAATCGGCGTCTCTGTGTCGAAGAAGGAGAATCCCATCATCGGACCACCACTTACCAGCTTCTCCGGCTCACGGGAGAATCCTCCACAGAAATCAAGCAGGTCACCCATTTTCGTACCCACTGGAGCCAGTACGTTCTTTGGATGCGCAATACACTCTCCGGTTACACTGACAACCCGTTCGTAGAGGCTCTTCTTCAATACAACAGCCTCATAGATGGCATTACAGGTTCCCACATTCGCAACAACAGCACCTACATCGAGAGGAAGCTTGCCCGAAGGAATCTCCCTGTTGATCGTCGCCTTGAGCAACTGTTTTTCGTCGCCCTGGGGGTATTTCATCTTCAAGCCCATGACTTCAATGGGATACCCTCTCTCCTTGACAATCTTCTTGAGGTGATCGATGCAATCGGGTTTATTCATTTCAATGCCGACGATGACACGCTTTGCCTGTACAATTTTTGCAACAATCATGGCACCTTCAAGTGCCTGTTCACCCTTTTCCAGCATAATGCGATAGTCAGCGGTCAAGTAGGGTTCACACTCCACTCCGTTTACCACAAAGGCATCCACCTTCTTATCCTTTGGAATGGAAAACTTGACATGGGCTGGGAAGGTGGCACCTCCCATCCCGACAATACCCATATCCTTGATACTGGCAAGCAAGGTGCTTCCATCAATGCTCTGCCAATCAACCATCTCAGACCCATCAGCAGGTTGTTCTTCATCGGGGATAATGACATAGGCATCACACTGCACACTGTTGGCGAGCGTGACTTTGCGGATTTCCTTGATGGTTCCAGAAACCGGTGAGTGCACATCACTGCTGATGAAACCGGCTGCCTCCCCTATTTTTTCTCCCTTTACAACCGTATCGCCTTTTGCTTTCAAAGCTTTGGCTGGGGCACCAAGATGTTGGGACAAGGCAACAATCAGTTCTGAGGGCATGGGTATACGTTCTATTGCCTCAGAGCGGCTATATACCTTTCTATCGTCAGGATGCACTCCACCCTTACTGAATGTAGGTATTCTTTGCATGCATAACGCTCCTTATGTAGGTGATAATAAGACCAGACTGCGAATTTTAACAAATACTGTTCTATTGTACAAGAATTTCGGTATAATGAAAACCATGAATCGAGTTTTTAAATATGCTTTCTGGAAATTAAAAGGCATTAAAGTATATGCATTGGTCGGCAAGAGCGGTACCGGAAAAAGTTTCCGTTCCAAGCTGATCGCCCAGAAATTTCGTATAGATTTAATCATAGACGACGGGCTTCTCATCAGGGGAGATCGCATCATGGCGGGGAAATCAGCCAAACGGGAGGAGAATATGCTCTCTGCCGTCAGGACGGCTGTCTTTGATGATGCAGAGCACCAAAATGAAGTGAGAGAGGCACTCAGCAAAGAAAAATACCATCGTATTCTGATCATCGGCACCAGTGAAAAAATGGTGTATAAGATTGCTGCCAGACTCAACCTTCCCCAACCAGAGAAACTGATGCGTATCGAGGACATCGCAACAAAGGAACAGATAGATACCGCCATGAGAATCCGCTACAGCGAGGGGAAACATGTCATTCCCGTTCCTTCCATTGAAATAACCCGCAACTATCCCCAGATTGTATACGACTCCATGCGGGTTTTCTTCAAACATGGTAGGCAGGTACCGTTTCAGCGCAAGAATGTCAGTTTTGAGAAAACCATCGTACGTCCCGAATTCAGCAAGTATGGGAAGACCACTGTCAGTGAGGCAGCCCTCACCCAGATGGTTGCCCACTGCATTGACGAGTTTGACAGCCAGATAAAGGTGAAGCGTGTCCAGGTACAGGTAAAGGCCGAGGGGTATGCTCTTACGGTCAAGTTGCGAGTTCCCATGCAACACCAGATCGCCACTACCCTAGGAGAGCTTCAAGAGTATATTGCAGACAGTCTGGAGAAGTATGGAGGCATCTTTGTCTCCAGTGTCAATATCGAGATTGAGGAGTGGGGCTAGAGGTCGTGAGCTTCTGCGCTGTTCTTCGGCTGGGAAGCAGTCTCTGATGAACTTTTTTGGGAGGTGGAGGCACCCTTCTTTGGCCCCCTTCTGGTGTTCCTTCTTCGAGATCCACTCTGTGCTTCTCCGCTTGCCTCTGCTCTTCCCTTTCGCTTTACATTGGGCTTTCTCTTTTGGGGAATACGGTTTGCCGGACGACGCATCCTCACACAGTTTCTAGGTGTCTTGAATCCACGTTCACTCAAGAGTCGCTCACTGGCCAGTTCCACGTCATAATTGGAAGGGGTCATTGGACTGATCAATACTTTGATCTGGCGGAATGTCTCCTTGAACCGTTCATCGGGGCTCATGTGGTCATCTGCAAAAATGACCAGGGGATCAACCAATGCCTTAATCATATCTGCCAGGTCAACCTCATCTCCCTTGCCCTGCTTGAAACGCATCACACGATCATCCAACTCCTGCAAGCTTTTCTGAACTTGGGGAAAGGTACAGTAGACTGAAAAAGCCGGAAGCATGAATACCAGCAGCTTGTACTTGTTCAGCTCATTGAAAATCTTGACACTATGCCCGCTTGCGAGAATCTTGTTGACCTCTTCGGTAAGCCTGCTTGTGGAAACCCTGGAGAGTTCCCCTGAGTGTTTTCTAATTGCCACCCGAATGCTCCATCTGAGGGAGAAACCGGTAGTCATCGCATACTTGACCGCCCTGATCATGCGAACAGGGTCCTCGTTGAAGGTCTCATCCAGGGGAATGATCGAGCTGATGCGCTTCTTCTTGAAATCCTCCATGGCGTTGTTGAAATCCAGCAACTGTCCATTGGTTGGATCGTAATAGAGACTGTTGACCGAGAAGTCCCTGCGCTTTGCATCCTGATCGATGGAACCAAAGACATTGTTGTTGCCTTCCATGGCCTCTTCTCCACTGCGGAAGGTGGAGACTTCCAAAACCTTGTCCTTGAACACCAAGTGCACCAACTTGAATCGTTTACCGATAATCCTGGCGTTCCAGAACATTCTCTGGATCTGACGGGGAGAAGCACTGGTGGCAAGGTCAAAATCCTTGGGGGTGTTTCCAAGCAATAAATCTCTTACAGCACCTCCTACCAAATAGGCCTCCGCCCCAGAGTTCTGGAGTTTTCTTATAGCCCACAGTGCATCGCGGTCAATCAGGTGGTTCGGTATCTTGTGTTCACTTTGGGTGTAGATGTTTGCAACAGGCAGTGTTTTTCCATGTTCGTCTTGTTTGTATCGTATCAGCATATCGCTCTCATTGAAGTATTAGGTAGTGAAAGAACCGCATATTGCAGTGCACAAGCGATTCGTTATACACTCTTTTTACACCATTCACACTAAAAACACAACAGGAGACCGAATCAATGAGCAAGGAAACGAAGGCGAAAAGCATTATCGAACCAAGGGTTCTCAAAGGCTTTAGAGACTTTTTGCCCTCCATGGAAATCCCTAAGAAAACAATCATAAACAAACTCGAGGAGCATTTCAGTTCCTATGGTTTTGTTCCGATTGACACCCCGGTTCTGGAGTATACGGAAGTCCTGTTGGGAAAGGGTGGAGGTGAGACAGACAAGCAGATCTTTCACTTCAAGGACAACGGGGACAGGGATGTCGCACTTCGCTTCGATTTGACCGTACCCTTTGCACGTTTTCTTGCTCAGCACTTGGCAGAACTCCCCCTTCCCTTCAAACGGTTCCATATTGACAAGGTTTGGCGTGGCGAGAATCCCCAGAAAGGCCGCTACCGGGAGTTTACCCAGTGTGACTTCGACATCGTTGGAGTGGACAATGCTGAGGCAGACTTTGAGATTCTTTCCATGATGGACAGCTCATTCTCTGTCATGGGGGTTGAGGACTATCAGTTCTGTATCGCTCACCGCGGGATGTTCAATACCTTTCTCTCACATCTTGGGTTGCTTGCAGAGAGTGTGGAGATTCTCCGTGCTGTTGACAAGCTCAGAAAGATTGGCAAGGAAGAAGTACTGAAACTGCTCATCGAGATTGCTGGTGATCAGGTAAAGGCTGCTTCAATCCTCCAATACATCGACAAGGAAGATGAGAGTGAGTCATTCCTCTCCACCCTGGACAGACTGGTCGCTCTCTCCGGCGGAGAGAGTGAACACAGCACCCGTATGCGAAAGATCTACAGCTATCTCTACGAGGCAGGCATTGAAAAGCACTTCACCTTCGACCCCTCCATAACCCGTGGCCTTGACTACTACACAGGTATCGTCTACGAGACCTTCCTCACCCGCCTCCCCCACTTTGGTTCGGTTTGCAGTGGAGGACGCTACAACGACCTTGCAAGCCTCTACACCAAGGAACAACTTCCAGGAGTTGGCAGCTCAATCGGACTTGATAGGTTGCTTGCCGCACTGGAAGAGCTGCACAGTCCGCTGGTTGCCTCCAGAGGATCTGCTGATGTTGCCGTTTTCAACACAGATGAAACACTTTTCCCAGCCTACGAACGTATTGCACGCACTTTCAGGGAGCTGGGACTCCGGGTTGTGGTCTATCTGCTTAACAAGAAGCAAGGGGCCCAGTACAAATGGGCTGAATCCAATGGGATACCGTTTGCAGTCCTCCTATCCAAAGAAGAGGCTCAGATGCAGAAACTTACGCTGAAGAACCTCAGGACCAGGGATCTGCATGAATCGATTTCCCCCGAGCAAGCGGCCACCTACATAAAAAAGGAATTATTTTGAAAGATATGAAACATTTGCCGGTCTATATGCACCGGCAGGAAATTCTTGATGGTCTGCAAAAGAATCAGGTCATCATTGTCGAAAGCCCTACAGGAAGTGGAAAAACAACCCAGATTCCCCTGATATTGCATGAAGCCGGCTATGCTGACTCCCTGCAGGTCGGCATCACCCAACCCAGACGTATTGCCACGCTCAGTGTAAGCGAATTCATCAAGAGACAGACGGGCCATGATGACGGCTTTGTCGGCTACAAGATGCGCTTTGAGGATACCACCACAAGCAACACCCGTATCAAGGTCATGACCGATGGCATCCTCCTGATGGAGTTGAAGGCTGACCCGCTTCTCCGCTCTTACTCAGTCATATTGGTGGATGAGGCACATGAGCGCTCTCTCAACATTGACTTCATTCTCGGACTGCTCAAACATGTCCTCAAGGAGCGACCTGAGTTCAAGGTCATTATCTCCAGCGCAACCATCAACACAAAGGTGTTCAGTGACTTCTTCGACAAGGCTCCGATCGTCAGCATCGATGCCCGCGTCTATCCCGTTCAGGTAATCTATAAACCCCTGCAGAGGGAATCTCTCGATTTCCAAACGGAGGCCATCACCCAGATTGTCACAACCGAGGCAAAAAAGCACAGCGGTGATATATTGGTCTTCATGAGTGGGGAGTTCGATATAACCACCACTGTAAACAAGCTGTACATGGCCGACCACGACAAGAGGCTTGAGATCTATCCACTGTATGGAAGACTGAGCAAGGAGGAACAGGAGTCGGTCTTCAACGAAACCACAGAGGGAAAAACAAAGGTGGTTGTTGCCACCAATATTGCAGAAACCTCAGTCACAATTGACGGTATCACCACGGTCATTGACTGTGGCATCGCAAAGATCAACTTCTACAACCAGAAAGACTTCACCTCGTCGCTGGTTCCACTTCCCACCAGCAGATCCAGCTGTGAGCAGAGGAAAGGCAGGGCCGGCAGAACAAAGGCCGGGGTCTGTTATCGTCTCTACAGTGAGGAAGACTACAAGAGCAGGTTCACATTCGGCACCGAGGAGATTCTCAGAACCGATTTGAGCGAGGTAGTCCTCAGAATGAGTGACTTGGGTATCTATGACTATGAGCACTTTCCCTTCATCACACGTCCCAAGCACAGCGCCATAACAAGCGCTGAGGATACCTTGAGGTTCATTGGGGCAATCGATGAAAAACGGCAGCTTACCACCGTCGGAAACCTGATGTGCAAATTCCCTCTCCTTCCCCGCCACTCACGGGTCATCGTTGAGGCTATGATGAACCACCCAAATGTTCTAGAGGAAGTACTTATTGCAGTAAGCTTCCTCTCTACCAAGACACCATTTCTCCTTCCTCCCGGGGAAGAGGACCTGAGCCGGGAAGCACATCGGAGGTTAAACAACTCTGAGTACGGTGATTTTGCCTCCTATTTGAATATCTATCACCAGTACACACAAAACAACAGCAAGGAAGCGAAACAGAAGTTTTGTAAACGCAACTACCTCGACTATCAGGGCATGCAGGAGATTGTGCACGTCAATGAACAGCTAGGTGAGATCTGCGGGGAAATTGGATTCCCGCTCTTGGGCGGCGGATCGGTTCGTGAGTATCTATGCTGTATTGCCAGCGGCTTGATGCAGTATGTCTGTATCAAGGCGAGGGGGAACATGTACAAGAGCCTCACCGCAGACCAGGTATTCATCCATCCAGGCAGTGCCTACTTCAAGAGCCTTCCTCAGATTATTATTGCCGGAGAGATCGTACAGACCAGCAGGCTCTATGCCCGAAGTGTAAGTCCCCTGGACAAGAGCTGGCTGAATGACATCTCTTCAGATCTCTATCCTAAACTCTCTGAACTGGTTCATAAAGAGCGGCCTTCCAGCAAGGTGCAGAAGCAGGAGATGCGAGAGAAGGCAATCAAGGAGAAGGAGGAGAAGGGAAAGGCCACCATTACCGTCTACAACAGAACCTACCCAACCCTGGTATTGGGCGCCAAGAAGAAAAAGAAAGGAAAGCTGCTTGCCCTGATACCTCTGGAGGATTTGAACTACCTGAACCAGATGAATGAGAAGGCCCCCAAGCGTCCCAAGAACTTTCCGGTTGCTTTACTCTACCGTGGGTTCTCCATCCACTACGGTGACAAGTTCTTTTCGGCATTGGAGCTGCAGGGAAAAGTGGATCCATCCAAGGGAATTTTGGACAATCCCCCATCGGGCATCTATACCTTGGAGGATGCATCCACTTTGATAGACAACCTGCACTGGATCCTTGCCTTTACCAAGAGCAAGAAGCAACGTGGGCAGCTTCACTTTGTTGCACTGGAGGAGAGTGGGAACGGAAACTATCGATTCACTGCTGCAAGCAACTGTTTCGACGCACTGGATTCCTCACTCTACACCCTGCTCACCCTCAGCGACTCACTTGAGTCGGCGCAGATGAAGCAGCAGGCAAAGCAAGTGTCAAAAATTTACAATCGGCTACTCTCGCTTGTAGAGTAGCTTCCTAGAAGATCGGCTTTGCGATCACCAGGTGCTGGATCAAGGAGAGATCGAGGGGGGAGAGTATCGTCTTCCCCTGTTTTTCCATGAGGACAAAGCGGACCTTTCCATCCACTTTTTTCTTATCCTTGAGCAGATGATCGCGGAATTCTATCCAGTCTCCACGCCCAATCCTGTACTCGATATCATAGCCAAAGCTCTTGAAGAGCTTGATGGCACCACTGGCGTAGGCTTTGTCGGTTATCCCCAGGCTAATTCCCGCCTCGAGCGCTCGACAGGTTCCCCAGGCAACACAGGCACCATGGCCCCACATAAGGTAGTGGGACGAGGACTCCAGGGCATGGCCAAAGGTATGCCCCAGATTCAAACTCTGCCTGATGCCCAAGGTTTCGGTTGGATCCTGTTCGATGTACCAACGCTTTACCTTGAGAGAGAGCTCCACCAATACGGAGAGAGCCTTCACATCACGACTCAGAATCTCATTCTTTCTCACCAGGAGAAATTTGTAGAGCTCCTCATCCTGGCTGAGCAGGGCATGCTTTATCACCTCTGCCAAACCGTTGAGGAACTCCTTCTCACTGAGGGTACGCAAGGTATCGATGGAGATGAGCACCTCACTGGCAGGATAGAATGACCCCACCATATTCTTCATCCCCTTGAAATCGATGGCAGTCTTTCCCCCAAGGGAGGCATCCACCATCGCAAGCAGGGTGGTAGGTACCAGGGTAAGCCTGCAACCACGCATATAGATAGAGGCAGCAAAGGCCGCCATATCACAGACTACTCCCCCACCGAATCCGATAATTCTTCCATCCCGCCCAAGACCTTCGTCCAACGCAGAACCCAGGATTCTCTCCAGACTGGAGAAATGCTTTGCACTTTCCCCACTCTCCAGGACCACATGGCTGGGAGGTAGCTGCTTGAACAGCTTTGCGGTATTGGTATCGAACACCCAAAGAACGAGTCTTCCATACTCTCCAAGATGGGCTGAGAGGTCCTTCAAGTCATCGGCGAGCAGAACTTCAGTCTGCCTGCCATTTTCGAGCTGCGCTTTCACCATGCTTTTCATAGTCTTGTTATACCCCAGAGCGGGGGTGCAAGACAAGCGCCATTCACGCTCGCATACTTGCAAAAATCCAACCATTATCCCACAATACCGTTATGCAAGAAATACGCTATTTTGACAGTGCTGCAACGACCATCATGAGTGGAGAAGCCCTCGATGTGTACCAAGAGACAGCAAGGACATACATTGGAAACCCAAGCAGTCTTCATGATGAGGGAATCAAGGCAAAACAACGGTTGGAACAAGCAAGAGGCGAACTGGCAGATCTGCTTGAAGTGCAGGCAGAGGCGATCACCTTCACCTCCGGGGCAAGTGAAGCCAATGCCATTGTCTTCAACAGCATGCTGTGGAGGCTGCAAAAACCCCATGTAATAATCAGCGGGATCGAACACTCATCAGTCAAGGAGTATGAACGCCTGATGAAACAACTTGGGTGGAAGGTAACCACACTTAAGGCACCAGGAGGATTCATCAGGCCGGAGGATTTGAGAAAAGCCCTAACCAAGCAGACCCGGCTTGTCTCCTTGATGCTGGTAAACAATGTGGTGGGAACCATCCAGGATATTGGCCAGCTGGTTGGCGTTGTCCGCTCCTTTGAACAGGAGATGGGAGGAAGGAAAATTCACTTCCACACGGATGCCACCCAGGCGCTTGGAAAGATTCCCTTCTCCCTTGATTCCTTGAACGTGGACAGTGCTGCATTCAGCGCCCACAAGTTCCATGGACCAAGAGGAGTGGGCTTCCTCTACAATAAGGACCCGGCATTGGAAAGTCTCAGCAGAGGTGGCGGCCAGGAGGGAGGCATGCGTCCCGGCACTGAGAACCTTGCCGGTATCACCAGCATGGTCATAGCTGCAAAACATGCAATAACAAAACAGGGAGAAAACGAGAAACAGATAGTCACTCTCAATACCCTGATGCGTAGAAAGCTTGCATCCCTTACCATCATCAGCCCAGAACATGATTGCTCACCCTACATCCTGAATATCGCTACAGGGAGTCTTCCCAGCGAGGTATTCACGAGGATGCTCTATGACAGGGGGTTTTGCGTCTCCTCTGGATCCGCGTGCAGCAACAATGCAAAACAGAAGGGAGAAGGAGTCATGGAATCCATGCAGATTACCCCAGAGCTGGCAAAAACCAGTATCAGAATCTCCTTCAGTGCTGATACCACCATTTCGGATACCGAGGCATTGGCTGATGCAATCACCACACTCATCAAGGAGCATGCATGAAAGATTCCACACTCTATTTAGTAAGACTGGGAGAGATCTCCCTCAAAGGATTGAATCGCGACGCTTTCGAGAAGCGCTTAAAACAGAATATCAAGCAGAAGCTGAAGGGATACAAGACCCAGGTCAACCGGCAGAAGGGTCGTATTTTCTTCGAGATCAGCAATGACTGTCCCGAGGAGACTGTTGCAAATGCATTTGGCACCACCTTTGGGGTGGTTGGCTACTCCCGTTGTCTGAGATGCGAGAAAGATATCCAGACAATTCGGGAAACGGCAAAACTACTTATCAGGGAAGCTCCATTTAATCGAGGTGTCGGCACATTCAAGTCCATTGCAAAGCGCGCAGATAAGAGTTTTCCCATGACCAGTTACGAGATTGACTGCTCCCTTGGTGAAGTAGTGCATGAGATGTATCCAGAGATGACGGTCGATGTCAAGCATCCCATTCTTACCATACACTGTGAGATCCGGGACCAGGCATACCTCTACACGTCTCCCAAACCAGGACCGGGGGGACTTCCGGTATCCACTGCTGGAAAGGGAATGCTCCTGCTCAGCGGAGGAATTGACAGTCCGGTTGCAGCCTATCGCATGGCCCAGCGAGGGCTGAAGATGGACTGCATCTATTTCCACGCCTACCCCTACACAAGTGAGCAGGCTCTAGAGAAGGTAAAAACCCTTGCAGGTCTCATAGCACCCTATCTGCAGGGCACGCGATTGCATGTCGTACCGTTCACCGAGGCTCAGCTTTGGATCAAGCAACACAGCAGGGAGGATGAGACCACCCTGATGTTCCGCTCTGCAATGATGCATGTGGCAAACGCCATCAGTGCATCAGAGGAAGGAAGCTGTATTGTGACTGGAGAGGCTCTCAGTCAGGTAGCAAGCCAGACACTGGAGTCGATGGCATTCACCGACAGCATGAGTGAGCAACTGGTACTGAGGCCGCTTGTGGGAATGGATAAGCAAGAGATCATGAACCTTGCCATGAAGATTGGCACCTATGAGACTTCCATTCTTCCCTATGAGGACTGTTGCGTCATCTTCAGTCCGAAACACCCCCTGGTGCATCCTGTGAAGGAAGTGGTGCAGGCCCACTATCGTGACATGAAGATTGAAATGCTCTTGGAGGAAGCAATACAGAATACTGAAATTGTCGATTTCGGGCCGGACGGAGCCCAGAGAATTTAGACAGTTTTACACATTTTGTATAAATGCAGAACATGTTCGCTGTACCATAGCGGGAAAAATCTGTATGGTTTGTGTATTCGGAGGCTCTCTCATATGAAGATTGGCTTGGATGTTGGCTCCACGACCATGAAATGTGTCGTGCTTGATGATGCACTGCAGGTATTGCATACAGACTACCGTCGTCACTACTCCCAGATAGCTGAGACGGCTTGCACCATGCTTTCTGACATCAAGGAAATCTGCAAAGCGCAGAAGACCAGCATAGCTCTCTCCGGGTCTGCAGGCTTGGGGCTTGCCCAAAACCTCAAGCTTCCCTTTGTCCAGGAAGTATATGCCACCAGAATAGCAGTTACCAGATTTCTTCCCCATAGTGATGTGGTCATCGAACTGGGTGGGGAGGATGCGAAGATCCTCTTTCTTTCCCAGAACATGGAAGTGAGGATGAATGGATCCTGTGCCGGAGGCACGGGCTCTTTTATTGACCAGATGGCCAGCCTCTTGCATGTTGACCAAGGGGAGTTGAATGAGCTTGCAAAGCAGGCAAAGCAGAGCTACTCCATTGCCTCTCGGTGTGGTGTATTTGCAAAGAGTGACATCCAACCCCTCATCAATCAAGGAGCAGAGAAGAGCGATATTGCCCTTTCGGTATTGCAATCGGTAGTGAATCAGAGCATAGGGGGGCTTGCCCAGGGCAGGCCCATTACCGGTCAGATTGTCTACCTTGGGGGACCTCTCACCTTCCTCAGCGAGTTGAGAAAGGCCTTCGATGCCACCCTGGCTCTGGAAGGGATCTGCCCCGAGCACTCGCTCTACTATGTCGCCATCGGCACCGCCTTGAGTGCAGAGGAACAGGAGATTGACCTAGAAGATTTGATCTACCGCCTTGATCACTATGACCGAGGAAAGATGTTCACCTCCATCCCTCCGCTCTTTGAAGACCATAAGGCATACGAAGCATTTTGCAATCGTCATCGTCAGGCAACCCTTCCCAAGGCTGATCCAGCTCTCTACACCGGCCCCGCATTTCTTGGGGTGGATGCAGGTTCCACCACGATCAAGACCTGTGTCATTGATCGTGAGGGACGACTGCTCTTCAGCCGGTATGAGGAAAACAATGGAAACCCGGTACAGGCGGTCAAGGATTTTTTGGCACATTTTTATCTCACCTATCCCCAGATCACCATCGAGAAATCGTGTTCCACCGGCTATGGCGAGCATCTCATGCAGAATGCCTTTGCTTTCGAATACTCGCTCGTGGAGACCATGGCTCACTACAAGAGTGCAAAGACCTTTCAGAAGGATGTTGATTTCATCATTGACATCGGTGGCCAAGACATCAAGTGCTTCAAGATCAAGGATGGCAGCATAGATGATATCTTCCTCAACGAAGCCTGCTCTTCTGGGTGTGGATCGTTCCTCCAGACCTTCAGCAATGCACTCGGTTACACACCCCAGGAGGCGTCTGAGTTGGCAATCAGGGCAAAGAATCCGGTGGATTTGGGCTCCCGTTGCACGGTATTCATGAACAGCTCGGTAAAGCAAGCACAGAAGGATGGGGCCAGTGTTGCCGACATCTTTGCCGGTCTGGCCATCAGTGTGGTCAAGAATGCCCTGTACAAGGTGATTCGGTCCACCGACCCAGCCATGCTTGGCAGGCACATCGTAGTCCAGGGAGGCACCTTCCTCAATGACGCAGTACTCCGCTCCTTCGAACTGGAACTGGGCATTGAGGTGGTCAGAATCAATGAGGCCGGCCTCATGGGAGCCTACGGATGTGCATTGCATGCTCGCGACCAACACGCAAAAACACCCCTGCAAAGAACCACCCTCTCACTGGAACAACTGGAACACTTCACCCACCGCACCAAGACCACCTATTGCAAGGGGTGCACCAACAACTGTCTACTCACCATCAATATTTTCGATGAAAGACGTAAACTGGTCAGTGGCAACAAGTGTGACAGGATTGTAAGTCCCGAAACCTTCATCAGCAATCCTGAGCAGTTGAACATCTACGCCTTCAAGCAGCAGTACCTGACATCACTGAAACCAAGGAGAGGGGTCCGTGGGAAAATAGGGATTCCTCTGCAACTCAGTTTTTATGAGCAACTTCCCTTCTGGCACAGGTTCTTCACCGACTTGGGCTTTGAGGTTGTAGTTTCCACTCCATCCACTCGAGAGACCTACATCAAGGGTCAGTCCACCATACCAAGCGATACAATCTGTTACCCGGCAAAACTGATGCATGGGCATATCAAGGAACTGTTGGAGCAAGAGATTCCTGTCATCTTTTATCCCTGTTCGAGCTATAATATTGATGAGGGAAAGGGTGACAACCACTTCAACTGCCCGGTAGTTGCCTACTACCCAGAGGTACTCAAGCACAATATCAGCGCATTGAATGATGGATCGGTTACCTTCATAAGCGACTATCTCTCTCTTGCTGACCGTTCATTCCTGCCTAAACGCATGCACCAGATTCTCAGTGCATATTATCCGGTCAAGAGACAGGAGATCAGACACGCAGTCAAGGCAGGATATGAGAGTCTGGAGGCATATCAGAAAGCTGTC
>JBFWKK010000028.1:26800-34381 GCA_050252715.1 Sphaerochaeta sp. | reverse complement strand
GATATTATCTTGAACCAGTGTGTTCTCTGTATTCAAGCTTTTCTCCTTAACTTAATTTTAAGAGGAAAACTTTTATTTAGAGGCCTTTTTATTTAAAATGTCCTTGACATAGGTACCACTTCATCATTCGGGTCCCCTTTTTTTCGTCTTGAACACCATAGAGCAAGTAGGTAGAATAAACTACATGAAGAAGACCAATGCGATGAGAATTCTGGAGAGCATGGGTATAGCCTATGAGGTCGTCTCCTATGCTTGGGATGAGGAACATCTCGATGCGGTGCATGCAAGCAAGGAAGCTGGGCTCGATCCCAGCCAGGTCTACAAGACCATCGTATTGGAAGACAGCGACAGGCGAATCTTTGTATGTTGCCTACCCGCTGGTGCTACGCTGAGCCTCAAGAAAGTAAAAGCTCTGACGGGGAGCAAGGAGATTGACTTGCTGAAACTGGACCGTCTGCAACCAGTTACAGGGTATATACGTGGTGGCTGCAGTCCTCTTGGCATGAAAAAACACTACCCTACCTTCATCGAGGAACTTGCCCAGATTGAACCATACATCCATGTCAGTGCCGGCATGAGAGGCTTACAGTTGAAACTGAAGCCTGAAGACCTCCTGAGGGCCAGTATGGGAGAGTTTGTAGATATTAGCTAGTCATGTCTGTTGTGACTTGTGAAGTACCGTCTCAAACGGAGTGAGAGGGAGACTGCCACTAAAAACAGGAGAATAATCACTCCTGAGACCAGTAAGCTTGTTGCCCAACGTAGAGCAAACAAACCGGTGGCATATCTGCTCAGCGACAGATCAAAGACAGCAGCGCTGAAAAACAACACAACCATGGAACCCAACACAATATCTGCAATGGGTATCCTCGATCCCTTCCTATGGGTGAACCATACCAGGAAGATTATGGTGCCCAGGGACAAGGCAAGCACGGTTGGTACTGCAACAGGCCAAAACCAAGTACAGGACCCAGAAACCACGCTATTGACGAGTGCCAGATAAGCAACTGCTGAAAGACCACTGATCGTGAGTGCTCTACCGGTGCGTTTCTTCGCCCAAGCTGTCCAGGGAAAAACCCCCAAGAACCAGTAGAGCAAGATGCCTCCTGCAGCAATAAGTGACCATCCCCATGATACATCAGATCCATCAAGACCCAGCAAGAAGAGAGCGACTATCAGACTTTGTGCACTTGCGTGATAGATATAGTGGGGTCTTGCAAGAACGATTGCCACCAAGCTCAAGGCGGCCATGGCAATACTGAAAAGCGGTATGAATGCATATGCCAGAGCACCTGAAAAGAAGAGGGAGAGCCCGACAGTGATCTCGCCAACAACAAAAAGTGCTACGATCAGCTCAACCAAACCCTTCTTTGCTTTGGTTATTCCCCTGGTTCCTTCCTGCGGAAGCCTCTTCGCAAAGAGGGGTTCTGCAGCCTTCTCTTGCATCGTCGGGGGAAGTACCACTTCAGTACCACACAAGGGACAACGTGTTGCCCCATCAGCCAATTTTACTCCGCATTGTACACAATATGCCATGGTTGTAACTACCTCTCGTCTTCCCTGTTGGTTGCAATTTCTACTTGGATTCCATCTTCAACCATGAAGGTGCAAAACAGCCTCTCAAGTTCTGTGTCCATTGTCAAGAAGCTATTGAAGTTCAGTACTATTCTATCGAGATATCCGATAACCGCCACACTGATCTTGTTCAACAGTCCTGGACTGAGATGAAAATTACACCGCACCACTTGTTTTTCCAAATCTTGGGGGAACGGTACATACCCCAAATTCGAGATTACCCCGCTGTACTGCTCATCCCCTAAAAAATCTGAGAGCAACTTGAACAGCGGGTTCTTCAATGCAGTTGGGGCAAATCTGATAAGGGGATTTCTCTCGCCTGCTACATTGCGTTTTATTTGGCTCAGTAAACGTTTACGGGACTGCGCTTGGGCCATCTGGAGGTGCACCTCATGGGCGATCTCCTCGAACGTATAGAAACCAAGAGCCGGCTCAATCCCAATAACGGCAAACAGGGTAAAATTCCGCATGGTATCGTAGCCGAAGATCCTTCTTAGATTCATGGGAACCGACAATCTAATCGGTTTCCTCTGCTTTTGCAGGGGAACTTCCTTTTGTTGCAACAGCTGGAGGCTGTAGAGATACACAGTAGAGAGATACTCTCCAATAGTAAGGGAACGTTCTTTTGCTTTCTCCCTAATCTGTGCTGTGTTTATTGTTGCACTTATGACCTTCACTCGATCATCAAAGGGACCGTTTCCCTTAAAATGAAAAGCTTTACTGATCGTAGGATAGGATGGCATGCGTTTGTCATAGAGGTGTTGGAAGGGATCACTGAACTCCTGTTTCGTAGGACGTTTTTGGTATTCCAACCCCCCTGCAAAGCGTGTTTGGGACATACCCGCATGGTGACAGTATCGCTCAACAAGAAGTTTCAAGTATGCCATGGCTCCAGAGCCGTCGGTTAGTGCATGGAAACACTCCAAGGCTATTCGGTGCTCACTGTAGAGCACCTTGAAGAGGTACCCATTGTTTTCCTTGAAGGTGAACCGGCCACTGGGATAACTCCCCTCTTCATGAACCACAGGCTCCGCATCGTTAGGTGAGAGATAGTACCAGAAAAAACCGGTATGAAGACGAATTTTCGCGTACGAGCAACGCTTCAGTAGATCATGCAATGCTTGTTCAAGGATGGCTTTTTGAATGGTAAAGGTAAAATCCATAGAAACACGAAACGTATTTGCATTGAATACAGCCTCTGTAGGCGGATAGATCAATGCAGAGTTATCCAAAGCAATAAATCCTTCAGGTACAAAATTCTGGATACGTTTCATTACAGTTGGCTATTTTTCACTCCATGTTTGTAGAAAGGGGTCTTGACCAGCTTTGCTCTCTTTCTCTGCCCGTGGATTTCAATATCCACCATATCTGAGAATTTCAATCCCGTTTCACGTTTGATCAGGATGTAGGCGCAGAATATTCCCAAGGTAGGACTCTTGGTTCCGCTGGTAACATAGCCGATATCTTCCTCACCCAGAAACACACGGTAACCAGATCGCGGCACTGCCTTGTCGATCATCTCAATACCTCTCAAGCTTCTAGGTACACCTTTCTCTTTCTGTTTCTGTAAAGCAACTTTTCCGCAGAAATCATCTTTTTCCAACTTCACAAAACTCGTGAGGTTGGCTTCAAGCGGGGTTATGCTGTCGCTGATCTCATGTCCATATAGAGGTAGTTTGGCCTCCATTCGCAGGGTATCTCTACTGCCGAGTCCACAACAGGTAAGGCCGAATGGTTTTCCTGCCTCCAAGAGGGTATCCCAAAGCAGTATGCCATCCTCACTGGCACAGTAAAGCTCAAATCCGTCCTCACCGGTATATCCGGTACGGCTGATAAGGGCCATTACTTCCCCTACCTCGCATTGGCTCCTGAAATGGAAACTTTGCAAGGTTTCACAAGCAGGAACCAGGGTAGAGAGAATCTCTAATGCCAAAGGCCCTTGCAATGCAAGCAGGACTGTCTCATCGGAGATATCCTGTACCATGGGGCATTCTTCTGCCTTTGGATTCTCCATCGTAATCCACTGTAAATCTTTCTCTTTATTCGAAGCGTTCATGACAACCATGAACGAGATATCAGAACGGCGGTAGATGAGCAAATCATCCACCACCGTACCGTTGGGATAGCACATCAGCGTATAGCGACACTGCCCGACTTGTATGTCACGAATTGAATTGGTGCAAAGATAGTCCAGATAGGCAGCTGCATGCTCCCCACTGACATTGCACTCTCCCATGTGGGAGACATCAAAAAGCCCTGCGCGGTTGCGCACAGCATCATGCTCTTTAAGAATTCCTGTCTCAAATTGCACCGGCAATTCCCACCCTCCGAAGTCAATCAACTTGACCCCGGGATAGCTCTTGTATCGCTCATACAACGGTGTGCGTTTCATAGATGTTCCTTCTCTTATGCCAAGGCAATCATTTCAATTTCAACGGAAACATCCTTGGGAAGCTTTGCAACCTGCACAGCAGAACGTGCAGGAAGAATACCTTCACCAAAATAGGAGGCATACACCTTATTGACCGCACCAAAATCGTCCATATTCTTGAGAAAGACTGTGGCCTTTACCACTTTGGAGAGATCAGTACCTGCCTCTGCCAAAACTGCCTTCAAATTCTCGAACACCTGCTTTGCTTGATTCGCTGCATCACCACCAACCAGTTCGTTGGTTTTCGGGTCAACAGGAAGCTGGCCACTTGTAAATACAAAGGGACCGGCTACAACAGCCTGGCTGTAAGGTCCGATGGCTGACGGAGCCTTGTCGGTCGATACTTGTGTTTTTTTCAATTGAAACATCATAGGGTATATTCTCCTCTTAGTATGGGTACATCACTGGCATTGGGTCATCTTAGAAAAGGCACCAATGCTTGTATCAGCGTATCATAGTTTGGGAAGAATTGCATTCCTGCAGGGGCTAAACTCGCAATATTACAGCAATGAAAGCAGTTCTTCTGCGCTTCTGGCAACAGCAAAGGTGGAATCATCCTTCACATGACCCTTGGGAAATCCAAAGCCCCAATCCACCGCAATGAACTGCACATTCGCATCGCCTGCCCCATTCTGGTCGTGCAATGTATCACCAATAAGTACTGCATCCTTGGCTTCAATAGAAAGATCCTTGAGTACATTATGCACGATATCCGCCTTGGAGAGTGTTGAATCCAAGTCAGCTCCCCTGATGGAATCGAAGTATCCATCAAGGTTGAAGTGTTCCAGCATCTGGCGGGCAAGTTCCTCATATTTCAAGGTACCAACTGCAAGAAGATACCCTTTGTTTTTCAAATCAGAAAGGAGCTGAGGTATACCAGGATAGGGCTGGGCATTGAAACGTCCATGGGTATCGTACTCAACACGATAGAGGGAGATTGCCTCCTCGATCAAGGAAGGATCAAGATTATAGACTTTTACAAAACACTGGGTGATGGGAGGACCTATGAATTTGCTCAATTGGTTTACATCATGCTCAGGGGGCAATCCGAGTTTCTCAACTGTCGCGTTCGCAGATGCAAAAATACCAGGAGAGGTATTCATTAGTGTTCCATCAAGGTCAAAAATTGCAAGTTTGAAGTTCATGCATGCACCATATGCAATATCCAATCTTGTATCAAGCCGTTTGATGCAGCTAGGTCACATCTCGTATCGGAAAATGGGAGAGAAGGATCGGCAGAAGCAATTTTTCCACCAGCTTCCTGCAGTATTATCATTCCGGCAGCTAGATCATAGTATCCGAGACAACGTTCAAAATACCCATCAAATCTTCCTGCTGCAATATAACAGAGTTCCAATGCACAGGAGCCCAAGGAACGAAAATCACTGGTTGCAAGAAAGATTCTCTTTGATGTTTCAAAAAATTCATCGGCAAGATCATGACGACGATGAGGTGGCACACATACCAGTATGGCTTTTGAGACATCATCGATATCGCTGACACGAATTGGCTGTCCATTGAGGAATGCTCCCTGCCCTCTGCTTGCCCAAAACATCTCATCCTGTCTGGGGTTGTACACTACCCCAACAAGAGGATGAAAGGGTTCCAACTCCCAAGCAATGCTGATGGTGTAATCAGGTATGGATCGGAAGAAGTTTGTGGTCCCATCAATGGGGTCGATTACCCACCTACCCTTCTCTTGGCCTTCACTCTTTCCACGCTCTTCCCCAAAGATTGCATCCTCGGGAAACCTGCTGCGGATGATCTCGATAATGTGATCCTCAGCAGCTTGGTCAGTCTCTGTAACAAAATCATTTTTCTGCTTGTTTCGTACCGCAATATGTTTTGCTTTACCAGCCTGTAAAACCTTGGTTCCTGCTGATTTTGCCGCTTGTATGGCAATTTCCAAGTGGTAGGCTATCAACTGTTCCTGATTCATCTCATGCGCTTCTTTTCGAGGATTCTTTCACCCAAATTGACTACAAATTTCCAGTCTGCCTGAGAAAAATCTTCAGATCGGATGGTCTGCTCTTCTGCATCCATGAGTTTCCCACTTGGATTGTACTCAAGGTACAGTACGTTCCATGTATTCTTCTTTTGGGTATACATGATAGCCCCAATATTCTTCTTTCTGTCCCAGGCACGTAATACATCACCTTTTTCAGACATCAAGACCACAGTAATATCGAAGCCTGGAATCGTAAACATCTTATCTTTCTTATCACTCAACTGGGCTTGTCTTGCTTGTTCAACCAAGCCAGCGGTACCCATCAACAATTGAGACTCTGCATTTCTACAAAAATCAATAAATACATGATCTCGATCAGAATCGGTAGCTAATCGATGTATGATCTCTCTGAGTGTTGAAGGGAGATCTCCTTCAACTATAGTTGTCTGTGATTCAGAAGGAATAGCTGATAACAATGACTTTCCTTCAGGTTCTCTCTGTGGTTGAGGTTTATCTCCTGTTTTTGCAATCGTATCAGCAAGTAAGAATCGAGGTATTCCTTTTGCCTCGTCCTCTTCACTCTCCTCACTTCCTTCTGATTTTGTTTCAGATTCCTCAGATACGGTCTCCTCTTGTTTCCTATATTCAGGGGGAAGAGCAAGTCTTATATCGGGATGAAAAGGTTTTTCTTCCTCAGTTGGAGTTTCTTCCTCAGTTGGAGTTTCTTCCTCAGTTGGAGTTTCTTCCTCAACTGGAGTTTCTTCCTCAGTTGGAGTTTCTTCCTCAACTGGAGTTTCTTCCTCAACTGGTTTTTCTTCCTCAACTGGAGTTTCTTCCTCAACTGGAGTTTCTTCCTCAACTGGAGTTTCTTCCTCAACTGGAGTTTCTTCCTCAGCTGGAGTTTCTTCCTCAGCTGGTTTTTCTTCCTCAGCTGGTTTTTCTTCCTCAGCTGGAGTTTCTTCTTCAGCTGGAGTTTCTTCCTCAGCTGGAGTTTCTTCCTCGTTGGTACTTAACTCATCAGAAACACCCTTTGCAATATTTGAAAGGTGACCGAAAAATGAAAATGGGTTTCCTGACGAATTTTGTTCTTGCTCATCTTCCTGATTTTCCTCATCCAGAAGCATCTCTTCAAAATCCTGTTCATCATCTTCATCGCTCGTAAAACTTGCATGGAACATTTCATTGTCTTCAGCAGCTTCGTCTTCCATATCAGCATCAGCGGTTAGTAAAAGATCTTCTTTATCCTCATAATCAGCATCATTTGAGTATTCTGCATCCTCTAAAATACAATAGGCTTCTTGTTCGTACTCATCATTCTCTGTGTCTTGATCTGATTCTTCCCAACGGGAGAAGAATTCTTCTTCATCCTCCTCATCGAAGAGACTAGGCTGCTCACTACCAGAAACAATTTCATCTGCAGTTTCATAGTCATCATCAGACTCTTCTTCATCATCATTTCCCTGTTTTGCAGTAAAGTAGGAAGCTCCTATAAAAGGGACATCTAAGGGAACATCATCTTCTAAGGGAACATCATCTTCTAAGGGAACATCATCTTCTAAGGGAACATCATCTTCTAAGGGAACATCATCTTCTAAGGGAACATCATCTTCTAAGGGAACATCATCTT
>JBFWKK010000028.1:0-26790 GCA_050252715.1 Sphaerochaeta sp. | reverse complement strand
TCTAAGGGAACATCATCTTCTAAGGGAACATCATCTTCTAAGGGAACATCATCTTCTAAGGGAACATCATCTTCTAAGGGAACATCATCTTCTAAGGGAACATCATCTTCTAAGGGAACATCATCTTCTAAGGGAACATCATCTTCTAAGGGAATATCATCTTCTGAGGGAATATCATCTTCTGAGGGAATATCATCTTCTGAGGGAATATCATCTTCTGAGGGAATATCATCTTCTGAGGGAACATCATCTTCTGAGGGAACATCATCTTCTAAGGGAACATCATCTTCTGAGGGAACATCATCAGTTCTCTCGTGATGATGCACCCCTGCAAAAGGAGAGAGCCCCACAAGTTCCTTGAGTTCAGACACACCTTCCCAAGTGGATGCTAGGTTAGCCAACTGCAAGAATGAGATTTCAAGCACATCGTGCTTGAGTTCCAAGGGATACAACGTGGGGTGTAGTGTATCAATAATGACTGAAACCGTAGGATAGACTTTTGCAAGCTCTCGTGCCTCGAATGCATCGTGCAGTGCTTTTACATAGTTTTGAGAATCTTGGAAAGGATTTTCCAGGATGGCATCAGAATGGGAAAACGGTATCTGGACAACTAATTGCTTGGAGTCATTCTCATAGAGCGCATCAAGATAGCCTCCTTCAACCTCCACATTACTGGTGTAGTTCATAGTACCCAGCATGGCAGTGAAGAAAGTTACAGGAACCAAACGTTGCTTTTTCACTTCAATGGTGGTCCATCTTTTAGCAAGATCCTCATCATGCCTGCAGACTGCACGTTTAATATAACCATATGCTCTATCCAAAAGAGCGTGACCAACAAAACAATAATAGGAGGCATCAATACGAATGAAAGGCTTTTGATCACATACCAACCCATCAAAAAGCAAATGGGAAGCATCCTTGCAATCGAACTCCCCCAATGAGGAGGAGAGCAGGTAGGCATCACGCTCAGAAAGACTGGAACCTTTCAAGACATCAAAAAGTAGAAATTTGTCGCGACGATCCACAATACTTGCAATCCAGGACTCCCACCCTTGCTCCTTTATTATCCTGTTCATAACAGAATCAAGATCATCGACGGCCTCGCCCCTGCTCTTAAAAACCTCAAGCTGTAATGCACTCGCCTGTTTAAAAGTAGCAGCATCTTCCAATAGTGCATCAATACCCACAAAGGCTTGCTCACTCAATTTCAGGAAAGCATCGAGCAATCCATCGAGCTGAGCGGGAAACACCTCATTGACCAAGGCATTAAAAGGCTGCAACTGGTACTTGAGGGCAGTCAGTTTCTGGTTAAGAAGATCATATTCACCAAGGGAGGGAAGACAAAATTCACTTGCCTCTTCCTGAAACGCGAGCATCTCCTCATCACAAGCAAATACCTCTTGATTGCGCAATAACAGGGTGTAATTGTCACTGTACCGAATGCTTTTCTTGCAGAGATCTTCAAACAGCTGGGTAATCCGCTTCCAATCCTTGGGCTTTATCTCTCTGTTATTTGAGTAATTTGTATCCCAATAGGGGATCAAGCTTGCAAGGTAGGAAACCAGACGCGAGGAAACCATCTGGGCAAACAGGTCAGCGTTCTTTCTTTCTGAAATACGATGCTGTTCCCAGAATGCATACTTTACAACTTCCAACGGATGATATTGGAACACAATTTCCTTGATATTGCGGATATCATTCGAAAGGAAAACGGAGATCTCTCTGAGATTTTTCTGAACTTTCTCAGCCGAAATCTCCCCTATGGAAAGTAAATCCCAACCCTCACTGGTTTTCACTGCTGCCTCTCCTCGTTGTAGAGCATACCACACCTTTTCATCTCATTCAAACTTAGCACCCCGATTTCCCACTCTCAATCAGACCGTCTCAATCGCTTCAGAAGTCATGAGCCGATAACTGCCAAGGCCGACCAGTATACTGGCCAGAGCAAAGAGCGCATATCCCATGAATAGCATCCGATACCCAGCATATTCAAGCACTATTCCACCAAGACTGGAACCTATCACCGTAGGAAGCCCAATCCCCAGCGAGACATACATGGACATGCCAAGGGTCCTATGGCTTCGTCGTACTCTACGAGCAACCAGAAATATGGCAGCAGGATGAAAAAAGCCATAGCAGAGACTGTGCAAAAACTGGGCGACCAATGCACCAGCAAAGGTGGGAACAAATGCATAGATGAGTAATCGTACCACCATCGCGGCGCTGCTGATCATCAACAGCTGTACAGGAAGTACTTTTTTTCGTTGGAGCAGGAATCCTGCGAGAATCATGGCTCCAAATTCACTACCGGAGGCTATCGCGTTCATCAGGCTGATAGCATTTACCTGTAGCTCTTCCACCAAATAGAGCGAGAAAAAGCTGGCAATCGAGGACATGCTAATACGATTGAGACCGATGATCACCAAACCCACCACAAACGCCATGTCATACCACTTCCCCTCATCGTTATCAGATGACCTGTGCTTCGGATGAATCTTCTTGGGTTCCCGTTTCCATGCCAAAACAGGAAGAAGAAAGAGGGAAAACCCAAACAAGGCATGAAAACCAATATTGGTATTGCTCGTCAAATCAGGACGGTTGGTGGCAGCAAGAACCAACGAGAAAAAGACAAAACCTACCGTACCACCACTTCTGAGCAACGAATATTTTTGTGCATCGCCATCAAGATGGTTGTTGGTATAGCTATCAAGAATAGGGAAAAATGAACGCATGAAAAAAGCCAGCAAGACCAATGCCAACATGGTAAGCCAGATGGTGGATGAGAACATCAGCAACACCATGGCAAAGGCTGAAACCACTGTACAGAAGAGAATCGTCGTCTTGCTTGAACCCCGTGTATCCACATAACGTGCCACCAACATGGGACCGACAATACCGGCGGTCTCAAAAACCGCAAGCAAGAACCCCACCATATCGTGGGTATATCCAAGGTTCCTGATCATCACCTGAAGGTAAGGATTGACCACTGCCATAATGGAATACACCAAAAAGAAAGAAGCATAGAGTCTGATCATGGATGCATTGTAGGGAATTGCCACCGCGGCAACAAGCCTTTTCTACAAAGTAAGAAAAGGACGTGCCTTTTCCAATGTGGAGTAAGGAAGATGCAGATCCTCGAGGCAGGAAAGCGGGGCATATCTACGCTTCTCTAGTATCCTCTGTACATAGGTTGGCCCCAATCCAGGCACCCTGAGTAAAGCTTCCTTTTCAGCACGCTTGACCGATAAGGGATAAAAATCTCTATTGGCCTTCGCCCAAGCAAGCTTTGGATCTTCATGCAGGCTAAGGTTTCCCTCCTCAGTAAAACAAAACTCCTCGTACTGAAATCCATATTTTCTAAGAAGCCAGTCAGCCTGGTAGAGACGGTGTTCGCGGGTGAGCAAGCCTGTATCTGGCAAGGAAAGAGGAGGAAGATCCTCAAATAGCTCAAGCTGGTCCTGAACAGGTTCCTCACTACGCTCCCCCGGGATGGATGGATCCCCAAGCCCCCTCTGGTAGGCACTGAAATAGAGCCTACCCATGTGAAGCTGTCGATACATCTCGCTGGTATAGAGAAGAATCTCCCTATCCAATTCGTCACTCGCCCCTACAATGAACTGACTTGATGTGTGTACACGCTGATAGGGCCCTCCCTTCGCGGTCTGGCTTGCAATGTACTTCAAAGGCTCAAGAATATCCTTGACGTACTGCTTTGCGTCAGTGAGCTTCAAGAAGTGAGATTCCCCAGGTGTCTCTATGTTCAAAGAGAGGGCACTGGCATACTTGAGTGCCTCATCAATACTCTCCTTACTGCTTCCTGGAATGACCTTCAGATGAATATACCCCTTGTAGTGGTAGTAATTCCTGAGAATCCTAGCCGTTGAAACCAAATGGTCCATCGTCACTCCGGCATCTTTCATGACTGCACTGGAGAGGAATAACCCAAGTAGTGGTCTTTTTGCCTGAAACTCATAGAAAAAGGAGGCCATCTCCCTTGGAGAGAGCGCAACTGGACGGAAGTCCTGTCCTGCTCTCAGCGGGCAGTACTTGCAATCATTGGTGCACCTATTACCCAGCAGCGTCTTAAGGATGATCCCAGGACCTCCACTGGCTGTGGTCGTTGGGTAGAGCCAGCCACTTCCCTGAGTGTTTCGTTTGCGATGCTCTTCAGGATTCTTAGTCCCACAAGCACAACTCAAGTCATATTGTGCATCACGACTCAAGATATCCAGCTTGCTTTGTGTATCCATACCCACAGTTCCTCTAGAAAAAGGGTAACATCAGTATAGTAGTTTTTCAAGTAATTATCGTCTTTTATATTCACTGATCAAGAGCCCGGCAAGAGTAAAGGCAGTCCCAATTGCATCAACTGTGGTAAAGGTCTCCCCCAGTACGATCGAAGCAAAGATGATGGTTATGATCGGACTGAGATAGAGATAAAAGGAACTCTTCACTACCCCTATGGTTCTGAGCCCATAGTTCCAAGACACAAAACAGAACGCTGAAGCAACAAGCCCCAAAAAGAGGAGATGGTAGAGATAGGGAGGTGTGATTGCAGCATGAAAATCAAACGGCTCACCTTCAAGCAGCAACGCCACCACTTGGAAAATAAGTGCATAGAAAAACATATCGCGGGTTACCAATAGATTTGCATACCCCCGGCGAGCGACCAAACGTGTAAGCACGGTATAGAGTCCCCAGACCATGATGGCAAGCAATGCAAGAAAATCTCCACCCGGATTAATCTCCAATCTTGCCCCATCCCCAACTGTAAGCAGGACAATTCCAGCCATGGAGATTGCAAACCCAAGAAAGTAGTGTTTCTTCAAAGAGTCTTCCTTCAGCAGGAAGTGGGTGGCCATGAGGGTGAAAAATGGGGCGGTTGCAACAATAACTCCGACATTGCTGGCACTGGTATAGACCAGAGCAGTGTTCTCCAGATAGTAATACAGGAAAATTCCCATCATCCCAGCAGAGGCAACCAATATCCTGTCTCCCTTGCTCTCATACCTAAGACGCCTCGGATTAATGAGAAACAGAAGTACCAGACCAAGCAAGGACCGGAGCAGGAGAATCTGTGCCGGAGTAAATGCCACTAGAAGCAGTTTTGTCGAGACGAAGGTCACAGCCCAGAAGGACATGGTACTGATGACCGCAACATGCCCCAATAGTCGTGCTTTTGGGAGAACAACTGAAGTTTGATCCATAATGGCTGGCAGTGTATCCAGAAATCTTCTGCTTAGCAACCAACGGTGGTATACTAAGCGTGCAAGAGGAGGCGCCTATGATGACCTATCGAAAGGAACTCTGGTTTCACCTCAACAAACGGAGAGGACTCATCAATATCTCAGAGGCTGTCCAGGAAGCAGTCAATGAGAGCGGAATCAGCGAAGGGCTGGTCCTGGTCAATGCGATGAATATTACCAGCAGTGTATTCATCAACGCCATTGAGACAGGATTGCACGAAGACTTTGAAATCTGGCTGGAGAAGTTGGCCCCCGAACTCCCGTATGAACAGTACAACCACAACACAGAAAAGGAGCATAACGCCGACGGCCACCTCAAGCGTACCATCATGGGGCGTGAGGCGGTCATCGCAATTACTGGGGGAAAACTTGACTTCGGGTCGTGGGAGGAGATCTTCTACTACGATTTTGACGGCATGCGCGACAAGCATGTCCTGATCAAGATCATCGGAGAGTAGATTACATCCTTGACCGATAGGCAGATAGACCTGCCTCAATGCAGGCTGCTGCCTTTTCCAAGTCATCAGTATTGAGGACATAGGCTATTCTGACCTGTCTATGGCCCAATCCCTTGGTGACATAAAAATCCTCACAGGGAGCAACCATAACGGTCTCCCCATCAAGGTTGAAATCACGAAGCATGAATGTAGCGAAGGTTTCAGCATCATCAACGGGAAGCTCTGCAACCAAGTAGAACGCTCCCTTTGGGGTGCTCACCTTCACCCCCTCAATCTTCTCGAGGGCGGCTACAATGAAATCACGTCGCTTCTCATACTCGATTTTCACTTCCTTGAGATACGAGTCATCGGTAGAGAGTGCGGCAAGGGCTGCTACCTGTTCAATATCAGGGGGACAGAGTCTTGCCTGTGACAACTTGAGTGCATTTTCCAGGACTTCCTTGTTCTTGCTCACCAATGCACCAATACGTGCCCCACACATGCTGTAGCGCTTTGAGAAACTGTCCACACAGATAACCCGGTCACTGTACTGCTCAAAGGAAAGAACACTGGTAAACTCTTTGCCATCATAACAGAACTCACGATAGACCTCATCGACAATGAGGAAGATATCGTGCCTCTTGCAAAGATCGAGCAGTTGCTGCAATTCCTCACGGGTATAGACATGTCCTGTCGGGTTATTTGGGCTACAGAGCAGGATTGCCCCTGTCTTTCTCGTGATACGCTTCTCGAACTCACTGATATCGGGAAGAGAGAACTCCTCTTCCATATTGCTGGTCACTGGAACAAGATCAACCATTGCTGAATGCGCAAAAGAAGAGACATTCGTGTAGTACGGCTCAGGAATGATGATTTCATCGTAAGGATCACAGAGGGTCATGAATGCAAACTGCAGGGCCTCACTTCCTCCTGTGGTAATAAGGATATCTTCTGCATCTACACTCAGTCCATATTTGGCATAGTATGCAGGAAGCGCTTCACGAAGCTCCTGCATTCCTTCACTGTTTCCATAGGCTATGATGCTCTGATCATACCCACGAACAGCTTCAATAACCTGCGGGGGTGTTTTGATATCGGGTTGCCCGATATTCAAGTGATATACCTTGATGCCCCTGTTGACCGCATCCCGGGCATAGGGGGAAAGGCGACGGATAGGCGAACACTGAAATGCTGAAATTCTATGTGACATGTGCATGATATATACTCCAGAAAACAGGATAAATAGGTACAACACACCCCCTGATGAACGATCAGATGGCATGAGGCGGGTGTAACCCGGATAGCAAATTACTTGCCATCCGGGCCGGTAGCGCTAGCTCCTGGTTTTGGCTCTTGGGCTTGAGCCTGTGTACTGTCGATAAGAATCTGGATGAATTTACGATTGTCGAGGAGAGGACTGATGGAACGGCCATGGTGCAAGCGGCTGATTACACGGGCAAACAGCTCGGTGATATCTGCCTGGATATACCACTCTTTCTCAAGAAGATCCCGTCCATGGAATACAGAATTGGTGCCGATAATCCGATAGAAAATACCTTCCTTGTAGGCACTGTCGAAATCCTCGACGGCCCCTGCATTGAAGAAAGGAAGGCTGACCATACAGATAATCTTCTTCGCACCAAGATTCATCAGTTCCCGCATGGCAATAATCATGGTGCCACCGGTTGCAAGCATATCATCGGCGATCAGAACAGTCTTTCCTTTTACATCACCGAGCAGGTTGATGCTCTTGATATTTGAGTGCTTTGCATCACGGCTTACAATGGAGTAGTCGCGTTCCTTGTAGAGCATGGCCAAGGGTCGGTGCAAGGCCTGGGCATAGAACTTGTTTCTACTTATGGCTCCAGTATCGGGAGCAACAACAACCAAGTCAGGATCTGCAAAGTCTATGATTTTCCTCAGTGCAATGAGCACCTGGTAGGATGCATGGAGATTCTCCAGATGGAGCTTGGAGAAACTGTTTTCAATCTCCCTGCTATGGATATCCAGGGTAATGATCCGCTCCACGCCGAGGAGCTCACACATATGCCCGAACATCGCTGCAGTAAGGGCCTCTCTGGCACCTTTCTTATGCTGTCGTGAGTAGGGATAGGTAGGAAGCACCAAAGTCACACTCTCAGCTCCTGCCAACTGAATAGCATTGATGGTAGTAAAAAGGAACATCAGGTGGTCATTGACAGAAAGCCGTACCGGATCATCAGAACCTGCAACCTTGACCGGCTCCATGTTGGAGACATCATAGACAATGAAGATTCTCAAACCCCTGACCGCATCAAGAATCTCAGCCTTTTCTTCCCCATTGGCAAATTTGGTATATTTTACCTTGATCGTGAAATCCGGACATTGAAAGGTGGTTGGGCACTTGCTCCTAGGGATACGCTTGTTGTTTAAGTCATCCATGAGGGTAACGGTCTTGAGAATCTCCTCCTCATTCATACCATGCCGTTTTGCCAAGGCACTGGACAGTTTTTCATACCGTTCCAAGTAGAGACGACGGAGGTGTTTTACCACTTTTCCAGTAAAGTATTCCGAACCTGGGCCTGAGATAATTCCAAGCTTATGGGGTTTGATGATGCTCATGGCTGAACCATACAACAACACCGCTGAAAGTTCAATCCATACCGGGTAAAGTGGCCCTTTTGCCTCAGGCGATTTTCCTGCAAATAGATGGTATCTACTTTACCAAGCCAAGGAAAACTTGGTACGGTATCGATGATATGAATACAATAGTGATCTTTTTCCAGATTGTCGGTAGTTTGGGGCTTTTCCTCTTTGGGATAAAGCTTTTAAGCGAAGGCCTCCAGAAGACTGCCGGTGACAAGATGAAGGCAGTGCTTAAGCTCATGACCAAGAACCGGTTCGTTTCCATACTTACCGGTATCCTGATAACCATCATCATACAGAGCTCCTCAGCTACCACGGTCATGGTTGTCAGTTTTGTCAATGCAGGACTGATGGGACTCAGCCAGGCAATAGGGGTCATCCTCGGTGCAAATATAGGAACAACTTTTACCGGATGGTTGGTTGCTCTTTTGGGATTCAAGCTTGACATTACCGTCCTGGCCCTCATCTCTATCGCATTTGCCGGTCCCTTGATGTTCAGCAAGAAAGCACAGCAACGAGACATTGCAGATGTACTGCTTGGGTTCGGTATCCTATTTTTGGGACTGAACTTCATGAGCCACTCAATTCCTGACATCTCGGGGAATGTGGATGCCTTGGCTTTCCTCTCTGCAATCAACAATGATACGCTTTGGATCAACCTTTTATGCATCCTCCTGGGTACTACCATCACCATTGTAGTACAGTCATCCTCAGCAGCGATGGCAATGACACTCACCATGGCCTACAATGGATGGCTGGGAGTCACTGCAGCAGCAGCCATGATCTTGGGATCCAATATCGGTACCACCATTACCGCTTACCTTGCATCCATCGGAACCAGTACTACAGCTAAGCGTGCTGCATGGGCCCACATCATTTTCAATGTTTTCGGAAGTATTATCTCTCTGGCTCTATTCCACCCGCTGCTTCTCTTTGTCAACTGGATCACCCCCGGGGACATTTACGCACTCACAGGCCCTGCCCTAAGCAGTCAGCTCCCCCTCTTCCTTGCAATGTTCCACTCAACATTCAACGTACTGAACACCGTCATCTTCTTTCCCTTTGTTTCCCAGTACGCCCGTTTCATCAAACGCCTCGTACCTGCAAAGGCCGAGTACGATGAGGGAACCTATCACTTCAAGTACATCGGTGGCATCTTCATTGATAGCCCTGAGATCTACATGCTTGCAATCCGTGACGAGATCAAGAAGATGGCAAACCTTGCCTGTAATATGCTTACTCGCTACCGAGGGATGTTCAACAACCCAGAGGCCAACATGGAGAGCGACACCCAAGCCATGAAGAAAGATGAGGAGTATGCCGACCAGATGCAGGAACAACTCTCTGACTTCTGTGTCCATCTCCTCCAAGACTCCCAAACACCAACCAACGCCTCCTCCCTGAACTGTCTGATCAGGGTCATGGATGAGCTTGAGTCGGTTACTGACAGTTGCTTCAACCTGACCATCCTAAGCCAAAGACGGTATAGTCAGGGTTGGGTTTTTGATGAAGAGACTGATAAGGATCTGAAGGCCTACCAGCAGGTGGTACAAGATTTCCTTGACTATGTACGTGACCGTATGGACAAGACCCTCACCAAAGCAGAGATGCAGATGGCCAATGAGTACGAGGAACAGATCAACAGCTACCGCAATAGGTTGAGCCAGACTGTCCAGGAACGCCTCAGCGGAGGCAAGGCAGATGTGCGTGTTGAACTCCTGATCCTTGAGAAGATTCGTCATCTCGAGCATATCGGGGATTACTGCACCAATATTGCCGAGGCCTATCATCAGGCTGTCAAACACACCCCGATGCTGCAAAAGCGCAGTGACAAAAGTGTTGCAAGCATGTAGCAATCATTCACAATGCATACTATGAAAGGGGCCTTTTGGCCCCTTTCTTGGTGGTATTGGCACGTCCTTGTCAGTAGAGGACTGTCTCAACCCCTTCCAAGCCACTGAGATCTTGATAGGTTTTCCCATAACTGGAGAGGACGTCATCACATCCACTCATGAGAAGAGAGACATACAGTTGGTCCTCATCCAGTCCCAAGTTTCCCGTGGTACCTAGGCTGCTCCTGTTCATGATAGTCTCGATTGGATCAGCCTTTGCCACCTGATCGAGGTGAAGGCCGACATCCTTGTACGTGTCACGGAAATTCTTCCCCTCCAATACGCCCCTCATCACTACATCGGTTGCATAGAGTTCTGGAGTACATCCCTGCATCAGTGCATCCTCATGAACCTCAAGGCCTGCAATCATTCGCTGAAATATCTGAACCAGTTGCCAAGTGGCCTTTGTACCTGACAAAAGCGGCTCCTTCGTGTCCTGGAAGTCACGGTTGTACCCCGAGGGAAGGCTCCTGATAATGGACTTCACCCTGGATGCACAGCTCGAGACCAGAGCTGAGCGACTTCTTGCAAGCTCAAGCCCATCAGGGTTTTTCTTCTGCGGCATGATTGAACTTCCTGTACAGAGCTCCCTGGGAAGGGAGAAGTAGCCGAACTCAGGGAGCGTGAAGAGAATGAGGTCCTGAGCAAGCTTGCTTAAAGTCAGGGCAATATAGTCACACCCATCCAGGAGCATTGCCTCAAATTTTCCCCTACTGTTGTTTGCATAGAGCACATTGTTCTGCACTCTGGTAAAACCCATCTGATCACTGGTGAACTGTCGCTCCAAGGGAAGCGGAACTCCGTAACTGGCGGCCGACCCAAGCGGGCTCTGGTCAAACGTCCAGCTGAGATGCATCAAATGTTGGGCCTCATCGTACAGTTCTTCAGCATAGCTGGCAGCCCACAGTCCAAGAGAAGAGGGCATCGCAATTTGCATATGGGTGCGCCCTGGCATCACCACGTTCTCATGCTTTTCGGCAAATAAGAGCAGGGATTCACTCAGTTCTCCGGTAGCCTTGCTGAGTTTGATCGTGAACTCACGCATCCAGAGTCGCAATGCAGTTTGAACCTGGTCGTTTCTGCTGCGACCGGTGTGAATCTTCTTTCCCACCTCCCCATATTCTGAAGTCAGAAACCCTTCAATGGCTGTATGACAGTCTTCATCACCGTGGGTGATGGTAAAGGAGTTCTCTTGGCGAAGGGTAATGATTCTTTGCAGACCCTCTTCCAAGGAAGCCAATTCATCAGCGTTGAGAATTCCAATTTGGTGCAATCCTCGTGCATGGGCGATGGAACCAAGACAGTCTGCTATAACCAACTGCTGGTCCAGGATGTAGTCATTGCTGACGGTGAATTCCTCCATCAAGGAATCAAGTGAATAATCTTTCTGCCAAAGCTTGGACATCTGTGTACAGCCTCCATGAATGAGGAAAGTCTATTGGCTATCTACAGGCCTGTCAATTGAAGCAAGGAGAGAACAGACTCACCTTAGCTCGTATGAAATACTTTGTACTTGGAATGTTGCTTGCCATCCAACTCTGCATCAGCTGTGGTTGTGAGCATGATATGCCCTCCCCTATCGATCTGTTTGGTTCAATAGACAGTACTCCCCCTACCTTGGTGGCGATCAAAACAAACGATAGATACACCTCTCTTTTGGTTTTTGACGAAGCCATCCAAGAGGACTCTCTCCACCTCTCAGCAGAGGGGAACCGTATAGAGCACATGCAAGTGAATAATAAAACACTCACGTTCACACTCAAGGATGCACTGATCTTTGGAGAGTGGCTTCCCCTTACAGGGAGGGTCGAGGACTTGCGGGGAAATAGTGTCAGTTTTTCTGTTTTCCTCTGGGCAGAAAACCAAAATCCACCGAAACTGCTCATCAATGAATTCTCAACCAAGGGCAGCGAAAGTAATCCAGATCGTGTCGAACTGCTGGTTCTAGAGCGGGGAAATATAGGGGGTATCACCCTCTATGCCGGAACAGAGCAATCCTATCGTGACCGTCTCATCTTTGAAGAGAGGTGGGTGGAACGGGGAGAGTATCTTGTGGTTGCATTCTCCAAAGGAGATGTCAAGGAAGGAACCTATCATGCAGAGGCCCAAGCAGGACTCAGTGGAAATAACGGATGTCTCTCCCTTGCACTAAGCCCCCAGTGGGATGCCCCATTGCTCGATGCGGCCGTGTGGGGAAACCACACTACCCAGACCCATGAAGGATTTGGCTCGAAAGAGTTGTTGGAACAGGTGGCATATATTCATACTCAGCTTCACTGGAACAGCAAAAAAGCAGAAGAATCAATTGACAGCACAAACAGCACCGCAACACGGAGTATCTCTAGAGATCATGCCAAGGATACCAATAGCAAGGATGATTGGTATGTATGTGCTACAAGAGGTGCCTCTTTTGGCGGGAAGAACAGTGAGGATCACTACCAAGAATGAGTGGGGAGTCGCCTCCCCACTTCTTCTCTACAGATGCTGTTTGACAAACCCTTCAATGACTGAAAGGGATGCAGCACCCATTCTCTGGTCAACCACTTCCCCGTTCTTGAAAAGCATCAATGTCGGGATTGAGTTCACGTTGAACATGTTGGCTAGGCTTCCTGCCTCATCCACATTCACCTTCGCTACTTTCAAGGTATCTGCATACTTCTGTGCAAGTTGCGATACCGCTGGTCCAATCATCTTGCATGGACCACACCAAGGCGCCCAGAAATCCACCAATACCAGCCTGTCAGCCTGGAGTATTTCCTCTTTGAAGTTGTCGTCTGTTACGATAATTTCACTCATTGGTTTTGCTCCTCATCTTTCTAGCATACTACCGGCAAATGGACAAAAAAGGAAGAGATTGATTACGCACCTTGCCTCTGCCATTCTTCCTTGTTCCGGCATTTTCGAAATTACTGCCACAAAAAGGCGACTGAACGCCTTGCAATGATTGCATCATCAAATACCAGCTTTCCAGTTCCCTGAGCAAGTGATTGGCAGACAAGCAGAGGAAGCAGATGCTCCTCTCGGGGATGGCAGTACCGTGCATGGGGGGCTTTCATCCAATGCACCAATGCATCTTTTCGCTTCTCAATCGGCTTGTCTCTACTGCATGTCTCAATAAGAAACTCCTGAAATGCATGGTTCCTCTCATCATCCTCCTTCCAGAACTGTTGCATATTGTGGAACGAGAAACCTGAGCCTATGAAAAGGATGTCTTCATCGAGCAAAGGTCTGAGTTTTTCACCCAGTTGCCAATGCTCTGAAGCTGAGAGGGAGGAGAGCAGTGAAAGTTGTATGGTGGGAATGGATGCATCAGGATACATCAGACTGAGCGGAATATACATTCCATGGTCAAAACCACGGTTCTCGTCCAAGACAGCCTCCCCCAGAAATGAGGCAATCCTTTCGGCAAGGGTGGGATCACCCGGTGCTGGATATGTAATCTCATAGGCTTCCCTGGGAAAACCATAGTAGTCATACAGCAAGGAAGGAGCTGCTGCTGAGGTAAGTGTTGGCTTCTTCTCCTCCCAATGTGCGCTGACCACCACAATGGCCTTTGGCCTTGGCAATGAGGTTCCAAGACCTTTCATGAACCGAACCATTGCAGCATGTGAGGGATCCCCCAAGAGGGGAAGTGGTCCCCCACCGTGAGAAACATAGACGACGTTTGCTTTCATCCCATCCTCCCCTGTTCTGTCAGTATACACCAAAAGACAATAATAAGGATAACAAACGAGGAGGAACTGGCAAACTCACTCGCTAATCCACTCCTTGGCTCCTGGCTACAACGTGAAGTGCCTGAAATAATGGCCGATGATTGATCACAGTACAGAAGTCCCTTATCTGGTCAGGCAATGGTCTTATCCTGGTAGAAAATACATGGGTGACAGTGTTTTCGTAGTTCCTTCCTTTTCGATGCTTCTCAAGCAATAGTCTCTACTGCTTTCCCCGTGATACTCCTCCTTGCATACCTCCATAGTTACATAAAAAACTTTTGTGGCAACTGAGAGAAGGGTATGATGCAGCAGATCTTGCATGCTACAATACAAACAGATTGCAAAGAGATTGGGTTGCCCCAACCAGACACTCAATAGCAGCAAGCTCTGTGCATCACCAGACAGAGCCAAGGAGCAGATACCGTGCCCAAGAAAACAGAAACAAAAAGTAGTGCAAAACCCGCCAAGAAATCCAGGACAGTAGAAAAAGCACAAGATAAGCCAGTAATTGGCTATCTCTCGGTTCATGCAAAGGGGTTTGGTTTCGTCAATGTTCCCAAGAGTCCCGATATATTCATTCCCCTGGAAAATATGATGAATGCCATGGATGGGGACCTTGTCTCCGTTGATGTCATGAAAAAAGTGCCTAAAAAAGGCCCCAAGGGTAGAATTGTGGATATTCTTACCCTGCATGAGCAAGAGATCATTGGTGTCTTTACCAAGACCAAGGAGGGTGGACAGGTTGTCCCAAGCGATGAGCGTTATACTACTGCCATATACATACCCAAGGAAGCCATCTCTCCCCCAACCTTGAAAAAGACCCCAAGGAATGGGGATCTCGTGGTGGTCTTGCGAACAAAGTGGAATAAGCGCGACCATCACTTTAGCGGAACCATCATTGATATCCTGGGAAAACCTGGAACCAAAGAGATGGACCTGCTTATGGTTGCAAGAAACAACAATCTGACAATTCCCTTCCCCAAACAGGTGGACCAGGAAATTTCGAAGTTGCCCGAGTTCAATCTGCAGAGTGAGCTGAAGACTCGGGAAGACTTCCGTAAAACCCCCTGCTTCACCATTGACCCTGATTCAGCAAAGGACTTTGACGATGCCGTCTCGCTTATCCAACTGGAAAATGGCCGATTTGAATTGGGAGTACACATTGCCGATGTCTCCCATTATGTAGTAGAGGGATCTGCGATCGACCAAGAGGCTTTTGAGAGAGGCACCTCTGTCTATTTTGTAAACAGTGTCATCCCCATGCTTCCTGAGAGGCTCTCCACTGACCTCTGCAGTCTCAAGCCGCAGGCTGACCGCCTTGCTTTCTCGGTGATTATGGAGATTGATTCACGTGGTATTGTGCAGGACTATCGGATTCGAGAGACAATCATCCGTAGTGCTGTCCGTTTCACCTATGAAGAGGTCGAAGCGATCATAGAGGGTAAAAAACATCGCTATGCAAAAAACATCCATCTCATGGTGCTTCTCTCCCTGGTGCTCCGCAAGGCCAGGGAGGAGATGGGCTCGATTGACTTCGACATCAGTGAGGCTGCCATATCCCTTGATAAACAGGGAGTTCCCTATGCGATCAGACCACGTGAACGTATTGAGGCAAACCGGCTTGTAGAGGAGTTCATGCTCATAGCCAACCATACTGTTGCAAACCATATTGCCACGCAAACAAGCAAGAGAAAGAACAAGCCATTTGTCTATAGGGTCCATGAGAAACCAGAGAAGGAATCACTGCAGAGTTTTTTGGACCTGCTTGAACGGTTGGGATTGAAATACCAGTTGGAGAAGGAACTGGAATCGGATGATTACCGAAAGATTTTGGAAATTATCGAGAACTTCGACTACAAGTACTTCATAGAGAAAGTGGCACTGCGATCCATGACAAAGGCATATTACAGTACAAAGAACGCAGGTCACTTTGGCCTTGCCTATGATGCCTACACGCATTTCACCTCCCCGATCCGCCGCTACCCGGATTTGGTGGTTCACCGAATGCTGAAGTACTATGCGCAGAAGGAACAAGAAAAGAAACGGCTGACAAAAGGTGAGACAAGCGCCTTGGAGAAGAAGCTCGAAGCTATCTGCATCCACGCATCAGAGCGGGAAATTGTGGCGGTTCAGGCTGAACGGGAGTTCATCAAGCTGAAGTCGATGGAGTTCCTCGCCACCAAGGTGGGAGAGACCTATGAGGGGGTTATAAGCGGCATTACGAGCTTCGGGATGTTTGTGGAGCTCTCTCACTATGTCATTGAAGGGTTGGTGCATATCTCTGAGCTGAAGGACGACCACTACGATTTCGACAAGGAGGAGTATACACTCACCGGCAGAAAGAGTGGAAAGGTATATCGCATGGGAGACAGCGTAAAGATCAAGATACAAAATGTATCGAAAGAAGAGAAACGGGCTGACTTCTTGTTGCTGTAGTCACAAGGAGGAGACACAAGGTGCAATCACAGGCTTCCCATCATCCTTCCTTATTACAGATAATTGACATTCTTGGAGCCCTTCAGGAATGAGAGCAGAACTGAATTCTGCTCTCATTGGGGAATCTTTACTTGTTTCTGGGCAACCTTGTTCATTTTGTTTCCTGAGTCAAAGATTCAGACCAAATCTGTGATTCGGTCTCAATAGCTTTTTTCTCACGGGAACTTTGCTGCATGCATTGTGCAAGATAGGAGTCCTGCAATGCTTCTGCCAAGGTATACCCCTTGCCCTTACAGGCATCTTCCATGCATTGGGCAACTGCAATCTCATCATCGCTGAAGGATAGAGGCCAGTAAGGGTTTCTGAACGTATAGGAATCTCCAAACGTTATGGCACGTAACGAAAGAGGGTTGTTGGTCACCCCTCCATCCTCGATTCGATGCATGGGTTGGCAGATCTCTTCATTATCCTGATTGAGATAGCGAACCGTCTCGTCGAAGAGTTCTCCTCGTTCCCCCAAGAGACTGAAGTGTCCGCTCCTGATGCCGCTGTGGTATTGCACGTCAGCAAAATCAAAATATCCGGTCTTTCCATCTTCAAATGCAAAGGTAGCAACCATTCGTTTCGTCTGGACACGGATACCATCGGTATATACGGTGTCCCTTGCACCGGTCCTCACAATCCAACTGGTTCTTTCAGTAGCGGTGATGGAGCAATTACCACCCTTCTCATCAAGGAAATGACGCATGAGGCTGGTCCCATGATGATCGTGGACCTTGGCTACCCGAACATCCGTTATCGGCCCCAAAAGAGGACGTAGAGCAAGACAGCTCTGATAATAGGGATACCGATAGTATTGCTCGGCAACAAGAACCGTGCTTTGGGAGGCCTGGCTCTTGGCGTACAGCGATGTTAGCGTACCCAAAGAGAGCGGAGTAAAACCAGTTTCACAAAGAATTTTTTGTGTTTGACCAAGCAAGAACGATAAAAGGGGTTCTACGCTTACAGCAGGCACGCAAAGAATCACCAGATCATGCTGGCAAGCAAGAGCAGAACCCACATCACTGGTAGTATCCTCATGATAGAGGGCCTTGACTTCCTCTGCACGTTCCTTGGAATGAAGAACCCACTTCACCAAGGTGAAGCGCTCCGGCAGAGCCTTGATGATTCGATAAAAGAAAAGACTGCGCCATCCATACCCAATTAGCACTATCCTCATACCATGCCCCCTTCTTTTCTATGGTGACCAGTATACCACAGCCTGAAGTCACGGAAGCTTTTATCTTGCAGCATACCTAGGATGACAGAGATTGAAGAACGTTCTCTTCCATTGCAACCGCGGTATTCTGTGGATTATTGGAATTATCGTGCCAAAGTGAGACTGACATCCCCTTTTGTCGGCGATTACTGCGGTGTAATGCCTATTCCTGATCTTCGGGTATACAGCCTAATCTCATGGATAGCTAGGTACGCTTCAATGCAGGTATTCGTGATGAGAACCTTATTGGGGGGCGCGAGCCTCCCAGTCTTTTTCCTTAAGGTTGGTGTACAGATAGACAAAGGCTGAGATTGAGCTGAAGAGGAAAATCACCACCGAGATTGCAGCAGCAAGATTGTAATCGCGGTTTGCAAACGTCTTGCGCAGGTACACACCTAAGAGCAAGGGGTGGTTACGTCCGATAAGGTAAGGTGTGGTAAAGGAACTGATGTTGCTCATGAAAATAAAAACCATCGCAATCATGACGTCCTTGAAGGAAAGGGGGAGAACCATCTGGAAAAACACTCTCAACCTACCTGCTCCAACATCTCTGGCGCTCTCTACAATCGATTCAGAAATTCCAGAGAGAGCTGCAACAATGATCATTGTTGCAAAGGGAATGTTGAAGATGACATTCATCATGATCACACCCTTGGAGTTGAAAAGTAAACCAGGTTTGAAATTCACTCCAAACTCCATAAAAATCCTATTGATCAAACCCGAGTCACGTACAATGGTCATCACGGCATAGATCGTTACAAGGTTAGGGATGAACCGGGGAAGCAGATACAGCGTACCGATTGTTTTACTGATTCTGGTGTCTGAAAATCGAAGGTATAAAGCTAGCAGATAGGCGAACAACATGGAGATGACCACGGTCAGGCAGGCAACCCATAGTGTATACACAATATGTGCTATCGCCAATTCATCAGTAAACAGATAGATGTAGTGGCTAAGGGTTGGCTCTCCTGCTTCATCTAGAAAACTGTTGATGATCGTGTTGATAATCGGGTAAATGACAATTCCAATGGTTATCAGCAATGCTGGAGCCAACATTGCCAGTATTGTAAGATTTTTCTTTACGTCACCCTTGATTTTCATACTGTTGATTCCCCTAAATGGGGAGGGGTGTTTGCTTCATAACGGCAAGAACACCCGCTCCCTCAATGCATTACATGCTAACGAAGCGTTGCAATCTCACGTTCCCAACGCTGGGTATGAAGATCACCCAGATCTCCGATGGAAAGAATTGCAAAGTTGGATGGATCCAATTCCGACACTGCTCCCTTCATCTCTGAATCAATAAGGGAAGCATCAATGACAGGAACTGCAAACATCACTTCCAAACAAATCTTCTGCCCTGCAGGGCTGATAACAAAATCTATGAAGTCATAGCAGGCTTCAGGATTCTGCGACAAGGAAGCAATGCTCAGTGCTACATCAGTACCGGAAAGAGCATCATCGGTCATCTGCGTCATCTTTGTGGTTTGAGGCAATGTTCCATTGTCCATATTGCTGAGTACTTGGTCAGCCCAGGCTGGAATCATATCGACCTCATTATTGATGAGCAAATCCAGCGAACCTTGGTTCTTGTTGGGATATACAACTGAACCACCAGACTTGTACAGATACGGATGGATTTCCTCAAGCCAAGCAAAGCCTGGATCCCAATACTCTGCCCACTTTGGATCATTGGAAAGACGGGCACTCTTGTCTGCAATCAGATGATAGGTCGCAGTTCTGATGAATGCAGAAAAGGATCCCCCCGAGGAAGAGTAGGCAAACCGACCAGGATTCGCCTTTATCCACTTTGTAAGCTCATCCCATGTGGTGGGAGGATTCGGCAGGCGTTTGGAATCATAAGCAAACACTACCGTCGTTCCACGATATGGTACCAACTTACCCTGAAGCTCGGTCGGCTTCATGGTGACATGCTCCCAGTTTGCAAGCTTGGAATAGTCCATGTCGAGGAAGAGATCCTCGCTCCCTGCAATATCTGCAAGTGCAACAAGGGTTGAGGTATTGTTGGCAAGAATGTCGATGCCTGCATTCTTTTGCTGCGTCTGATACGCTGCCGCAATACGTGCATTGAAGCCTTCATCACCAGTACCGGAAAGAATAAACTGCAGGTTGACATGTGACTTCGATTCAGGACGTGCATTGTACGCTTCGATCAATGCCGTGAACAAATCGGATACATTCTGGCTGCCATCCGTCCATACCGTTACCGAGGGCTTCCCTGAAGCATCAGCTGCTAGCTGTGACTCCCGGCCTCCTGCGGCCGGCAACACGGCAAGAACCATGCCCAGAACCAAAAGAATTGCTAGTACCTTTTTCATAAAGACCTCCTATTGTCTTCAGCAAAGCTATCTGCTTTGCATCGTTCTCTATTCGTTAAATTGCCGGGAATCGCTGAACGTAAGAAACACCTGCTCTCCTCGCCTGAATGCATCAGCTTCATTTCCGGATAAAAACGCTTTGACTATTCCAAACTTAGTCTCAACCACCATCTCCGTATAATGGCCAAGCATCATGATGGTACGTACACTCCCCTCCACATCTCCCCCGCTGCCTTTCTTCACCTTGATATTCTCTGGCCGCACTGCAGTATGGACACCTTTCTCTGTTTCAATGAAATTCATTTCACCTATAAAATCAGCGACATAGCGGCTTGCAGGATGATGGTACACTTCATACGGAGATCCGATTTGCTCGATACTCCCCTTGTTCATGACAACCGTACTGTCCGATAACGCCATAGACTCTTCCTGGTCATGGGTGACAAAAACAACAGTGATATTCAGATCTGTCTGAATTTTTCTCAGTTCTTCACGCATCTGCATTCGAATCTTTGCGTCCAAGGCAGAGAACGGTTCATCCAACAAGAGCACTTCCGGCTTGAGCAGCAGTGAGCGTGCTATAGCTATGCGCTGTTGCTGTCCGCCCGACATCTGGTTGGGGTACTTCTTTTCTGTACCGGTCATCTTGACCAGATTCAATACATCCTCGATGCGATCGGCGATTTCAGCCTTTGAAACTTTTCTTAGTTTCAAACCGAAGGCAAGGTTGTCGTACACTGTCATATGTGGCCATAGATTGTAGCTCTGAAACACCATTGCCGTCGGTCTTTTTTCTGGGGGAAGTTCACCAATGTCTACATCGTCAATAAAGATGCTGCCTGCATTGCACTGCAGGAAGCCCCCAATGGTGCGCAGAATGGTTGTCTTTCCGCAACCTGATGGACCCAACAAGGTCATCAGCTCCCCTTTTCTTACTTTTAGGTTTATATCTGTGACGCCGTCACCATTCTTATACAGTTTTGTCATGTTTCTAATTTCAAGTTTTATCGTTTCATCCATCCTCATATCTCCTTTCCATCACGTTCTGCAATCAACCCATTTTGTACCCTTTGGAAATGGTCTCCGCCCCGATGTACTTCCTCATGACTAGAATCAAAAGCAGGTTCGGCAAGATCAACAAAATGGAGAATACCGCTCCAGCGGTTGCCGGGTAGTCCAAGATGACCCCGTACATCTCAACCATCATTGTCCGGTATGTGGGGAGCCCAACCATCAACGTTCCAACACTCTCTCCCAAGGAACCGATGAACGCAAACATGCAGGCAACGGCTATCCCAGGCCAGGCCATGGGGAGGGTCACAGAGAAGAATGTTCGTATTGGACCGGCCCCTACATCTCTTGCTGCTTCTTCCTGCTGTACCGGCACACTTCGAAAAGCTCCGGCCGGCAACCAGATCATCTGCATCATGCTTCCGAGCATATGGATAAGGAGGACTCCCATGAAGGAACCCATCAGACCCACCTTGTAATAGATGATACCCATCGACGTATACATGCCGATTTTCGGAAATGCATTACCTATCAGAAAGGTGAACATAATCAGCCTTCTTCCTGTGAATTTATACCGAGCCAACACATACGCTGCAGGCAAGCAAACAAGCAGGGATAGAATCACTGAGCAAATTGCGAATTGGAAAGAGTAAATCATTGACTTGACCAATGCAGGTTGCTTCAGAACGTATTGCCACCACTGCAAGCTCCAGGTTCTTGGAAGAATATCAGGATATGTGTATTGGCCTGCAAATGCGAGGACTAAAGTATAGAGTAAGGGCCCATAGAATATCAACAGGAAGGCAAACAGCAACATGACTTCCCAGAATTTCTTCCTTCCTAGTGTATGATAGATGTGTCGAGGACTCATGAAGGATAGTGAGGACATGCATAGTCTCCTTTGTACTAAGCTAAAAACGGTTGTGACACTACCGTCTTGTGGGTTCCAAATATACTTTTAGCAACACGCACATTGCGTGTGGTAACGTTTTCAAGATTTGACAAAGAAAAATCACAAAAGGTTTGCAAAGCATTTGAATCATCTACTGTCCAAACGGACACGAACAAATCTGCCTCTTGCAAAATCCTACAGTGATGCTCCTTTACATGTTGATAGGGGAAATTGATGGTCCTGATACCCAAGTGATGGGAAAAATCAATCACCGCAGGCAGATACTCATCAAGTTGTTTCATATAGGAACGGGTGAAAGCCCATGGCTCAGTCATCAACCGAGAGAAATCGTTGAAGGAAAAAGAGGTATTGAATAGATAGAGGTATTTGAAGAGTTCCTCGATATTCATATACAAGGTAGCCCGATCAGCAATACCGGGGTCGTAAGCCAGTTGTTCAGGAGAAACAGAGCCAGAAACGATGAGACGGTCCTTTGAAAAGCCACACTGCTCTGCAAGTCTGAACAACGCATAGAGATGCTCTCGTTCCTTGATGTCACAATTGATGGAGAGAGGTGTCGGACCAATCATTGAAAATACGTCTTCAAGGCTTGCCTGTACAACGTTCCGAGTCCCTGAGAGTTTCTTGTCATGCGATATCCGAAGTACTCCATCAGGTGCCATGCGAACATCCACCTCCACGGCATCAGCACCAAGCTCAACAGCCTGTTGTACAGATTCCAATGAATCTCTTTCGGTTCCTTCACATCCAGAATGTGCAGTTATCAACGGTGCTGTCATTCCCTCTTTCTTCCTCTCTGAATTCGTTCTTTACGGTAAATGAAACCGGTTGCATTTTACAAAATGTACATAGGAAAACAAATGGTAAGCCAAATGAAACCGGTTGCATTTTTATAGTAAATACACTTATACTTAATGATAACAACACTTTTTTTTCCAGTTGTCAACAAAAAGTTTTAAAAAGTGAGGCCAAATTCAGATGAAGTTAGACGACATCGCAGCCCTTGCAAACGTCTCCAAGACAACCGCATCACGTGCTCTGGCCAACTCTCCTCTCGTAAAAGAATCAACCAAGGCCTTGATCCGCAAGATTGCACAAGAGCATAACTACAAGCCAAATACCCTGGCTAGTGCATTTGCCAGGAGAAAATCCGGAATCATCGGATTCTGTCTTTTAAACAAGGACCATCCGTCTTTCGGACATCCTTTTTTTGGACCGGTGCTTGACGGTGCACTGGAACAAGCAAGTAGGGACAACTACCACATCATTCTTGCCGCCAATAAAGGCAGCGACTATGTATTCGAGGAACCTTTCATGCAAGATAGTATTGAAGGGGTTGTGCTCTCCTCATTCGCCCCAATGAAGGCCTTGCTTGAATTCAAGAAACGTGGCATCCCCCAAGTACTCATAAACGATGTCCTCAATACTAAAAATAATGCATTCATCATGGATGACAACTATGGTGGTGCATATCGCTTGATGCAACACCTTATCCAGGAAAGAGGTCACTCACAAATTGGATTCCTTACCGACCGATTGAGTCATACCAGCTATCTTCTCCGATACTTTGCCTACATTGCGGCTCACAAAGATGCTGGCTTGTCTGTGTACACAAATACAAAACTCCCTCTCCCTGATCTGAAAGGAGGGTTCTCCCTGAGCAGCGATTACTACCTGAAAAAGTATGGATATAGTGATATCCCCTCCATTGGGTCTCCCATGGTTGTTGTCGGAGTGAAATCATCAGCGGGATATAAAGCAGTCCAAGCAATGATTGCGACAGGAAATCTTCCAACCGCAATTTTTGCCGTTTCGGATTCTTTAGCTATTGGAGCTATTCATGCCCTCCAGGATGCAGGTATACGGGTACCCGAGGATGTTGCCGTTGTCGGGTATGATGACACTATCAGTTCAACAGTTGTCACCCCCGCTCTTACGACTATTCGGGTCAACCGTAAGGAAATTGGACGCGTTGCAATTCAAGAACTTGAAAAACTGATAGCAAACCCTGAAGGGGAAACCCGCATCATATACATCAAGAACCATCTCATTGTAAGAGGAAGTTCCTGATCACAAGCTTACCTAAGCAATCCTTCAATGGGTCTCGACTCACTAAAAAGGAACTGCACTTGCTCTGCATGAATGGTAAAAAAACTTACCCACCTCTGCTTTTCCATTTCAGTAGAACTGATTCACGGTGATTGAGAAATCCCCCATTTACCCGGTACTCTTGCCCCAGTTTTCAGGCTCAAGAACTCTCCATGATTAACCTTCATTCGATATAAAACAGACCCTCTTGGCACGTCTTGTGTGTAGCCAAAATCGAATCAACATGAGAATATGCAGGAAATCCATCCGAGGGGAGATGTGAACGTGATTTTACAGACAAAAAGACTTGTGCTTCGTCCTTGGGCAGAAACAGATGCAGAGAGTTTGTACGAATATGCGCAGGATACTGATATTGGACCGATTGCAGGATGGCCTGCCCATACAAGTATCCTGGAGAGTTTGGATGCAATTAGAACTGTTCTCATCGGTGAAGCATGTTATGCAATTTGTGAAAAAGGCAGCGACAAAGCAATTGGAGCAATAGAACTCAAACTGAATGGACATACTGATATGACTGAACGCAACGATGAGTGTGAGTTGGGTTATTGGCTGGGCAAACCATTCTGGGGGAGAGGATATATGCCTGAAGCAGCAACAGAACTCATTCGTCAAGGGTTTGAGGATCTGGGAATTACCACGATATGGTGCGGCTATTATGATGGGAATGATAAATCCAGAAGAGTTCAGGAAAAACTTGGATTCATGTATCATCATACCTGTGATGAGGTGGTCGTCCCTCTCCTGCATGAGACAAGGATGGGCCATACAAACTTCATGACAAAGGAACAGTGGGTCAGGAAACACATTCGCTGAGATTTCCATGTATTCAAAAGGCCAAACAGAGAGAGCGCTAATGCAGTATTATCATGTGGATGTATTCTCAAAAGGACCACTCACAGGAAATGGCTTAACCGTTTTGATCGGTGACCGATTTCCAAACAGTGAAACGATGCTTCAGATTACCCGGGAAATGAAGCAGTATGAGACGATTTTTCTCAAAAGAAGACGGGATAACGAATACAGGGCAAGAATTTTCACAAAGGATGAGGAACTGGATTTCGCTGGGCATCCAATCCTTGGCGCTGCTGCTGTAATACATATGCTGCACGGGAGCAAAGAGATAGAGTTTCACCTGAATCGCAAGAGTGTAACGGTCAGCAGTGTTTCCAAAGAAGACCGAAAGGAATATGGTTGCAGCATGAACCAAGGTCCGGCAGAGACGATCGGTCACATCCCCATCTCAGACTATTCCAAGTTGATTGAACCGCTTGGACTGACCATGGACGATCTTGCTCCACCGTATCCTCTGGAGATAGTGACAACCGGCTTGTCTTACCTGATTGTCCCCATTCATAGTGGCATCGAGAGGACAGGGATGTTTTCAAAGGACTATGAACCGTTGCTCGCCTCATATCATGCGAAGTTTGCCTATGTGTTAGATATTAGTAGAAAAGAAGGCAGAACATTTGATTTTGATGGCTTGGAAGATGTTGCCACCGGCAGCGCAGCCGGACCTGTGGGAGCATACCTGTGCAAATATGGTGTCTGCAGGGAAGGCGAAGAGATCATCCTTCATCAAGGGCGTTTTCTTAATAGACCCAGTGAACTTCATGTTCTCAGAGAAAAAGAGACAGCTTGCATGATTGTCAGCGGGAATGTATCCATCATTGCTGAGGGAACGTTCTTTATTGATGCTTAAGCAGCCTCCCCTGCCTCACCCAGGAGAGGCCAAAGAAATAATTTTGAATGGAAGGGTCGAAGTCGACGATACTAAGTAAGCGTAAACTCGCAACCAATACCCTTATATGTATATGCTCCTACCCATTATAGTGCAGGAGCATAAGGGGGTTAACGTTTTTTACCGCGTATTACGTAAGGGTCTTCCCTATTAGGGGCAGGGACTGCTTTTCTGAGGGTGTGGAAGGATCATAGCAGACCACACTTTTTCAAAGAAAGCAATGTCGCCTCAATCGAGTCTTGGCCTTCTCTTGGATCTTGGGAATGCGGATTATTGATGTTTTGGCTGAACTTTTGCCTGTCTTTGCCTTATGCTGCCAAGTGTAGAGAGTTCCCTTGGGTATCCCTTTTAAATGCGCAAAAGACATTATGCTCTTGCCCATTGCAACCCATTCTTGGCATTCAGTAATTATTGCTTTTTTCCTTCCGGATTGTATTGTTTGTTCACTGCAAGCCTCCTGGAAGAAGCTTATTCGGTTTGCAGTGAATCAGATATGGGCTACGAAATGACGTTTACTATGCAGCCAAAGGACTCTTTGCTTCTACAATCTCAATATTGTTCTTACCCTTGCCTTTGGCTGCATACCTTGGATATGACGTTTTTGGTTTGATGCTCACTTATTAGGACAGTCTACTTCCAGGACACTTGTCCCAGCTCTTCGGAGCCCAAGAGGAAATCGGGAATGCAGATTTGCCGGATTCCTTCGTAATCATTGTAGGGCAGTCTATCCATCGACAGGATGTACTTCGGATAGTTGTCATTCACAGCATTCAAGCTGCGTATCTCCCGATCCCTGGTCGACTCTTCCAACATGGATGCACAAACTTGGATATAACATTTTTCGTCCTGTTTTTCTGCGATGAAATCTATCTCGAAATCTTGGTACTTCCCTGTCGAGACCTCGTATCCTCTTCGTATCAATTCCAGATACACCACATTTTTCAAAGAGGAACCATAATCCTTAAGCATGGGACCAACCAGTGCATTGCGGAGCCCTAGATCGACGATATAGAACTTATGGTTGGTTTTCATGAGGTTCTTACCCTTGATATCGTACCGCCCTGCCCTGTAGA
>JBFWKK010000027.1:0-35149 GCA_050252715.1 Sphaerochaeta sp. | reverse complement strand
ACATGCTGCCTCCCATAAACTGGACAGCATTAGTATAAAGGAAAAGTAGACCCTGTGTTGGACAGAATCTACTTTTTGGAAGAGGCCCTTTTATTCAACTGTCCATTTTATAGGTACCAGTTTATGAAGGTCCCCTTTTGCCAAAAGCTCCCGTTTCCAGAAGGCTCTCCTGCCTACCTTTCCTCTCGGAAATAGTTGACTCCCAATGATGCTGGAGGCTGTTTTTCCTTGTTGTTCCGCATGCTTGATAAAATCAAGACGATTACCGTTACAATATATGGAAGAATCTTGTAAATTTCTGTTGGTATGAAAGCAACTCTGACGCGTAAATACATAATCATGAGAGCCCCAAAGATTATTGATCCCCAAATTGCATTCAACGGACGCCACATGCAAAAAATTACCAAAGCGACAGCAAGCCAGCCGACTCCTGAGAGTCCTTCATGGTTCCAGACACTTCCTGCGGTAGTGGTAATGTAGACCATTCCACCAATAGCAGAAAGCCCTCCGCCGATTATTGTAGAAAGATACTTATACTTGGTGATGTTGATTCCTGCCGCATCAGCAGTGGAGGGTGACTCACCTACCGCTCTGAGGCACATACCAGTCTTTGTTTTCTTGAAAAATAAATGCATGGCTATCGCAAGCAATATCGCTATGTATAGAAATGTGTTATGGCTGAAGAAGATATTCCCGATGGTAGGAATGTCCTTAAGGAATGAGGGGAAAATCTGATACGTGAAAGCTTCCTTCAAATGGTTGCTCAATGCGACATATCCTCCCTCTCTGACCCTAAGGAACTCACCAGTGAATTGCCCGACCCCAGTACCGAATATTGTCAAGGCGAGGCCTGTGACGTTCTGATTGGCTCTTAGGGTGATGGTGATGAAACCATAGATCAGTGATGCAATCGCCCCTGCGGCGAAAGCAGCGGTAATAGCAATTACTATGGCTATGAAACCATTCGATACAGCAGTTCCCACCGCTTTCTCATAGGCAAATGCCCCAGCCAAGCCGAAAGCTCCACCCATATACATAATACCTTCAACACCAAGGTTGAGATTGCCCGATTTCTCTGTCAGGATTTCTCCGAGAGTTCCATACATAAGAACAGTTCCGAAGGTTACTGCAGCTACCAATAATGCGATCAGTGAGCTCATCTGCACACCTCCTCTGTTTTCCTTTGTCTGAAGATCAGTTTGTAATTGATGAAAAACTCGCTGCTGAGCATGCAGAAAAGCAGGATTCCTGTGACGATGCTTGAAATAGACATCGGTACCTTCAGTTGCGTTTGAAGCTTGCTGGCTCCTTTTGTAAGAATTGCAAGTATTATGGATATTCCAATCATCGCAAAAGAGTTCAACTGGCTGAGCCATGCAACAGTAATTGATGTGAATCCAACCCCATTGGCTACTCCGCTGTAAAGCGTATGATTCGCTCCAGAGACAACAATGAAACCTACTATGCCACTGATTGCCCCGGAAAGAAACATCGTTCTCATCATGATCAGGCCTACATTCATTCCTGCATATCTGGCGGTATTCTCAGAATCTCCAATAACAGCGATTTCATAGCCGTGCTTGGTGAAATTCATATAGATATGCATCAGTACCACCATTACCAGAACGATAATCCAACCAATATGAATACCGAACACTTCAGGAAGTCTGGCACTCTGGTTGAACATCGGAATAATCTGTGAACCCTTCCTGCCTTCCCAGGGGCCTCCTTGGAGCCAGGCAACGATTCCGATGATGATGTAGTTCATCATCAAGGTGAACAATGTTTCATTCGTGTTCCACTTTGCCTTGAAGAAGGCGGGGATCAACCCCCAAATTCCTCCCGCAACCGCTGCACAAAGAAACATGATCAGCAACAGGACCGGTGATGAGACCTTCTGGTACCAATGGAGAGCGAAGTATGTGGCGGCTATTGCTCCAGCTGTTATCTGACCTTCTGCACCAATGTTCCAGAAACGCATCTTGAAACATGGAGCGATAGCAAGTGCACATCCAAGCAAAGGAATTGCAATCTTGATTGTCTGTTCGATATAAATGGGTCGCCCCAATGAACCTGTAATGATTGTTCCATATGCCGTAAAAGGATTATTGCCGGTAATAAAAACAGGAATCATTCCCAGGATAAGGGCAATCACAATTGAGCCAAGACGGACTGCCCAAGCTTTTCTTGGATCCATTGCGTCTCGTTTTGCAAGACGAACGAAAGGTGTTTTTACATCATTTGGCATCTGATGCGCTCCTTTGCCCCACTGAGGTCATCATTAACCCAATTTGGTCTTTTGTCGTATTTCTGGCGTCCACTATTCCGCTCACCTTTCCTCCACATAGAACAAGTATTCGATCACATAGCTCAAGCATGACATCGAGATCTTCTCCTACGAATATGACAGCCACACCATTCATTTTTTGGTTGGTCAAGAGGTTGTAAATTGTATAGGATGTATTGATGTCGAGCCCTCTTACCGGATAGGCTGTCATCAGTATTCTTGGTTGACTGGCAATCTCCCGCCCAACAAGAACCTTCTGGACGTTTCCACCGGACATTCTTCTGACAGGAAACGCTGTACTTGGAGTTACTACCTCTAGATCGTCCCAAATTTTCTTAGCAAGATCTTCCGGGGATCTCTTGTTCAGGAAAACTCCGCTGCCCGCTCTCCATGAGCGCAGCATCATGTTTCCCGTCATTCCCATTGACCCTACCAATCCCATTCCGAGACGGTCTTCTGGTACAAAAGCCATACCCACTCCAATTCGACGGATTTGCATGGGAGTTTTTCCTACCAAGTTCGTTGGATTCCCTTGGTCTTCAATGAAGCTAACAGTGCCTTCCTTGACTGGATATAACCCTACAATCGATTCCAATAATTCTTTCTGCCCAGAGCCGGCGATTCCAGCTATGCCAAGGATTTCTCCTCCCATGGCAGTAAACGAAACCTGGTCAAGTTTGGCTATCCCTTCACTGTCGATACACGTCAAATTCTCGACTTTCAGACGTGGATATGGGTTATTGTACTTAGGGCGATCGATATTGAGAACGACTGATCGTCCAACCATCATATCAGTCAGTTGTTGGGGATTCGTTTCACTTGTCTTAACCCGTCCTATGAATTTTCCCTTTCTCAGTACTGCGACCTCATCAGAGAGGTCCATCACCTCGTTTAGTTTATGAGTAATGATGACAACTGCCTTACCGTCGGCTTTCATTGCGCGTAGGACAGTAAAGAGCTTGTCTGTTTCCTGAGGTGTGAGGACGGCTGTAGGCTCGTCCAGTATCAATATATCTGCTCCACGATACAGAACCTTGATAATCTCAACAGTTTGTTTTTGGGAAACAGACATGTCGTAGATTTTCTTCTCAGGAGCAATTGCAAAGGAATAACGATCACAAATCTGCTTTACTTTTGAATTGATCGACCTTAGATCCAGTTTCTCATCGCTTAGTCCCAATACGATGTTCTGGGCAGCTGTGAAGACATTGACAAGTTTGTAATGTTGATGAATCATCCCTATTCCATAAGAATAGGCGTTCCTTGGAGACCGTATGGCTATAGGATTGCCATCAACAAGGATTTCCCCTTCGTCCGGTTGGTAGATTCCAGCCAGCATGTTCATGAGAGTTGTCTTGCCGCTACCGTTTTCTCCAAGAAGAGAAAGAATCTCTCCTTTTTTGATTTCAAGGTTGATGCCGTCATTGGCAACAACCTGCCCGAACCGTTTGGTTATACCACACATCTCGATTGCACAGCTGTTCTGCACCGCTTTATTCCTTAATACTATCAAATATAAGACGTTAGCTGACCCTAATTACAAGCCAGTTAGTATGAAAATTATTGTATCATACAAGAATACAGATACAAAGAAAAAAAACAACAAAATGCAACACAAGTATCATGGAAAAGAAAATTTTCTGTCCATTTGACTAATCGAAACATGTATTGGTGGAATTGATATATCTTTTAGAGATACTTTCCTGCATTGGCGCAGTTACAATAATGTATCCTCAGATATACTGATTTGCAGTATGCTGTAATGTTTCCTCTGTCAGTACAATATTTTCAAGGATTCAAGATCTACTCGTGTTTTGGATAGGTATACTCACACGTGCTGTATCGATCTTCTTAGTTGTATTTTTTTTGCTGTAGCTCATTTCAAGGTATTGCGATAGTGTTGCTATGATTCCAAAATCCAGGTGATGGAACATTTGGATGAATACATCATGTGCTCATGATAGACGATATCCCTGTTCATCATGTTTGAAACCAACATTCTAGAAAAAGAGCTGCCCAAGGAGAGTTGTTCTCTCTTGGGCAGTCATGATTTCCGGTACTATCAATATGCAGCGTTCAGCCAAGTAATTCCATCAATCTGCTCAGTAAAATATGGGGCAGACTGGAAGTATGATTCGTGGAATTCACCATCGAATACGGCTTCATCAGTGTCAGCTACAAAGTCCCCATCGGTATCTCTGGCAAATGAATGAGTCAGCTCCTCACCCTTGACAGTGAAGGTGGATGTGTCAAACACTTTGATTTTACCCTCAGCAATATCAGCCATGACCTGATTGAGCTTCTCTTGGGTTCCAGGAGCTGCAATAGCGGTATTAAGCGGTGTCATGACAATGGCATCGTCCTCCAGTCCCTTGCACCAATCCTGATCAAGTTTCTCTCCATTCACATATCCCTTGATGAACTCGTAAAAATAGACAGACCAGTCGATTCTTGTTGAGATGATCGAGGCATCTGGAGCGACAGCGGACATATCCGCATTGTACCCAGTATGGAAGACTCCTGCTGCCTGAGCGGCCGTAGCTGGTGTAGTGTTGTCGGAATGTTGACTGATTATGACGCATCCCTGATCTGCAAGAGCTTTTGCAGCATCCGCCTCAGCTGTGGCGTCAGACCATGATCCAACGAAGGTGACTTTCATGGTAACGGACGGGCATATGCTCTTTGCACCAAGGTAGTATGCGGAGAATCCGGATACTACTTCAGCAAATGAATAAGCCCCAACATAGCCGATGACCGCCTGGTCTTGGGTAATTTCGCCTTCGTCTATCAACTGATTGAGCTTCATGCCTGCTGCAACACCCGCTACATAACGGCCTTCATAGATATTTGCAAATGCATTGAAGGTATTTGGAAGATCGTCAAAAGCTGATACGCAGTTTGTGCAAGAAATGAAATCGATTTCGGGATAATCCTTGGCAACTTCAAGCATGAACGGTTCGAACCCGTAGCTGTTGTTGAAGATGATCTTGCATCCCTCTTCTGCAGCTTCAATATTTGCGTCCCTACAGGTTGAATCTTCACCAATGTTATATTTTGTTATCCATTCAACATTGATTCCTTCAGAAGCAAGCTTTTCTGTTGCTTCCTTCTGCCCTTGGATAAAGTTGTAGGAATATCCTTGGTCGTTCTCGTCCCCGATGCACAGAAGCCCAACTTTGATGGATCCTGCCGGCGACGCTGATTCAGCTTCCGTTGTTCCTTTTGCGAACATAAAGGAAGTGGCCAACAGCATGATCAACAGTAAGACAATGCTTTTTTTCATGATTCTCTCCTTACAAAAGATTGCGTGATGTCGTTGATAGTACTCGAAGAACCTCAACTGTTTCAAATTATACGGGACGTTTTTCCTGCTGTCAAAACAATATTGAGAAACCTGTAACGATGGAAAACGCATTTAACCTAGTGATATTCTAGGTAAATATAAAAAATATCTGTGAAAAATTCATTTTATCGAAATATGTAATTTTTTGAGAAATTGTGCAAAAAGGAGGGGGTCTTTTAGGGTATATGTTGCAAATTAAAAAAAGTGTTGTAAAAGCAGGGTAAAAATGTTGGATTTATGATGTTTTTCAAGGAAATGATGCTGTTCTTGCAACAAAAACGGTGTTGAAATCTAGGGAGTTTCCTTGGTATCAGCCCTGTTTTTGGTTGGAAAATGAGACTTGTGTCTTATTGGTGCAAGTGGTAGGATAAAACGATAAATTATCCACGATTTAGTTTTCTGGTCAGATATGAAGGATTATTGCATGAAAAGACCTCACATACGGTTAGTATTTGTACTCGTGTTCTTCTTCTTGGTATGCACATTCAATTTGAGCGCCGAAGAAGCTGGGTTGATAATTCAAAGTCCACTCTATGGAACTGAGCAGAGGAGTAGCCCAAGTGAGGTGAACCTCGCCGTCCAATCATTTTCAGCGCAGCTGGGACTGGTCTCTCAATCCATTGAATATGATGAGGAGCAACGGTTGCTGAGCGCCGTAAGTAGTGGCTCGTACCCTGTAACTCCCGGGGACACCTTCCGTTTGGTCTATCTGGACGGGATGAAAAGTGTCACGGTCGACCTCCAAGTGGATGAGTCAAGCAGTGTTACCATCCCGGGACTCGGTACAATCGATGGCAAGGGGATGACCTTTGCTGAAATACGTAAGGCCATCAACGAGATGGTCAGTACCTACTACAGTTACTCCAATCCTCAATTGGTGTTCACTCGAACCGGTTCATTCATGGTCTCGGTGGTGGGTGAAGTGATCGGGACGAGGGTAGTCCCTGCTTGGGGATTAACCAGACTCTCCGAGGTAGTGCAGAATGCTACTCCCTATGCATCAACAAGAGCTGTTGAAGTTCGTCATGCAGACGGATCTAGAGAGGTATTTGATCTGTATAAAGCCATGCGCGAGGGGGACCTGCAACAGGATCCTCTCCTGAGAAGCGGCGATGTCATAACCCTCAAGAGGGCAGAGACCCTGGTAATGCTGGGAGGCAAGGTATATAAAAGTGGGACGTATCAGTTGTTGGAATCTGATCGTCTTAGCGATCTTCTCACCTCCTACGGTGGAGGGGTTCTTACCTCTGCTGATATCCAAAACATCAGAATACAACGCTATAATGAAGAGAGCGGTGACTGGTCTGTTCACTATGTGAATTTTCTGGAGGATCCTCAGCATAGGCTTTCTTCCATGGACCAGGTAATTGTCGATGCAAAGCAGCCAAGTTATCAGACTGTTACCGTTGAAGGTGCTGTATCCTCCAATGAGGTGTACGATGCTCTCTCCACCACAGCTTTGGTGGGATATACTTCTGGAAGAATCTTTTACCAGTTCTACCCTGGGGAGCGTGTGCATCAGATGTTGAAGACGCTCTCTTCCCGATTCTTGACGGTAAGCGATCTCGAAGGTTCTTATCTCTTGCGTTCAGGCAAGCGCATCCCGATCAATATCCAAGAAATTCTCTATGACGATGTTCAAGAAGAAGAGAGCCTGTTGCTTACCCCAGGCGATACCCTGATGGTCCCCTTTACCCAGCGATTGGTAACGGTAAGTGGTGGTGTGGTTCGTCCAGGGGTCTTCGCCTATGTCCCAGATAAATCCGCTAACTACTATCTGTCGCTTGCCGGAGGTTTGAGTGACGATGCAACCTATCCCACCTCTGTGGAAATACAGGGCCCTGATGGGAACAAATTGTCGTTGGGGGACCCCATTCCGCCTGAGACAACAATAGCGGTAGAGAAAGAATCACTGGCCAGGGACATCGCTCCTACGGTCGCTATCATAGGCTTGGTGAGTTCTATCCTTGGCATTATTGCCACGGTGGTGAATATCATTCTGGACGCAAGAAGCCTGTAGGAGATGAGCATGAGTCAGCAAGAAGAATTTACACAATCTATCAGTCCGTTTGAATCCGGTGAAGAGGGGATATCCATTGCAGAACTGCTTCATATATTTCATAAGCGGTTGCGTTGGTTTTTCATAGGCTTTGTGCTGGTGGTGGCACTTGCATTTGGCTACCTTCAGATAGCTGTTCCCCAGTATGAATCGGAAGTATCGGTATTGGTGGATCCCATCCAATCCTCCTCCTCGTTTGAGTCGTTGATGGATATGTCCACTTCCAGTACCAAGATTTCCACTGAGGTAGAGCTGATAACGAGCAGAAGGAATATTGAATATGCCATCAGTACCTTGGATCTCTCCAAGTACCAGGATGCTGATGGGTTTGATTATCGTGACAAGGAAGTCCTGGGAAATGTAAAGGAACGAATCGTTGTTTCTACGGTAAAGGATACCAATATTGTCAGAATTAAGGTGACAGATCAAAATCCTTCCTTTGCCCGTGACTTTGCAAATGCACTTGCATCATCCTACGATACCTTGCTTACCGGTATTGCAAGGAACAGCAAAACCGCCCAGAGAGAGTTCATTGAGTCTCAGATTCCCATCAACGACCAAGAGCTTTCTGCTGCAGGAGATGCCCTTGGGGATTTCCGTGAGAACAGTGACATTATCCAGCTCACCGACAAGAGCTCCTTGTTGGTGGAGCAGATATCCTACTATACCTTGCGTTTGGAACCTTTGAAGCTGCAGTTGCAGGAAGCAATGGTTTTCCTTGATTCCTATAACAAGGGGCTTGCTGAGGCAGGGATTCAGGGCGTGCTCAGTTTGCATGAGTTGCGTAAGGATCCGGTTATTGCTGAAAGGCTCGAGGATCTTGCTGCATGGAAGACGGAATTGACCATGTATGAATCCTTGAGTGATCCTGCTGCAATCCAGCAACAGATTTCAGTCCCCTCGGATTCATCCTCAAGAACCTATGTGATCAGTAGCGCCATCAATCAAGTAAGCAAGGACTTGCTTGATCGTGTTTCGCTGTTGACCAGGTCGTACGGAAATGAGAACAATACCCAAGCAATTGTACAGGCCCTGACCACAGAGGTGGGTATCCAGGTTCTGGAGGAGCGGGGAGAGGTCTTCGTTTCCGAGCTTTCCCAGTTGCCGGTTTTGGAGCGAAGACTTTCCGAGTTGCAACGCGATGTTCAGATTTATGAAGCCATCGGTCTGAAACTGAGGGAGATGCTGGAAGAAGTAAAACTGATTGAGGCCTCCGTTTCCGGTAATGTTACTGTGGTTGATGAAGCCATTCTTGCAAAGAATCCTGTCAGTCCAAACAAGTTGCTGATTATGGCGGTGGCTCTCCTGTTGGGAGCAGCGTTCGGTCTCCTGCTAACCCTCGCCATAGAAGCGTTGGATGTTTCGATACAGACAGAGCAACAGATCCAAAAGGTAGCTGGAAAGGATATACCCATCTTGGGTTGGATCCCGATGATGAAAGTTGAACCATCGGATCTGTATCCGACCTTGATTGTTCACAACGATCCTCTCTCCTTTGAATCGGAGCGATTCAAACTTGTTGCAAATATGCTGTACAACCGCACTGAGAAGCATGTTTTCTCAATTACCTCCTGCTCAATGGCAGAAGGTAAGAGTACCATTATCGGCAATATTGCCATCGCTTTGGCGCAGATGGGAAGCAAAGTGCTTGTATTGGACGGGGATCTCCGTCTACCCAGTATGGAGCGATATTTCCATCTGAAACATCGTGAGGTTGGATTGGTGGACTATGTCATGAAGAAAGCCACGTTAGAGGAGTGCATTCTTCAGCCCATCGAAGAAGTGAAAAACCTGCATCTCCTCCCTCCTGGTAATGCTCCTTTAGTGCATGCTGGAATTTTCAGCAATCCCCGGTATGCTAAGCTGATCAATTACCTTGAAGAGGTATATGATTTTGTCATCATTGATGCTCCTCCCTTGGATTCTGCCAGTGAGTTGCTTGCAATCAGCAAGCATGTGGAGGGCTTGATTGTCACGGTTCGTGCAGGAGTGACCAGCAAAGGATCACTCTTTGACCTCATCAGCAGCTTGAGAACCGCAAATGTTCCAATCAGTGGCATTGTATTCAACGGCGTGGTTCCCGGCTCAATTGGTACTGGATACCGTTATGGATACGGATATGGCTCTGGAAAGGGATATGGCTACGGTTCCTATGCATCGCGCTACAGTGCTGTGGGAAGTGATGGTAAGCTGAAGAAGAAGCGAAAGCATCATACTAAAAAGAGATCAAACGGCTGGTATCGCAAGATGTACAAACGTGATATTAAAAACCGTGGGAAGCTTTCTGCTCAACAGTTCGATCCAGTCTTAGCCTTTGGTCCTGATGCGGAGTTCTCCTCAATCAAGGAGTATCTACAGGTTCGCCTGAGCAATGAGGAAGATCAATCCAATCAGAGGGATGTATTTGCTGAAGAGCCAGTGAAAGCTGAAGAACCAGTAAAAGCTGAAGAGCCAGTAAAAGCTGAAGAGCCAGTAAAAGCTGAAGAGCCAAGGATGATGGGAAGTACTGATATCTTTGATCAGTTGTCATCCATTGAACAGGATGCTGATGCAGTTGGAAAGAAAGTGGATGAGTAACCCTAGACAGAGAGCTTACTCTCTGCTAAGGTTTCCCAGAAGAAATGTGGGAGGAATGCCATGAGCAAAAGACGGATCAGTGATACGTGCAGTGCCTTGGAATGGGAATTTCCTCAGTATGATAGTGTTTTGAGAAGTCGGTCGTAGGGCCGGCTTTTTTTTTGAAGGAGTCAAGATGGATAAACAAAACGTATTTGCAGGACGATCACTTTGTGTTATTGAGGACTTTACCAAGGAAGAGAGAATGTATCTCTTTGAGCAGGTAAAGGTCCTCAAGAAGGCAATGGAGAAGAGAGATGAGGCTAAACTTGCCCCCTTTCGAATCGACAATAGAGATTTTGGGATGTATGAAGTGTTCTTGGAAGACAGTACCAGAACCAAAGAGTCCTTCAGAAATGCTGCAAACTTCCATCATGCAAAAGTTTCTGAGCTGAATAGTGATAGCTCCTCATTCAACAAAGGCGAAAGCTATGCCGATACCTTCAATACACTCAGCGGCTATCAGAATACCATCTTCATCATTCGCAGCAAGGTGGAAGGAGTTACCCGTCATCTGGAAGAGGCTTGTGCTGCCTATGCAAAGCGAAACAAGCTCTACAGGAAACCTGTGTTCATCAATGCAGGAGATGGAAAACATGAACACCCTACGCAGGAGTTGCTTGATGAGTTCACCTTTCTCGAGGATAACCACTGGAGCAATGAATCGTTGCATGTGGCCTTGGTGGGGGATCTCTTCCATGGAAGAACCGTACACTCAAAGGCTGATGGATTGAAGATATTCAAACAGGTGAAGGTTGATTTGATTGCACCCCCTGAACTAGCCATGCCGGATGTCTATGTGAAAAGAATGTTGGAGAATGGCTACGATGTTCGCTCGTTCCCCTCCATAGAAGCCTATCTTGCTCAGAGCGAAGTGGCTACCAAATGGTATTTCACCCGACCCCAGCTTGAGCGAATGGGTGACAGAATTCTCCAGCGACAGGAAGAGTTGCGACGCAGTATTACCTTCCGTGAGGAGTTTATGGACAAGATTCCTTCCGGTTCCACATTCTATCACCCGCTCCCCAGGCATAAGCTGACACCAACCATCCCAACCTTCCTCGATGACACATCGCTTAACGGTTGGGAGCGTCAATCGATCAATGGCATGTACGTGAGAATTGTCCTCCTTGCACTCTTGTCTGGCAAGATTGGATCCGATTTTCTGCCTTCTGTGGTTCCTGAAAAGAACGAGCGAGAGGATTATATCACTGAGGTTGACCTGTCCAATAGGGAAACAAAAGAAAAACGGGTCAGCGAAGGAGTGCAGCCAATCCATAATGGCTTGGTCATCGATCATATCCTCAAGGGCGACAGCCCAAGTGAAATCAGAAGACATATGCGCCTGATCAGCAGTGTCCTGAATCTTGATGAGTACAAGGGAGGTGAGTGGGTCAGTACGAGCAACACACAGGATGTCTACAAGGGGATTATTTTCCGTCCAGGTGAATATAGTTTGGACAGGAAACAACTCAAGCGACTCAGCGCTGTAGCTCCCGGTTGTACGCTCAACCTCATCAAAGATGGGCGGGTGATCAACAAGTTCCGCTTGCACCTCCCCCCAAGGATCTACAACTTTGAGGATCTTGCCTGCACCAATGAAGCCTGCATCTCTCACCCCGACCAAGGAGAGGGGGTTCCTGCCATGTTTTACCGGACGAAGGAGAATACCTTTGTCTGTGCATACTGCAACAAGACGCATACCTTCAAGGAAATCTGGAAGCGTGGAAGCAAATAAGGTACACTGGAGATACCATGAAGCATATTGAAGAAATTACGAACTACTACGGGCCGCTCTTGGCAAAGCAAGCATTGGAACTTGGAGCAATCAGGCTTCAGGTCCAGAAACCGTTCACCTGGGCCAGCGGATACCGAATGCCAATTTATAATGACAACAGAAGACTGCTTGCAGAGAGCAGTGCAAGGAAGCTGGTAAGTGAGGCTTTCTCTGCAATGCTTGAGAGTCTTTCTTTCGATCCTGACAACATTGCTGGAACCGCAACCGCTGGAATCCCCCATGCAACGACCCTTGCAGATCGATTGGAAAAACCATTGAGCTATGTCCGCAGTTCTGGGAAGGACCATGGTCTCGGTCAGCAGATAGAGGGATTGAAACAGAGTGGATCCTATGAGGGATCTCAGGTGCTCTTGATCGAGGATTTAATCTCTACCGGTGGTTCTTCCATAAAAGCGGTGGAGGCGATTGTAGCAGCACAAGGGATCTGTCCTTATACGCTGGCAATATTCACCTACGGTTTTGCAACCGCAAAGGATGCTTTTGCCTCACTTGACCCCCCTTGTGAGTTTTTCACCATTCTTGACTATGATGTAATGGTGAAAAGTGCTTTGGAACGTGGGTATGTGAGCAGCGAAGAAGCCAGTCTGTTGACGCTTTGGCGGGAAGATCCCTTTGGCTGGGGAGCGAAGCAAGGGTTTCCCAGAGTGGAACGCTAAGGAGAAAGTTGATGAGTTACCAGTCCCTATTGAGAGAGAGTGCGAAGAATACCGGAAATGTTGCTTGCATGGGCTTGGACCCGATGATTGAGTCTCTTCCTGAAACTACAGGGAACATACGCAATGACCTGAATACTTTTTTTCAGCAACTGTTTCGCAGGATGCGCTTATCTGGATTAATTCCATCTGCGTTTAAACCGAACCTTGGCTACTACCAGTGTCTTGATCGACCTCGTGACGAGGACTTCTCAGGAAGTGCCGCATTATCTGATCTATTGGATATGTTGGAGAGTTTCTTTCCAGGTGTTCCTGTCATTCTGGATAGCAAGCGTGGAGATATTGCTAGGAGCAGCATGAACTACGCCAAGGAAGCCTTTGAAGCTTGGCAGGCCGATGCGGTGACTGTCGCCCCCTACATGGGCAGTGACTCTGTACAACCTTTTTTCAGCTTTCCTGACAAGGGTTCCTACCTCTTGAATCGTACCAGTAACCCTGGGGGGAAGGATCTGCAAAACCTGCAGGTCATGAGCCCAGGAAAGGAAACCCTTTCTTTGTATCTGGAAGTAGCCCACCAGATTGCTGCATACAATCAGAAGGCAGGGAATGTTGGTGCAGTAGTGGGTGCAACGAATCTCCAGGAATTGGAGGTTATTGCCTCCTTCTACCATGACCAAGCGGTTCCTCTCTTGATCCCTGGCGTAGGAAGTCAAGGAGGATCGGCGACAGAGGTGATGGCCGTACTGAGAAAAGTCGGCTACCCAGTCGAACTTGCAAGGATCAACAGCAGTAGCTCGTTGACCCATCCATGGAAAGAAAAACCGGCTCCTGAGGATTGGCTTGATTCCTGTACCGTGAATCTTCGTTCACTGCTTGAGGAGACTTCCCTATGAAGAATGTGATGCAGCAGCTCCAATATAGACATCTGGATCCCAAGAAACCGGTCCTGCTAGGAACGGTAAGTGGTGTTGCATCCACAAAACCACGAATGATCACCTATTTCGATACCAAGGTGGAAAGCATCGGAATCATAACGACCAAGAGTTTTCAAGTGGAGGTGAATCCTGGAAACCGGGAACCGGTCATCTGCGAACCATCACTGGGTAATTTTGGGAACTCCGTTGGTTTACGCAACCCTGGGATGGAGCAGGCGCTCTATGAGCTGAGAAATTTGAGGAAGGATCACAACTTCCGCAGCATACTCAACGTCTCCCTCTCTGCGAATAGTGTAGAGGATTTCATTACCCTTGTGCAGGCATTCGATGAGGTAGCTGACATGGTGGAGTTGAATTTCTCCTGTCCCCATGCCTCTGTTGGGTATGGTGCCTCAATCGGCTGTGACCAGAATATTGCCAGTGAGTATGTGCGCCTGATCAAGGAAGCAACAAAGGATTGCAAGGCTCCCTTGTTTGTGAAACTAACCCCCAATGTGGATGACATTGGTTCCATTGCAAAAGCTGTAGTCGACAGTGGTGCTGATGGCTTGGTTGCCATCAATACAGTTGGTCCCATTGTCCACATCGATCCTGTATCGGGTTCTCCTATCTTGCAGAACAAACTTGGAGGAAAAGGAGGAAGCAGTGGTCACCATGTCTTTGCACGTGCGCTTTCAGCGATCAAGGAGATCAGGAAAGCGTGTGGAGATGCAGTTGCCCTGATCGGTATGGGTGGCGTCAGCACTGGCTCTGAGGCTGCTGAGCTTATACGCTCAGGAGCAGATGCAATCGGTATTGGTTCTGCCTTCGGTACGGTTGACCAAAAAGTTTGGCCCTCCTATGTATCGGCCGTCAAACAAGAGGCTGAGGAACTCTTGCAAGGGAAAACAGTATCTGATGTGAAGAATTCTACATCCTACATCATAGACCATCGTCAGATGGCCTATGAAAGGCACAAGGTGATCAAGAGTGTACAGTACGGAAACGATACCCGTATCATCACCCTGGACGGAAAGCTTGCCTGCAAGGCCGGGCAGTTTGCCTTCCTCTGGATTCCCGGGTTTGGTGAAAAACCGTTCTCGGTCGCCCATAATGATCCTTTGACCTTCATCGTCAAAAAGCGTGGTCCATTCTCTGCTGAACTCTGCGCCCTGCAGGAGGGCTCTGAGATCTATGTGAGAGGACTGTACGGAGCACAGCTTGAGAATGAACCGACGGACAAGGCCTTACTCCTGGGAGGTGGAACCGGGGTGGCTGTCCTTCCTTCCCTTGCTGAGCAGTTGCAGGGACAGGGGACCGAGATGAAGATACTCGTTGGTACCAGTGAGAGTGTACAAGGCAAGGCATTGTTGGAGGATGAGCTTTCGCTCTACGGTTCCTTTACCTGTGTTGCTGATGATGGTAGACCAGGAAGAGTACTCGACCTGCTGGATACCATCCCACTGGATGAGAATGAGGCTTGTTACTTAGTGGGTCCAGAGGTCTTTATGGCAATCGCCTGCAGAAAACTCCTAGGACGAGGAATCAAGGAACACAACTTGTACTTATCGATGGAGAGAACCACCTTGTGTGGCATTGGCATGTGTGGAGAGTGCGCCTGTGGTGATAGGCTTACCTGCCGTTGGGGTACCTTCATGCAGTATGATTATTTGGCGAAAGAGGCGCCTGAATTAATTGCCTATGATTGATCCCCATGTACATCTGAGAGATTGGGAACAGCGTGAGAAGGAAACCCTGGCTCATGGTCTGAACGTTGCTGCTTCTTGTGGTATAGATGAAGTGTTCGATATGCCCAACACACAGCCACCACTCACAGGGAAGGAGACTATCTGTAAGCGTCTTGATGACGCTGAGCGCATTGGAAGTCCGGTGCGTTATCACCTCTATGGAGGACTTACCCCCATTTCAGAACAAATACGCGAAGTTGCTTCCCTCGCGATGGATCTGTTTCCTCATGTGGTTGGCCTGAAGCTGTTCGCTGGGCACTCTACAGGAAATATGGGCATGGTTACACAGGAGCAACAAGCAAATCTCTATCGCACACTTCGTGAGGTAGGGTATGAAGGTGTTGTTGCCATTCACTGTGAAAAAGAGTCCCTTTTGCACCCTGAGCTCTACGACCCTTCTGATTTTTCTTCCCACTCTCTTGCCCGACCGGTGGAGGCCGAGGTGGCAAGTGTTGGTGACCAACTGCGTATCAGCCAAGAAGAGGGTTTCAAGGGTCATCTGCATATCTGTCATCTCAGCAGTATTGAGGCTCTGCACGTGGTTGAGAGGGCAAGAAGACAGGGAGTGCGTATCAGTTGTGCGGTGACCCCGCACCATGCCCTGCTCTGCAGTGACGATGCAAAGCAACGCTCCTTGTGTGCAAAGATGAATCCTCCACTACGCAGTGAGACTGAGCGCAGTGCCCTATTTGCAGCAGTTCTTGATGGACGGATTGATTGGATAGAGAGCGACCATGCTCCCCATACTTTGTTGGACAAGGAGAGGGGAGCCAGCGGAATAAGCGGATTCAGTGGTATGTTGCTTTTTGTAAAGCGATTGCTTGAGGCAGGAGCATCTGAAACCTTGTTGAAACAGTTGTTGGGACAACGGGTGCAGGAGATTTTTGGGCTTCCTCTCAGGGATATCACGATTCCTGCGTATGACGATTTGGCATTGCTTTCAGAGAAGAGCGCCCGGGAGTACCCTTGGGATAGTTATTCAAACTTACGATTGCTTTAGGAACGACCCTCCTGTATACTTGTGCAACTGGGAGGAAACCTTGATCGATTTACGGAAGCATTCAAGCAGACATCTCGAAACAAAATTGGTCTTGCCCATACCCGAGACACGCCGCTATGAACGAGAAATTCACTACTATCTGTTTTCTCCACCACAACTCTATGTAAATCGTAGCACGTACAGTGAAGAGCGTATTCTGCATAAGTTCCAAAGTCATGGTCGATACTCCTCTCCTGAGATCACCTTGGAGGAGTTGCTTGACGATGAGAATGCCCTCAGTCCGCTTACCAATTTGAAACAGTACACAAGGGATTTGCTCATCGACCTCAACGCTGTAGCTGAGCGTACCGTTATCCACGAATTGCAGACGGTGGTAAACTCTCTGCGTCATGAGACCAAGGCATGCCTGAAAGATTGCAGGGATATGGTAAAACTTGGTATGGAGGAAGATCTCTATACCACCTTGGTAAACTGGCATACGTATGCGTCCAAGTTATTGAGTATCCTCAGAGATATGATCGAACAGATCAGGGAAAAGGTTGAAACCGAAAGTCGTCTGTTGCTTGCCTATCTGTGGACCGATGAGGCAGCAAGTTTGCTCTGCGAGAAACATGCAATCGATCTCTATATGACTGCAACCTCGGTGCAGGGTGAGAAACTGAAACAGATTTTTGCTACATTGCTTAGCTTCTCCCGACAGGAAATGGAGTACCGCAGCAAGATGGATTATGCCAGTGGCAGTACCAACGCAGAGAGCGTCCAGTACCGCAAAGCAGTATTGAAGAAGTGGACGCAGTCCAGTCTCTATCTTGTTCCAGAGGTTTCCAGATGGCCAAAGCGAGTCTCGGAAATTCTTGCTGGGATAGCCGCTGGTGTTGCAATGGCATTTGCCACATTGACTACCATCTTCGCCGAGGAGACGTTCATCAGGAACTCCTTCCAGTGGGCACTGATAGTCATCATAGGATACGTGTTCAAGGACCGTATCAAGGAGTGGTTGAGACTTTTCTTCAATGCGGTACTCCCAAAAATGATGGCAGATGAAATCTCTGCATTCCTTTCTCCAAAGACAAACAAGAAGATTTGTTCAAGTAGAATAAGACTCAAGTTCATGAGTCCAGATGATCTACCTCCTTCCGTGAAGGACATACGAAAGGATAAGAACAACCCATTCAGGGATATGCTCCCGAAAGAGGACGTCATTCACTACATGCGGGATCTGACCATGCAACCACTATCCAAACAAGGCATGGCTCGTGAGCGGTTTCCCAGGGAGAACAATTTCACCTTGGTCACCCGCATACGCTTGGATGATTTTCTCAAGGAGATGGATGACCCAAACGACGTAGTATTCAGGATGGATCCTGATGCAGATGAGTTGGACCAGCTCAACAGTGAGAGAGTCTACCACCTGCATCTGGTCATCCGTGAGTACTCAAAGAAAGAAGAATTGGATACCTACAGTCACTTTACCGTGGTTTTGAACAAGAGTGGTATCGTCCGCCTTGAACAGATGCCTGTCTCCTAGAGCCCTATCTTGGTGGATGCGGAAGCCATTGCCTCAATGGTGAGGGAGATGATGTGATTCATCTCCAAGCCGAGCTTCTCGGCACCTTGGGTGATGATATCCCTGTTCACTCCAGCAGCAAAGGCCTTGCTTGACCACTTTTTCTTTACGGACTTCACACTCATTCCTTCCATCTTGAGAGGGCGCATCAAGGCTGTTGCATAGATCAATCCAGTCAATTCATCAATGGTGAACAGCACCTTTTCCATGAAGTGCTCAGGTTCGACTGTACTGCAAATACCATAGCCATGACTACAAACTGCATGGATGAAGGCATCATCTACTGCAATCTCCTTGAGTAACTCTGGAGCCTTTTGGCAGTGTTCTTCTGGGAACATCCCATAGTCGATATCATGCAGGAGCCCGACGATTGACCAATACTCCTCATCATATCCATACTCCTTTGCAAACCGACGCATGGTCTCTTCAACGCAATAGGCGTGATAAATCAAGGCTTCGTTTGGATTATACTTCCGCAGCAATGCCTCTGCTTCTTCTCTTGTAACCATCGATTTCCTCCCTGAGGGGAGTATAGGATGTTTGTTGCGTTTCGAAAAGAGTGAAAAAAGGCAACACCCCCCTTTATTCATGTAAACTGATTGTGGTAGTATTCTGTTGGTGCTTGCCAGACAGGCAGGCCATCTTAGTACGAGGAGGATTCCATGTCTACAGTAGACGACGGTGGCAGTATAAACCCCCTGCCTAGAAACACCCGAACGGCGTCCTCCTACCCCAACATCTAGGGTCGTACTTGATCCTTCCTGCATGGGATACGGTGTGGACGCAAACACAGCCATGGAGGAAGTATGATTACCATCAGAAAGAATCTTATGAGCCAGATTCCCGGAGAACCAATCCAGGAGGCTCCCTACACTTGGGTTGATGCAAGGGATATCAATCGTGATGATATAACCCAGCTCGAGGAGAAATATGCCATTTCCAGTGAACTGCTCGCAGATATCATGGACCAGGACGAACAGGCCCGTATTGAACGTGAAGACGATTATGTAGCGCTTATTGTCCGTCTGCCCGCCCTGGCCGATGATTGCAAGGGAATCAACCAGTATGCAGTACCGCTTGGTATCGTACTGGTACGTGATACTGTCATCACCATCTGCCAAAGTGACAGCATTGTGTTGGAGGATTTTGCCAAAAATCGCTACCGACAATACCCTGTACAGACATCTGAAGGTTTTGTTATCAGTATCCTCGGACGTGCTGTAATGGTCTATATCCGCCTCTTGAAATACATTAATAGGCAAAAATCCCAGGTTGAGGAGCAACTCCACAAAAGCATCATGAACTATGAGCTGATCCAGTTGCTGCAGATCCAGAAATCCCTTGTCTATTTTTCCACCAGCTTAACAACCAATGAAGCGTTGATGGAACGGTTGCAGCGCACTCCTTACTTCCGTTTGGAGAGTGAGGAGGAGCGTGATTTCCTCGAGGACGTGATAACGGACAATAAACAGGCAATCGAGATGGCCAACATCTACTCCTCAATTCTGACCGGTACGATGGATGCATTTGCCTCTGTTATCAGCAACAACATGAATGTCATTATGAAGCGACTTACCATCATCTCAATCAGTCTCATGTTCCCAACCTTTGTAACGGGTTTCTATGGGATGAATATTGAGTTGCCTTTCATGCATAACCCGTTTGCTTGGATTGGAATCCTTGCATTCTGTGGTACCAGTGCACTCATCGGTGGCTGGGCACTCTCAGACCGGAGGAATGCGCGTCTGGTTCAGCGATCTGTACAGGGTTCCAGACTGGTGGAAAAAGAGCATCGGAGAAAAAAACGTAAAAAGAGAGGTCTCCCTGATTGATTCATGAGCCAATGTAGTGCTATTATCCGCTCCGTTTTAAGGAGTACATCAAGGGTGGACAGCATTACAGGACTCATAGAAGCGTTCAGTGAAACGTATGTAGGCCAGAATATGGCACATTTGGTTGATTTATACGCAACCATCGAAGAACAGACACAGTCTTTCTGCACATCATATGAAATTGTCTGTGGAAACGGGTGTGGAACGTGTTGCGAACACTTTATGCCGGATATTACTACGAGTGAGGCACGACTGGTTGCTGCCTACCTGCTGTTTGTCAAAAAAGATCCTGCACTCATTGAGAGAGTTCATGCATCACAGGGCAGTACGAGTGGGCCTTGCCCACTGTACAACCCTGACTCTCCCTTTCATTGTTCAATCTATCCTGCAAGGCCCCTGATCTGCCGACTCTTTGGAGCCTGTGCAAACCAGGGTAAGGACGGCAAGGCCGTTTTCAGACGTTGTAAATACAATGTTGAAAAGACCATGCCGCAATATCTTGTTCTGGATGATGACAGTGTCCCGGTGATGCAGGACTACAGCTATGCATTAAGAAGCATTGATGACGGGAATGGAAAGATAGGGTATCTCGGTGATATGGTCTCCTCCTTGACCGATCAGCTGCAATTTCTCTCCAGCATGATCACTGTGGATGACACCAATCCAGACGATACCCCCACTCCCCTTGCCAGTTAACGGATAACCCGCAAGAGGTATCCATTCAGATATTCAGATTCTGGGAAGGAAATTCTGATCGGATGGTCATGTCCCTGTCCCAGTTTCTGGAGGATCTGTATCTCAACCCCTGCATCCTTCGCACTCCAAGCCAATATCATGCGCAGTTGTTCCGCGCTGATGGCGGAACTGCAGGAGAATGTTGCAATAATGCCGCCATCCTTGATCTTCTGCATTGCCAAACGGTTTAAGTCCTTGTATGCCTTCTGGGCACTCTCCACTTGGGATTTGGTCTGTGCAAGCTTGGGTGGGTCGAGAATCATCAGGTCATAGTGGTCCTTTGGAATTATGCGCATCTGCTCGAAGATGTCACACTGGGTAATTTCCACCTTCTCCCTGCTTCCCTCTGGAATAGCTTTCAGATCCTGATTGATGTGGATATGTACCAATGCCTGACGAAGGACCGGCTCACTGGAATCGAAGAGATCGACATGTGCAGCTCCTGCTCTCAGTGCATGAAGTGTGAAGGCACCTGTGTAGGAACAACCATCAAGAACTACCGCATCCTTTGCGTATGCCTCAATGACTCTGCGGCTCTCTCTCTGGTCACAATAGAATCCACTTTTCTGTCCTTTACCGGGTACTACCTCATAGTAGAGATTGTCTTCCCTGAACCGAACAGAATCGAGCCGTTTTGAGGGAGTGAAGTACTGCCCATCCTGGTAGTAGAGCAGAGACTCCTTGAGATGTTCTGCAGCAGCGAAGGCACTATCGACCGAGAGGATGATCAAGCTTGGTTTCAGCAGTGACTCCAACGTCTTGACGATCAGATCCTGATGTGCATGTGCAACGCGGCTGCTGATGATGATGCGCAGCATGGTACCGTAGACATCGACAACCAGACCGGGAAGATAGTCAGCTTCTGAGAAGATGATACGGAATGTCGTAGTTGCTCCAGCCTTATCCTCGAAGAACATTTTTCTGCGGAGTACACTCTGAGCAATGGTCTGTTTCCACCAACGATCGTCGATTATTTGCTTTTCGTTCCAAGAGAGAAGGCGAAGGGGGATATGACTTTCACTGTCATACCAACCCCAGGCAATGAATTGTCCTTCATCAGTCTCTACTCGCGATACTCCTGTTTCCAAGATATCGGTGGTATTTGCGATGGCGCCGCTGAAGACCCATGGGTGGTGGCGTAAGAGTTGTTTTTCCTTGCCGCCTTTTATTGTAATGGTTTGCATGGTTACACAGTATCGGAGTGTCTCTCTTTTGTCAAAACGTTTGTTGACTTGCCACCACTCAATGCTCGATAATGGCGATATGTTGAAACAGCAACCCAAAGCAATCCTATTTGACATGGATGGCACTCTTGTTGATACCATCGAGGATATTCGAATTGCTTTCAATACTGCACTTCACCTTGAGGATCTGCCGCCCATCTCGGCATCCTTGACCAAGAAGATTGTGGGTCGGGGGCTATACAATGCACTCAAGGGAGCTCTGGATCACTATGAGCATCACGTTGATGAGCAACGGTTTCTCTTCCTCTATCAGTCCATGATGGAATACTATGCGTCTCACTACGCCGATTTCAGCAAACCCTATGCAGGTATTTTGCCATTTCTCAAGAGAATTGAACAGGCAAGGATTCCTTTTGGCATTCTCTCAAACAAGGAGGATGTATTGACCCAGAAGATTGTAAAAATACTCTTTTCCGATATTCCATTTGTTTTTGTACGGGGGTTGGTCGATGGATTTCCCAGAAAACCGGACAGCCATGCCATTGACTTGTTTTGCTCTCAGGAGGGTGTCAATGTGCACGATCTCTGTTACATTGGAGACAGCGAAGTGGATTACCAGACTGCCCAGAATGCTGGGTGTTCCCATATCTTGGTTTCGTGGGGGTTCAGACCGAAGGAAGAGCTGCTGGCGCTGAGTGGTGCTGTAGTTGTCGATACGGTAGATGAATTGGAGGGTGCAATCTATGGCGTACAATGAGAAAGACCTAAGAAACAAGGCTTTGGCTTACTTGGAAGCTGAGGACCAGCAAGTATTTCGTGATGAGGTGGAGAGTGAGCTGGAAGAAGGAGCTTGGGAGTCGCTTTTTGATCGTTTCTACACAAGCCTCTCATTCGGGACTGCTGGAATGCGAGGAGTTATCGGAGGGGGAACAAATCGTATCAACACCTATATGGTGAGGAAGGTGACCCAAGGCCTTAGCGAGTACCTTTGCGAAGCATCCAACAATCCATCGCTTGTAATTGCCTACGACAGCAGAAACTACAGTGATCTTTTTGCAAAGGAAGCTGCATTGGTGCTTGCTGCAAATGGGGTTTCTGTATATCTCTACCCGGTACTCCATCCGGTGCCGATGCTGAGTTTTGCGGTACGCTACTTGCAGACAACAGCAGGTATTGTCATCACAGCAAGTCACAATCCCTCCAAGTACAATGGCTACAAGGTTTATTGGAAGGATGGCGGTCAGGTGACACCTCCCCATGACTTTGGCATTGCAGAACGAGCAAATGCGGTCAAGGCAAAGGATATAAAGAGAATCAGTGAGGAGATTGCCCGCTCAAAGGGATTGCTTGTTCCTGTTCCAGAAAAAGTGGACCAGGCCTATTTTCACACTGCTCTACAGAATCTCAGGCGTCCAGCGTTGGTACAGAACAATCCCATTACCGTGGTCTATACACCACTGCATGGATCTGGAAACCTTCCGTTGCAATATTTACTCAGCCAGGTGGGAATTGCCACGATTGTGGTGAAAGAACAACAGGAGCCGGACGGGAATTTTCCCACGGTTCCCTTGCCAAACCCAGAGCATCCCCAAGCCATGAAAATGGCCATTGACTTGGCGAAACAGGTGAAGGCTGACATTGTACTGGGGACCGATCCCGATGCAGACCGTTTGGGAATAGCTATTCCTCTCTCACAAAAGAAAGATGAATATCATCTGCTTACAGGGAATCAGATTGCTGCACTGTTGGCTGATTATCTGATGGAAGCAGACGGAGAGAAGGAGAAGGGTAAAACTCCCTTGGTAGTGAAGAGCCTTGTGACCACCGACCTGGTAAAACGAATCGTTGAGAGCCAAGGTGGTAGATGCAAGGATGTCCTCACCGGTTTCAAGTATATTGCTGAGGAAATTGCTGCATTGGAGGGACCGAAAGGCGAACATGAGTATTTTCTCTTCGGTTGTGAGGAGAGTTATGGATATCTGACGCTTCCCCATGTGCGTGACAAGGATGCAATCAGCAGTGCCTTGATCGCAGTGGAGATGCTCTGCTACTGGGTGGACAAGGAACTCTCCCTGAAGGATCGTCTTGAGCAGATCTATGATCGATGGGGGTTCAGTACAGAAGCTGTGTTTGCGAAGGATTATGAGGGGGCCAGTGGGAAAGAGAAGATGGCCCAGATTATGGCAACGCTCAGAAAGCTCAAGGTGGGGGATACCCTTGCAGGAAAGACAATACGCAACAAACAGGATCTGCTTGATGGCAAACAGACAGAATTTCCTGCCAGCGATGTACTCATCCTCACCCTTGAGGGTGGGGATAAGGTGGTAGTACGACCAAGTGGTACTGAGCCGAAGATAAAGTATTACCTCTTCTTTACCTCTGAGGGAACAGACCGCGAAATGTTGGAGCGCGGCCTTGAGAAACGTATTTCAGCATATAAGGTGGCACTCTCGTGATTACCTGTTATTTCCTGCAACGCCAGAGTCGTGATAATCTCTGCCTCTCTCCCTACCTGGATGCAAACCGGGTAGGTTCATGGAGTGAAGAGGATCCAGTTGTACTCAAGAGTAGTGGAATGTTGACTAAAAACCAGCAGGATGAGGCCTCCTATGCCCTCTATGCTGCAATAGACTTCAGTGTAGACCGGTGGATCCAAAACAAGCAGTACATTCCACGGCTTCTCCTCTCTGCCTTGGTTTTTACTACTTCCTATTTTTTCCTCTCTCTTGCAATCAGGGACCCCCTGCCGATGCTTGATGAGCTGCTTATCAGTGGGGGCTTGGTCCTGCTTGCCTGGACCTATCTTGCAAAGCGGGACACGCGCTCCTCGGTAGCCCAGAGGCGGAGATACGAACTGAAGTTGCGTTGTGGAGAGCGAGAGCAGGTCACAGATGAACAGTTGTTCGCTGTAGAGTCATTTCTTGATGAAGCGGAAGCTGCGGATCCTCTTGAACTCAGCAATGCGCTTGCACTAGTCTCCACTGAGCCATTGAAACCGATCAGCTATGAAGGAAGCAGTGAAACGCTCAAGGAACTTGGATCCCTGTTGGCTTTGTATCTGCGACTTCATAACAAAAGCCTCTACAGGACTGCCGTAAAGGTCCATGATCTGAGAATGCAACGGAGAAAAGATGAGCGTATGGCAGCCCGTCTCTTTCATCAGAGCATGCAGAAACGACTTGATCTAGGGCTTCTTGCCCTGATTGTCTCCCTCATGGAGCTTTAGTTGAAGTACATCGGTTCTTCTTTTCCCTTTTTCCTATATGGAGAAGTTTCTGCATCCGACCAAGCTTTCACTACCCCTGTTCGTTGCAGGGGTATATCTTGCTTGTACAAAGAGCCCATTATATTCCTATCCGTTGCAATGTGGAGTTTCTCTTTGCATACTTTCCCTGCTCCTCTTTCCCTTCTTTCCCTCAAAGAGGAGAAGCTTGACTCTTCTCTTCTGCTCGATCTACTGCTTCTATCTTCTGTTTGCAAGAGGGGTACAGCAGAGCACGCTGCAACTTCCGTTCTCCCCAGGGAGAATTGTAGTGCTTCATGGCATACTCATTGAAGACTCCACCCTGTGCAGAACAGGGGATCAGTTGCTGCGAGTGACACTCAAGAGAGCTGCAACCAAGAGAGGCTATTCTGGCAGTGCAAGTGGGGTTGTAGCGGTATTGGCCCCAGTCCAAGAGGTGCTTATCGCCTCTTCAGGAGTGCGCGTTGTTGGAACTTGGGATGAGCAAGGGGGATGCTTCTATGCCTCTGATTTTCACGTGGAGCAACTTCCCCAGATTGCTTACTATCGTCGCAAGGTTCTTGCATCACTGCAGAGAAGACTGGAGGCAAGCGTAGAAGATAGTCAGGCAAGAAGTCTTGCATCGATGTTGCTGCTTGGTCAGCTTAGTGGGGACTCTTTTCCCTTGAAGGACAAGGCTATCGCCTGTGGTTGTGCCCACACCCTTGCCCTCTCAGGAATGCATCTCCACTTTTTTCTCCAGATCTCCCTTGTGCTGTGTAGAGGCCTTTTTGGAATCTTCTGGGGGAAAAGGATTGCATGCATCACTCCCCTGTTGTATATCCTGGTGGTGGGACCCAAGCCATCCCTGGTTCGTTCCCTTGGGATGTATCTCTTCGCTCTCATACCATTCTCTTCGTACTTTTGCCTTGTAGCGCCTTTCTATCTGACAGCATGCATGCAGCTATGGTTGTTCCCTTCATCTGTTACCAGTTTTGCATTCCTTTTTAGCTATGGAGCTTTTGCGATGTTGCTTTTTGGTAGTGATCTTCCCCCCATCCCACTAAAAGGAACTTCCCTTGCCGTGCTTGGTACAGGCCCTGCATCGCTGTATTTGACAGGGAATTGGACGTTTTTTGGATTGCTGTTCAGTCTCCCTGCAACTCTTCTCATTCATCTTGCCATGGTTTTCAGCATCCTTGTTATCTGTTTTGGTTCGTTTTTTTCACGGTTGTTGCAATGGGTATCCATGATGCTGGATGGTCTGTTTTCGCTCTCATCAGAGGATGCAATGGAATTCTCAGCAGGTTCCTATTTGCTCTATGCCTTGCTTCTGTTGACCACACTGTTTGCAATTGGCTATGCTAAGCGGGTCTTCCAGAGAAGACGAAGGAGCTCCTATGCTTTGGAACTTTCCCTACGATTCCCCTCATGCGATCAACGCCCTGTTACAGAGAGAGGGGCTGGCAATGACCAAGAAGTTTGGACAGAACTTCCTGATATCGAGTCCAGTCCGTGAACGCATCGTCTCGTTGCTTGAGCCGCTTCAAGGTATAAGGGTGTGGGAGATCGGCCCGGGAATCGGTGCACTTACTGCACTGCTTCTCAAGAGGGGTGCCCAGCTTACTGCATTCGAGATTGACCATGGATTTTGCCGGATCTTGGAGGAGCAAGCATTCAGGGATGAAACAGCCTTTCATTTGGTGAATGGGGATGCCCTTAAGACGCTTCCCCTTGCTTTTTCACAGATGGTGGCTCCTGAGCGGGTCTGCGGCAATCTTCCCTACAACGTAGGCTCCCTTGTCATTGCAAGAATCCTTGAGGGAGGGTACCGCATTCCCCAGATGGTATTTACCTTGCAGAAAGAGGTCGTTGACCGACTCTGTGCTTCCCCCGGATCCAAGATGTGGTCCTCCTTCTCCTTGCTCGCCCAGATGGACTATGAGGTGCAGCAGGCTTTTGTCATCAATGCGGGAGCTTTTTATCCCAAGCCAAATGTCACCAGCAGTGTTGTACATTTTTCGCTCAGAAAAGAGCCGATGGTGCAGGAGTCCCTCAGGGAGAACTTCCTCTTGTTGACCAGAGATCTGTTTGCCCAGCGAAGAAAGACTGTCAAGAACAATCTTCAAAGCGGGAAAGTGGGTTCTCTGCTTGGAAAAGAGGGGGTCTCTACTTTGCTCCAAGAGAGCAATATTGTGCCAAATCTCAGGGCTGAAGTGCTTGACTGGCCAGATTTTATCAGGCTCAGTGAGACTCTCTCCAGCTATCGAGCCACGTGAATCGGCGGTAACGAACCAGGCAGATGATGCCCCTGATGTTCAAGTCGGCCACCATTGCAAGCCAGATGCCAAGAAGAGCCAAGTTTGTAGTCTTCAAGAGAAGGAATGCCAAAGGGAGCCGTATGAGCCACATGCCGGTAACCGCAATATGAAATGGTCCTTTCGTGTCTCCGGCCCCTCTGAGAACGCCGAAGACAAGGATGGAAAGTCCGAAGGCTGGTTCAGCAAATGCCTCCAGGCGCAATACCTGTGAGCCGAGTGCAATGACCTGTGCGTCCCGTGTGAAGAAACTCATCAGCAGAGGCGCAAAGAGATAGAGAATCACCCCCATGAACGTCATCAACAGAGTTCCCATCGCAACGCAGGTACTGGCAAACTTGCGAGCAAGATGTTTGTCTTCACTGCCCAGTGATTGTGCTACCAACGTTGTGGCTGCTGTGGCAAAACCACTTGCCGGCAGGTAGGTCATGGACTCCGCGTTGATCGCCAAGAAGTGTGCGGCAAGGGCTGTTGTTCCCAAGGTTCCCACCATCTTTGTGTAGACTATCTGCCCGAAGGAGAGGGTAGAGCGTTCGAGTGCCATAGGCAGGGCAAGGCGCATGGAGGTTTTCAGGATGGCTGGGTCAAACTTCCACGGCCCCTTGAAGGAGAGCCTGATGGGATTAGCGGTGGTTGTGAGTATGAGGAACAGCAGCAGACTGGTTACGGTGCAACTGATACTGGTTGCCATTGCAGCACCTTTCACTCCCAGTCCAAGGCCTGGAATTGAGAGAGGCCCAACCGGTATGGAGGGGAAGATGAAGAAGAGATTCAGGATGATGTTCATGAGATTGTTGAGCCCATTGAGATAGAGTGGGGTTCTAGAGTCACCGCTTAGGCGCAGGAGTGTGCTGATGAGGATCATGAGCAGATTTGGGAGATAACCAAGGGCAATATAGTGGTAATACTGCTGGGCGAGTGGCACTACCGTTGATTCTGCACCGATCCAGTGTGGGAGGACGCGCGCAATGTTGAGGAAAGAGATGGTAAGAATGGTGCCGAAAACCAGGGAGGAGAGCACCGCCTGACGGGTAACCAGGCGTGCTCTATCGGTCTTTCCGCTTCCGAGGTTGCGTGCCATCAAGACAGAGAATCCGATGGCAAAGGCATTCATCCATCCATTGACCAGCCAGATAGTGGAAGCCGGTACGGAGACAGCAGCCGTTGCCTGTGCTCCAAGCGATCCAACCATGGCCGAGTCGACATAGGTTACCGTTACCTGCAGAAACTGTTCCAGAATCGTCGGCCATGCGAGAGCCCATATGATGGTTCTTGGAGGAAGGGTACGGTCGAGAAGATTCAAAGGTTTTGAGGAAGTTCGCATCTATTGCCTATCCTTACAGACGAGGCAATCGTATAGAAAAGAAACAACTATGACAAGGGTGGGATTCAAGAAATCCCACCCTCTGGGAGATGATTAGTTGCTTGCAGCCTGTGCAAGAGTAATGGCACTGGTGACCACAATATCTTCAACCGAGCAGCCACGGCTCAAGTCACTGATCGGCTTTGCAAAACCCTGGAGAATTGGTCCATAAGCATCCGCTCCTGCGAGTCTCTGCACCAACTTGTATCCGATGTTTCCTGCCTGCAGGTCGGGGAAAATCAAGGTGTTTGCTCCACCGGCAACTGAAGAACCTGGGGCTTTGCTCTTTGCCACACTGGGTACGATTGCCGCATCCAGTTGCAGTTCTCCATCAATCTGGAGCTCGGGAAGTTTCTCCTTGACCAGATTTGTTGCGGTGACTACTTTGTCCACCAGTTCGCCCTTTGCAGAGCCTTTGGTGGAGTAGCTGAGCATGGCGACCTTTGCCTCCGTGTTGAGGAAGGTTTTGCAGGAGAGCGCGGAAGCCTCTGCAATCTCTGCAAGCTGTTCAGCAGTCGGATTGGGAATGGTTGCACAGTCAGCGAAGATGAAGGAGCCGTTTGCTCCATATTCATGCTTGTCAGTGGCCATAACAAAGCAGGAGGAAGCAAACTTGATTCCGGGCTTGGTCTTTATTATCTGGAAGGCAGCAAGCAATACATTGCCAGTGGTGTTCTCAGCACCGGCGACCATTGCATCAGCATGGCCAAGGCGTACCATCATGGCACCCCAACGCAGTGGATCGATGATGCTTTGGTAGGCATCTTCTTCACTCATTCCCTTGTGCTTGCGCAGTTCGTAATACTCTTTGGCAAATGCTGAACGATCCTCACTGACACTTGGGTCAACAATTGATATCCCTTCCAGGGAGGTACTGACACCATCAGCGGCCTTCTTGACTGCCTCAACCGCTCCTACCAGTGTGACCCCTTTGGCCAGTTTTTCATCGACAATCTTCCTTGCAGCCTGGATGGTTCTGATCTCAGTACCTTCGGCTAGGACAAGATGCTTCTGGGCCTCAATTGCTTGGGCCTTCATTTTTTCTGCAAACGTCATGGTTATGCTCCTTGACAGGTAGAATTAAATCATACCCGATAAGTGTATCACGTTCGTTTCGCTTAGAAAAGGCTCGCTGTAGATGCAAATTTGCTACATTTACGTCTCCTCCTTGTCCGTTTTCTCCCTTTCCATTACAATGCGGTTCATGAAAGAGAGCATGCGAATCGGAGTATACGGCCTGGGACGTTTTGGTTCCTTTTGGGCCAAACAATTAGTAGACCATGGATTTTCTGTAATTGCTTACAGCAGGTCAGATCATACCCTGCCAGAAGGAGTTCAAAGAGGGAGTGAAGATGAGGTTCTCTCATGTTCTGTTCTCTTTTACTGTGTATCCATCAGTGCGTTCAAGGATGTGCTTGAGAGAACCGCAGGACGAATTGGAAAAGATACGGTGGTAATGGATACCTGTTCAGTGAAGCTCTATCCAGCAAAACTCATGCAATCATTGCTTCCCCCTTCCGTACAAAGCATCGCAACCCACCCTATGTTCGGACCTGACTCCGGTAAACATGGAGTGACTGGTCTGCCTTTGGTCATCTGCTCGGTGAATTGCAAACAAGAAAGCCTTTCCTGGTGGGTCCAGGAGTTCTCCTCTTGGGGGCTTGATGTTATGCAGATGAGCTGTGACCAACATGACCGTGAGGCAGCTTGGTCACAGGGAATCACCCACTTTGTGGGACGTACGCTCTCTGAACTCTCCCTTGGCGACACCAAGCTTGCGACCAAGGGATATAGGACTCTCATGAGTGTCGTGGAGCAGACCTGTAATGACCCAATGCAGCTGTTCTATGACCTGCAACGCTACAACCCGTATGCGAGGCAGATGCGTATGGGGCTCAAGGGAGCCCTTGATACGGTCATGGAGGTCCTCAAGAAGCAGGAGGAACGGGAGTGAATGTATGTGTCTATACCTTGGGATGTCGGCTGAATCAGTGTGAGAGTGAGGCTATTGCTGATTCGTTTACCAAGGAAGGGTTTACCGTGGTCTCTGAGGATCAGGGAGCAGATCTCTATATTGTAAATACCTGTACTGTAACCAGCAAGGCTGAGCAGAAGGCGAGGCGGATGATCAGAAAATTCGCAAGGATTGCTCCAACCCTTGCCACCGGATGCTATGCCCAGGTCAATGAGGATGAGCTGAAACGCCTTGGGGATCAAGTAATTGTGGTACCTTTGGAGAAGAAAGCTCATCTTCTCCAGCTCGCCAAGCATCTGAAAGCCAGTTTGGTTGCCGGAATGAGTATGCGTCAGGGATGTCTCTCCTTCAGTGATGGGAAGGCTTCGGTCTTCGACTATGATGCCGCATCCTTTTCCTATCACAGTAGAGCCTACCTGAAGGTACAGGATGGGTGTGATAATAGTTGCGCTTATTGTCGCGTGCATATTGCACGTGGTAAAGCAGTAAGTCTTGATGCTGATTTGGTCGTGGAACGGGCTTTGGCACTCCAGAAAGCAGGGTTTCAGGAGATTATGCTGACCGGGGTGAATTTGACTATGTACGACCATCAGCGGGATGGGCTGGGTGGATTGCTCGAGAAATTGCTTGCATCCCTCTCCTGCGATATCCGGCTCAGACTTAGTTCAATGGAGCCTGATCACATTGATGCCCGCCTTATAGAGGCACTCAAGGATGAGAGAATGCAACCTCACTTTCATATTCCCGTACAAAGCGGCAGTGATCGGATCCTGCAACTCGTGGATCGGCACTACACCATCGGTGAACTGACGGGCATATTGGAGCAATTGAAACAGGTAAAGGACGATCCATTCCTTGCAGCTGATATCATTACCGGCTTGCCAGGTGAGAGGGAAGAGGATTTCATGGAAACCAAGCAATTCATTATTGACCAAGGATTCTCAATGTTGCATGTCTTTCCTTTCTCGCCACGCCCCGATACCCCCCTCTATCATGCCAAGAATCGAATTCCGGAGAAGATCCGCGATGAGCGTGCCCTGCAACTGAGAAATCTTTCAAAGGAGTTGCACGATGCCTACCGTCTGCGACAAGTGGGCAAGGCAGGTGAGGTTATCCTGCAGAATCGCAAGGGAGGATTCTGGTATGGACTGAGTGGCAACTATCTCGAAGTGAAGGTGATTAATCCCCCTGCCTTTGCACGGGAAGGTATGTTGGTCAAAGGGCACTTCGACAGCCAAAGCCCACAAGGGAATCGTATGGAGTTTATTTTTGATGAAGCGAATTCTCACGACTGAACGTCTGGATGCCTACCTGATCTCTCGACCCCTTGCTGCACCCTGTCTTGCCTATGAGAAGCGGAACAGGGAGCTGTTTCGTCCATACTCAGTCACCCAGAAGGAGAGTTACTACACCTTGGGCACCTTTCAGGATGTCTGCGAGCGCCAAGAGAGACTGCATGAGGAGGGGAGGATGTTGCCACTCTTGTTCTTTGCAAGAGGAGAGAGGCAACACGTCATTGCATCGGTAAGCTTGAACCAGATAGTTTGGGGGCCCTTTCGGTCAGCGAAGCTCAGTTACAGTGTTGATGGTGAGCATCAACGGAAGGGGTATGGGGGCGAAGCAGTGAAAGCTGTGGTGGAGTATGCCTTCAGCCAATTGCACCTTCACCGTATAGAAGCCCACATCCAGGAGATCAATGTCGCAAGTCTTGCCCTAGCCAGAGCACTGGGGTTTCAAGAGGAGGGCATTGCAAGGGGCTACCTCTTCAGGAACGGCAAGTGGATAGACCACCTTCGCCTGAGCCTTCTCAACTCCATTGTGGATATGTCCACACTCAATTAGTGCGAGGCCGAAGTTCCCTGACAGAAATTTTTGGTTCCTGGATGCTTACCAGTGTATTGGGAGAAACAGACTCCTTGATCCACACGTTTGAGCCGATGACCGCATTTTTACCGATGGTGATATCCCCCAATATGGTCGCATTGGAGTAGATGGTGACATTATCTTTAATGGTCGGGTGTCGTTTTGCTCCCCTGATCAGGCTGCCGCATGCATCCTTGGGGAAACTCAGAGCACCAAGGGTTACCCCTTGGTAGAGTTTTACGTTGTCCCCGATCACAGTGTTTCCCCGATAACTACACCGGTTCCATGGTCGATGAAGAAGGAGTTGCCAATCTCTGCCCCTGGATGGATGTCGATTCCTGTCTCCTTGTGCGCATATTCGTTGAACATGCGGGGAATGAGGGGAACATCCATCTTGAAGAGCTCATGGGCAATTCTATGTATGGTAAGTGTCTTGATACAGGGATAGGAGAGGATAACCTCCCTGATATTCCTAGCCGCAGGATCCCCATCGAAACCTGCTTGTGCATCTTGTTTCAAAACGAGCCTGATCTGGGGAAGCAAGGTGCACAACTTGCCGAGAACATCGTCTGCCATCTCTTGGGCATCACATATTGCAGTGGAGGGGTTGTCGTATCGAAAGGCAAGAATAAGTTGGCTCTTCAATAGAGAGCAAATCTGTCTCAGCTGTGTATTGAGAATCTCCTGGAGAGAGCGTTCTGCTTGGTCTCGTCCACAGCGTCCGGGGAACATGAGTTCCAAAAACTCATTGGAGATTTCACCGATACTCAGCATCTGGGGAAGTGGCTTCAATCCATGGAAATTAGCATTTCCAGCAACGCGATCGAAGGTTCCATAGAATGCATCGACATAGGGGGAAGCGTCAAACTGTTGGTCTTTGCACTGTTTCATGCTAGTACCATACGGTTCTTGTAGGCTTTTGTGCAAGCACTCAGCCAAGGAACTGCTCAATTCTTGTGTGCAAGGTTCCTGCAAGGTGTGTTGCTATGAGCAGTTTCAGGATATCGCCTGGGATGAAGGGGAGCATGCCTGCCTGTATGGCTACTTTCCAGGATAGGTTTGCCACCATTTTCAAGTATGGAACGCCGGTAAGATAGACCACAATGGTGGCAGCCAATCCAAATAGGAGACACTGCATGGTATAGGCTCTAGGATGCTCAGACTTTGCCCTATAGCTTCCTGCCAGACCTGCGAGGAATGCCGCTGGGAGTAAACCAAAGAGAAATCCCCCGGTAGGTCCAAGGAGCATTCCCAAGCCACCACCACTACTGAAGACGGGAAGCCCGATGGCACCCAGCAAGAGATAGATGGACGTACTGGTCAGAGCAAGCGATGGCCCACCCAGGAATCCTGAGAGCAGGACGAAAAGGGTTTGCAGGGTGATGGGAACTGGGGGGATGGGGAACCTTAGGTACGCCCCTACGATAATCAATGCACTGAAAAGGGAGGTAAGGAGCAGTCGTTTTTGTTTCATGCGGGGAGCATAGCATGCGTAGGTTCCAATTGTAAACGGAAAACAGGTTGACAATTGAGTCATCTCCACACTACCATCGCCCCATGAACCATGCACAAACCCTGCTTCATATCCTATCCAACCATCGTGACACATTCCTCAGCGGGCAATCCCTTGCCGATGAGATGGGGGTAAGTCGTACCGCTGTATGGAAGGCTATAGAAACCCTACGGAACCAAGGACATGTCATCGAGGGGATACCCAACCGTGGCTATATCTTGCTTACCTCCAATCTCCTCTATACAAAAGAGCGGCTGCAGGAGATGCTCCCCTCTTGGGATCTTCATCTCTTTGACTCCATCGATTCAACAAATCGCTACGCAAAAGGGCTTGCTGGTGGCGGAGAAGCACACAAAGCCTTGGTCTTGGCCTGTCACCAGAGTGAAGGGAGGGGACGGCTCTCTAGAAGCTTCTACAGCCCTCAGGGGGGGGTATATCTCAGCTTGCTCTTCCCTGCAACCTTCTCATTGAGCGATGCGTCCCTGATTACCAGTGCAACTGCAGTTGCTGTCAGTGAGGCTATAGAAGAGGTTTGTGGATTGTACTGCCGGATCAAGTGGGTCAATGACCTCTTCTACCAATCCAAGAAAGTATGCGGGATCTTGACCGAGGGGGTGCTTACCGTCGAGAGCGGTCGCCTCGGCGCGGTTGTGGTTGGCATTGGATTGAACCTGTTCACCAAGCAGGAGGCATTCCAGGATTCGCTGAAGAGTATTGCAACATCCCTGTACGACGGAGCGGACTCGCTTCCCCCAAATTTTTCTGTCGATCTTTTGATAGCAAGGATTGTCGAAAAAACGGAGGAATCCCTTCACACCCTTGCCGATCGATCCTTCCTTGGTGCCTATCGTAGTCGATCTTTGGTATTGGGGCGTACCGTTGAGGTCCTTTCGGCCTCAGGGGCCTATCGTGCAACCGCCATTGCAATCGATGACGATGCACAATTGGTGGTAGTGGATGAGACAGGACAAGAAAAGCACCTCTCAAGTGGGGAGATCAGCATCCACCTTGAAGTCTGAGTTTGGTTTGTTGTATCCTGTCTTTTCACCTAAAAACAAGAAAAAGAGGGTCCATCCCATTGTAATAGAACAAATTGGAACGGCCCTCAGGCAGAATATATTGTATTGTCTCAATCTTGTTTCTTGGTTGCGGCCAGCA
>JBFWKK010000026.1:0-35517 GCA_050252715.1 Sphaerochaeta sp. | reverse complement strand
CCTATCGTGGAGAATGCCATCTACCATGGCATCAAATATCTTCAGGAAATGGGTCATATCGACATCAGGGTCTTTAGGAAGAAGCCCGGTGCGGTCATTATTGAGATCAGGGACAATGGTGTTGGCATGGATGAACAGAGGCTTCAGTCCATCCTCAGCATGGCCAGTCCCTCACAGAAGAACGGGGCGGGGATTGGAGTACGCAATGTACATCAGAGAATTCAACTCCACTACGGATCGGACTACGGTCTAGAGATATCCAGCGAGCTTGACGAAGGCACCTTGGTCAGGCTCGTCATCCCTGAAAAAGACCCCATACAACCGATTAAGGTGGTACACGCATGAAATACTTGATACCCCTCCTCCTTATTCCTCTCCTGCTCTTCTCTGGCTGCTCGAACAAACAACAGAGTACTGATCAGCCATATCGCATTGCTGTCATCACCATGATGCAGGGAGGAGAATTCTGGGGAGCCCTGAAAAATGGGGCACGTAGTGCACGACTGGCAACGGACGCAGTGCTGGAGTTCTTTGCCCCGGTCAATGAATCGGATTATGCTGGTCAGATTGCTTGTGTAGAGCGTGCCATAGAGCAAGAATTCGATGCCATCATACTCTCACCAAGCCACCACACCAGACTCTCCCATTCGGTCAATCTGGCACGAGAGAGAGGGATCAAAGTGGTACTCGCCAACACCGATCTATTCCAGTCGGAGAAAGATTTCCTGATCACCTCTGAGTATCAAGAGATTGGCAAACAGGTAGCAGAGCATGCATTCAGCCACTTTACGGAAAGCGAGCCCATCAATGCACTGATTATCGGTTCCCTTCCCCATACTACCAGCATGATGGACCTCATCACCTCCCTTGAATCTGCGTTCAAGAGACGAAACAATGCATCCATAAAAACGGTAAGCTACAGCTATTCTTCAGAAATTCTTGCAAGGGATACTGCACGAAATGCACTGATGGCTGACCCTACGATCAACTTGGTTTTTGCCTTGGAGGAGTACACAGCACACGGGGTTGCTTCTGCCCTTGTAAACGATCAAAAGATCCACTTCATCGCATTCGGCAATACGCAACATGAAATCCAACTTCTCGAGGAAGAGGTGATCGACGCCCTGGTCGTGGTCAATTCCTTTAATTTGGGATACCGTAGTGTCCTTGCAGCGGTTGATCTCATAGAAGGCAGGAATCCAGTTCCCAAGTCAGTAGACTATGCCTTGGTGACCAAGGAGTCGATGTTCAGCGAGGAGCATCAGCATTTACTCTTCCAGACCTTCCAATAGGAAGAGGCTGTTGTCCTAGGTAGACAACAGCCTCTCTGTGCAGATTTCTGATACACTACTTCTTCTGGACGTATTTTCGGATATCAAAGGAAACAGCCGAAACAATGATGATTCCCTTGATGATGTTCTGCCAGTAGGGGTTTACCCCAACAAAGGTCAGACCATAGTTGATGAAACTGAAGATAATGACACCAGCTATTACGCCACTGACCGTTCCTACCCCTCCGGTTGTCGATACACCGCCGACAACACAGCTTGCGATGGCATCCAGCTCGTAGCCATTACCGTAGTTGTTGGTTGCTCCACCGGTTCTTGCAGCTTCAAGGACACCAGAGAGAGAGATCAGGAAACCACAGACACCGAACAGGCCAACCAAGGTTTTGGTAATATTGATGCCCGAAACAGCCGCAGCTTCTGGATTTCCTCCCACAGCGTAGACGTTCTTCCCGAAGACCGTTTTGTTGAGAATGAACCAGACTATTATCGATACGATGGCCGCAAATATGACAATCACAGGAATGAAACCAATCGACCCTGAACCCAGATAGGTAAAATCTGGACGAAGTCCACCGATAGGCTGACTGTTGTTTGGTGGCATGTTGAAGTAGATGGAGTTTACTCCATAAATAATCAACATGGAGGAGAGGGTGGCGATAAAGGCGGGTACCTTGAACTTCGCTACAATCATTCCATTCATCATACCAAACAAGGTTCCCACCACCACGGCCAGGAGGATGGGAATGATCAAGGGAACCTGTCCCAACTCAGGATAGAACCGCCTGACATAGTCAGAAGTCTGGAGCATGCTGGCGGAAATAACCGCTGCCATACCTACCATACGGCCCCCTCCAAGGTCCACCCCTCCTGTGAGGATGACAAACATCATACCGAGGGCCATGATGATCTTTGTAGAACTCATCATCAGGATATCCCTTAGGACCTGTACCCGCAGGATGCGGGGATTGATGATGGCAATTACAATGACCAACATCAGGAGGACGAGGAAGATTGCCTTGTCCATCACAAACTCTTTCAAACTCTTCTTACCTAAGAAGAAACTACCTATGGCTTGCGCACGCATTGCTTCACCCTCCTACCCGACATACTTTGTCGCCAGTTCCATTACTTGTTCCTGGTCTGTCTCTTTACTGTTCACCGTACCGGCGACACGGCCTTCACTCATCACCACAACCCGATCGGTCATGCCCAAGAGTTCCGGCATCTCACTGCTGATCATGATGACACCTTTGCCTTGAGCAGCAAGCTCACGCATGATGACATAGATCTCATATTTTGCACCTACATCAATACCTCTGGTTGGCTCATCCAGGATGAGGATATCAGGAACAGTCAACAACCAGCGCGCAAAGAGCACTTTCTGCTGGTTTCCTCCACTCAGGCTTTTTATCAAGGTCTTTGCCGAGGGGGTCTTGATGTCCAAATCCTTGATACTCTTCTTCGTATCACTGGTCATCTTGGCCGAGCTGAGCAGTCCACTCTTGTCCCGATAGGCACGAATATTTGCAATAACCAAGTTGTCCTGGACAGAGAGGACAGGAAAAATACCGGTTGCCCTTCTCTCTTCGGTCAATAGCGCCATACCGTGCTTCTTTGCATCGTATGCATTGTTGATCGTTACTTTCTTGCCTCGCACATACAAGAAACCCTCATTGTGGAGTCTCAGTCCAAAGACCGCTTCCATTACTTCGGTACGCTGTGCTCCAACCAATCCTCCTATCCCCAGGATCTCTCCTTCGTGGAGCGTAAGGGATACATTCTTGAAGCTCCTGGGGTTGGGAGAGGTGTAGTTCTCCACACGGAGCAACTCATTGCCGATCTTACTCTCTCCAGAGGGAAAACGATGGGTGAGATCCCGGCCCACCATACGTTTGATGATCATAGCAGTAGTGAGCTCACTCGCCTCCCAGGTCCCTACATAGTGACCGTCACGCATAATGGTCACCTCATCGGAAATCTTGAGGATCTCCTCCATCTTATGGGAAATATAGATGATGGCCACCCCACGCTCACGCAGGGAACGAATGATGGAAAACAGGTGTTCCACCTCATTCTCTGTCAGAGAGGAGCTTGGCTCATCCATAATGATTATCTTCGAGTCATACGAAACCGCCTTTGCAATCTCAACACTCTGTGCCTTGGATACGCTCAGGGTGCGGAGCAAATCGGTGGGGGTAATGCTGGAAAGATTCAGGTCCTTCAGCAATTGATCGGTCTTTTCAAACATGCTCTGGTGGTCGACCACCGGACTTTTGGCTCCCCCTTTTCTAGGAAACCTACCCAACCAGATATTCTCCATTACCGATCGATACGGTATCATGTGGAGCTCCTGGTGGATCATGGAAATTCCCAAGGAAAGTGCTTCCTTCACACTATTGATGGCAACTGGCTCCCCATTAAAGCGAATTTCTCCTTCGTCCATGGAATAGAGTCCGAAGAGACATTTCATCAATGTGGACTTGCCTGCTCCATTCTCACCCATCAAGGCATGCACCGTTCCCGGTTTGACCTTCAGGGTGACATCGTCCAGAGCCTTTACTCCTGGGAACGATTTGGAGACATGGTTCATTTCTAGTACATACATGACTTCCCTCGCCTCCCCGACTGGTATCGGGGCTGTAGTTTTCTTGAAAAAACCCTCCGAGCGATATTGCAACCCGGAGGGTATGTACTACATCTCAGCACTTACTTGAACTGCTGATAATTCTCCTTGGTAACCATCTGGTAAGGAACCCATACATACTTGCCGTCGGTAATCTCATAACCGATGGAGTCATTGGTGGGTGTGTTGCCCTTGGCAAGCTCATAGGAGAGTGCGAAGGTTGCACGGCCCTGGTTGACTGCGTCATTGAGTACAGTACCGAGCAGGGTGCCTTCCTCAAGTGCCTGCAGAGCAGGAGCGGTTGCATCGACACCAACGACGGGCATGTACTTGCCGTCCTTGAAGTATCCGGCAGCCTTGAGAGCCTCGATTGCACCGAGAGCCATGTCATCATTGTTTGCAAATACTGCTTCAATTGCATCACCCTGGCTGGCGATGAAAGCAGCCATCTTTTCCTGGCCCTTTACACGGTCCCACATGCCGGTATCTTCAGCAAGCTTCTCAACCTTGATACCTGCATCCTGCAATGCCTTGATTGAATACTCGGTTCTCAGCTCAGCATCCTGGTGTCCGGGCTCACCCTTCAGCATTACATACTGCAAGACTCCGTCGCCATTCTTGTCCATCTTCGGATTGGCTTTCCAGTAATCAACAACCAGCTGACCACTCATGGTACCGGACTCTTCAGCACGTGCACCAACGTAGTAGATCTTGTCCCACTTTGCCATATCTTCAGCCAAAGGCTCGCGGTTGAAGAATACTACAGGGATGTCAGCTTTCTTTGCCTTGTCAATGATAACGCCGGCAGCGGTGCGATCAACAGGGTTGATCTGCATTGCATCCATTCCCTTGGTGATGAACAGGTCGACCTTCTCGTTCTGAGTAGCCTGGATGTTCATGGAGTCGACAACTTCAACTTTTGCATCAGTCTCTGCTGCTGCAGCGACAATTGCATTACGAACACCGGTCATGAAGGTGTCGTCAAACTTGTAAATTGCGCATCCGATTTCAGTTGCGCCGCCCTCTGCCTGCCCTTGGGCAAAAACGGGGGTAGCCAAGACGAGTGCCAAGCACATGATAGCCGTAAACTTTTTCATAGAACCCTCCTAGTGGATTTTCTCTATATCCAGTCTTGCACGGCCTTTTGGAGTCGTATATGCAAATTTTTATGGTTAATCTTGGTTTTTTTTGGATTATCACACAATATTCTTATATACAAGAACAGCTACGCTTTCTCCAAAAGCGAAAAACCAACTCTTATTTCATAAAAGAGTTACAAAAGAGACTCTATACCACGTACCACCGAACGGGATAGAGATTCATCAAGATTCTCACGCATCAAAGAGGCTCCTGGCCCGTTGCAGCATGATTCATAGAACCGCGATTGTGCAGGGGTGAAGAACACTTCCCCTCCCTCTGGAGGAAAGGCATGCATCGCTGTCCAACCATCCTGATGGATATGTTCATCTTGATAGCACCTATACAGAAGACAGAAGGAGGATATACAGGGGTCAGCCTTCGGATGCCAAGGTCTTCCTAGATATACTGAGTGATCAGGGACCTCGGGTCTCCTCAGGAATTTGCATTGGTAGAAGCAAAATCCCAACAGGTCTTCAGGTGTTGAAGGAGCGGCAACATACCCCTTTCCGTTTGACAGAATAACACAATCTTGAAAGAGTGCGGTTCCTGCACCAAAGATGAAGTCTATTGTTCCTTCTATCTGGCACGAAGTAAGCAAGTGCACACCAGAATCGAGTAAAAGCGTGTCCTGGTAGCCAAAGAAAGCACAATCCTTGAAAACCGTACTGTCGGCATCTTCTGTGGTACGTAGTGCAACCGCCTGCAATCCCTTCACCTTCCCAGGATCATTTTCCACAAGATGGCGAAAGGATGGATAGTCAAAATCATTGGCGAAGGTTAGATGCTCTGCTCGGAAATTGGGGCTCTTCACCGTACAAGAGGCAGAGGCAAAGGTTCCCATCATATTGGTCCTTGCTGCGTCACTGAAGGTAATGCGTGTCTTATCACGCCCAGCCCCCAGGAAGGTAACATCGCTACGTTCAACCACTACCTTCTCTGTATAAACACCCTCCTTGAGGGTAATGACGAGCGGCTTCCCATCCTCTGGAACCTTGGCGATCGCCTCGTTGATGCTGCTCCCTTGGGCAACAGTAATCTGGTATATCTGCATAGGGTAATACTACGACAAATACTTTGGAGATTTAAGATACTCCTTTTTCTTTTTCAGTAATTCAAAGAATTTCATTATTTTGTTTCTTTTATTACACACCATCAAAATCAACCAGTTTTACTAATATTGTATGGCTATTAGAGATATTAATAGACTAATTGCGATTTGTGATCTATGCTTCACGTAGAATTTTATTTAAGGATGGTCATATGAAAAAAATTGCACTTGCAATATCCATTGTAGTTTTCATGGTTCTACTCACTAGTTGCGCTACTATTGTCAGCGACAGCAATTATCCTGTAACTATTTCGAGTGACCCACAGGATGCCAAAATTACTATTACTGATAACTCCAATCGGGTTGTATATGTAGGAAACACACCTGCCAATGTTACTTTAGAAGCTGGAGATGGTTTTTTCTCCAAAGCTTCATATACATTTAAGTTTGAAAAAGATGGATATGAACCCTCAATCTATACACTAACCAGTACTATTGATGGCTGGTATTGGGGAAATATTATGCTTGGAGGTCTTCTTGGCATGTTGATCATTGATCCCATGTCTGGGGCAATGTGGAAACTAGATCCTACAGTTGTGGTAGATTTGAACCAGATGCAATCAGACTTGTCACTTTCCGTAATGGACATTAATACTATTCCTCAGGAGTGGAAAGACTCACTCATCAGAATCAGCTAAGTGAAGTTTTTCTTAATCGAATTAGTTTCATGATCAGTTACGTATAAAAAATTCAAATCATTGAAAAGACTATTATTACTGATAAGAGGGCTGCCTGACGGCAGCCCTCTTGTATGATGTTATCAATGATGCTTACATCAACGGACCAAGTTTCTCAAAGAAGCTCATGCGCTTCTTTGCATCTTCTTCAGCCCTGGCGAAGAGTGCCTCAGCATTCTCAGGATTGGTCTTATACAACGAAGTGTAGCGAACCTCACCCTTGATGAACTCCTGGTAGGAACCAGTAGCTGCCTTGGTATCCCAGCTGAATCTCTTGCCTTCCTCGAGTGCAGGATTGAAGCGGTAGAGCGGCCAGTAGCCAGCTTCCACTGCCTTCTTCTCCTCAACCTGGCTGAAACGCATGTTCATGCCGTGGTTGATACACGGGGAGTAACAGAAGATGATCGAGGGTCCCTTCCAAGCAACAGCTTCCTGCAAAGCCTTCTGGGCATGCAGGCGGTTGGCACCAAGAGCGATGGATGCAACATAGGCATGTCCGTAGGTCATGCACATGAAGCCCATGTTCTTCTTGCCAATCTCCTTACCAGCGTTTGCAAACTTTGCAACAGCTGCAATCGGAGTTGCCTTGGAAGCCTGACCACCGGTGTTGGAGTATACCTCGGTATCGAGCACCAGGATGTTTACGTTTCTGCCGGAGGCAACAACGTGGTCAACACCACCGTAACCGATATCGTAGGCCCATCCATCACCACCCATGATGAAGACAACCTTATCAGCGAAGTAGTCCTTCAACTCGTCAATCTTTGCAAGCAAAGTCTTCTCTTCGTCGCTCTTTGCAGCTGCAATAGCCTCAGGAAGCACTGCCTTGACAGCCTTCTGTGCATCATTTGCAGCCTCGGAGGACTCATCCCACAGCTCAAGGGATTTTTCAATGGCACTCTTCAGTGCATCACTGGTACCCATCTCAAGAAGCTGGTCGATGTAGAGCTTCAGCTGCTCACGGTTGGAGTCGACAGCAAGGCGCATACCCAAACCATACTCTGCATTGTCCTCGAAGAGGCTGTTACCCCAGGAAGGACCCTGTCCATCACTCTGGCGGACAGTGTAGGGAGTGGTCGGGAAGGTACCGCTGTAGATTGAAGAACAACCCGTTGCATTTGCCACGATCATACGATCGCCACAAATCTGGGAGACCATCTTCACATAGGGGGTCTCACCACAACCGGCACAGGCACCACTGAACTCAAAGAGCGGCTGCTTGAACTGCAGACCCTTGACTGTGGTGTCCTTGGTACCATCAAGCACATCGTAGGGAAGTTGTTCAAAGAACTCAGCATTAACCTTCTCGCCTCGTTCACGTTCTACAGCAATCGGGCTCATCTCAAGAGCCTTGTTCTTTGCAGGACATGTCTCAACACAAACACCACAACCCTGACAGTCTTCGGTGTAAATCTGAATCTTGAACTGAAGATCCTTGTCATTCTTGGAGTTTGACTTCAATACGTTGAATGATTCAGGAGCCCCTTCCAAATGCTTGGGCTCAATCTGCTTTGCCCTGATTGCTGCGTGCGGGCAGGACTGAACACACTGGTTACACTGGATACAGTTCTCGGCAATCCAGTGTGGGATGAAGGGAGCAACACCACGCTTCTCGAACTTTGCAGTTGCGGTCGGCAGGCTTCCGTCGAAAGACATCTTGGAAACAGGAATGTCATTACCCTTGAGGTGCATGACAGGCTCCATGATATCCTTTGCAAAATCATCTGCATCATCAGGGATCAAGCGAGCAGGATCGTAGCTCTTGGTAATCTTCTCAGGAATAGCAATCTCGTGGAGAGCCTCACTGGCCCCATCAACTGCTGCCCAGTTCTTCTTGACGATATCTTCACCCTTCTTGAGGAAGGTCTTCTTGATGTACTGCTTGACCAAGTCAATGGCCTCAGCCTCAGGAAGAACCTGACTGATCTTGAAGAATGCAGCCTGCATAACAGTATTGATACGGGTACCAAGACCTGCTTTCTCTGCAATCTCAAGCGCATTGATGTTGTAGAAGCGGATCTTCTTCTCGATGATCTGCTCCTGCATCTCACGGGTAAGGTGCTCAAAGATCTCATCAGAAGGAATCTGACTGTTGAGCAGGAATACACCGCCCTCTCTCAAGGGAGCAAGCATGTCATAGCGACCGATATAGGCGGGGTTGTGACATGCTACAAAGTCAGCATGGTCGATCAACCACGGCATGGTCAGCTGTCCCTTACCGAAGCGAAGGTGGCTGACAGTAATACCGCCGCTCTTCTTCGAGTCATAGGAGAAGTATGCCTGTGCATTGAGATCAGTATTGTCTCCAATGATCTTGATGGAGTTCTTGTTTGCACCAACGGTACCATCGGAACCAAGTCCCCAGAACATGCAGGAAACCACACCCTCGGGAGAAACATTGATCGACTCCTTCACAGGAATTGAGCGATGGGTTACATCGTCGTTGATTCCTACGGTGAAGTTGTGGAATGCTTCGCCTGCAAGATGATCAAAGACAGCCTTTGCGTGGCTGGGGGTGAAGTCCTTGCTGGAGAGACCATAGCGGCCGCCATATACCTTGATGTCGCTCTTGCCCATCTGACTCAGTGCGGTGATTACATCCTGGTACAGGGGCTCACCGAGAGATCCGGGCTCCTTGGTGCGGTCAAGCACTGCAATGCGCTTTACGCTTGCAGGAAGAGCTGCCAAGAAGTGCTCTGCACTGAACGGGCGATAGAGGCGAACCTTCAGAACACCGGTCTTTCCACCCTTCTTGTTGAGGTATTCACTTGCCCACTGCATGGTATCAGCTCCGCTGCCCATGACCACAACAACATCAGTTGCTTCAGGATCTCCGACATAGTCAAAGAGGTGATATGCCCTACCGGTCAATTTCTCTACCTCGTCCATGTACTTCTGAACCATCTCAGGAAGGACATCGTAGAACTTGTTGACGGTCTCACGACCCTGGAAGTAAACGTCCTCGTTCTGGGCTGCAACCTTCAGTCTGGGCTGCTCAGGACGCATGGCGCGCTCACGGAAGCGGCGGATATACTCTTCCTTGATCAACGGCTTGATGTCATCGTAGGAAATTTCCTCGACTTTCTGCAACTCGTGGGAAGTTCTGAATCCATCGAAGAAGCTGAGGAAAGGAACCTGAGACTCCAAGGTAGCCAGATGTGCGACCAAAGCCATGTCCATGGTCTCCTGTACATTGCTTGCACAGGTCATGGCAAAACCGGTGTTACGGCAGGACATGACGTCGGAGTGGTCACCAAAGATTGAGAGAGATTGTGCAGCAAGAGATCTTGCAGACACGTGGAAGACGGTTGGTGTCATCTCACCAGCAATCTTGTGCATGTTCGGGATCATCAGAAGCAATCCCTGACTTGCAGTGAATGTGGTGGTCAAAGCACCCGCAGCGAGAGCACCATGAACGGCACCAGCCGCACCAGCCTCAGACTGCATCTCCATGATTTCTACCGTCTTTCCCCAAAGGTTCTTACGTCCGGTGCTGGACCAAGAATCCGCAAACTCTCCCATCGGGGAGGACGGGGTGATCGGATAGATTGCGGCTACTTCACTGAAGGCATAAGCTATATGCGCGGCAGCGGTGTTTCCGTCAATAGTAACCCTTTTTTTGTTACCCATTTTGACACTCCATAATAACAGTATTTGATGTGGCCCAGAGGGGGCCACCCCTTGCACGAACAAAAAAAAATCCATTCAGATTTTTCCAGATTCCAATCTTAAACCAATTAGGAATCGTTTGCAACCTTCTCCAGATTGTTTTCGTAATTAACCGGTCTTATAGGTATATATCAACTCTCCAAGTATTTATTTAGTACAATATAACCGCATCCAAGGAGAAAACTAAGTCCAGCGCACAGCAGCCAAAGCTGTGCATAATTACTTGTTATCAACAACAATCCGCCTACTGTGGGAGCAAGAGCATGACCCAAGCTGCTGGCGGTGGTAATATAGGCATTACACCGGCTACGAAGGGACCTCGGGGCATAGGCATTTACAAAGACATTTGCATTGGTTGCCATCAAAATCTCCCCAAAAGTCCAAATACAGGTAGCAACCAGAAAAAATACATACGCTGAACACCATGCATACATACCATAGCCAATGACATAGAACAGCATTGCAAGCGCCATGGAACCAAGTTGTCCCAATCGATGAGTCCAAGTTGTCAGGAAGGCAGTTGCCACCAGGACAGTCACGGCATTTACGCTCATAAGCAGTGCATAACGACTGGGGCCCACCTCCTGTCCATAGAGAGCGGCAAATTGGAGCGGCAAGGTGAAGGTATTCTGCGCGTAGGCCAGACCGTAGAGGGCAAAGAACCCAAAAAATATGAGCAGAACCGGAGGAATCCTGAGAGACCGGGATGATGAGGAAGAAGAATGTTCTTCCTGATGTGACGGCCCCTTCTCCTTGATGGATACAAGCAAAAGTATGGTCGAGATGGCTATAAGTGCTGAGGAGAGGAAAAAAAGCAGAACAATGGAACGTGTATAGAGGAAGGAGGCCGCAACAGGACCAATCGCCACGCCAATATTGGTACCGAGATACAGGAGACTGAAAGAGCGTGAGAGGTGTTCAGTACTGCTGGAATCGGCGACCATGGTATTGGTCAGGGGAGAGGTTCCTCCACGAAATGGGCTGGAGAAGAGTATCAAGAAAGGGATGAGGGATGGAGCAGTGGTAAAGAGGAGCGCACAGAGAAGATAGGTAGCGCTGACCACTGCCTGGGCAACCACCAAGGGGGTCTTCCTTCCCCACCGGTCAGCCACAACTCCACTGGCAACCTGTCCAAGCATGGTTGCAATAACACTGGAAGAGACAAAAAACCCTGCCTGTGCCGGGCTCAGGCCCAGTTTCCCGGTCAGGATGAGTACGAGAAGCAGCTGCACAAAATCCCCAAATCGGTTAATGATCCGGATTACGAACAACAGATAGACATTTCTCTCAAGACCCCTATACAAGGAAAAACCCGCCACAAGAGGACGGGTTATATGTGTATCACTCATGGTTTCCCTACCCTGCAAAGAGAGTAGGGATTGCAGGAGTGTTGGTCAACACTCGCTATGGCCACAGGAAAAACATTTCTTGCAACCTTCAATATTCACGAAGGTGACATTTCCGCAAATCGGGCAGATATCAGGTTTCACTGCGGTACTTGCGGAGGGAAGTCCAAGATCAAGTTGTCCATCATCTGCCTCCTCATCCTCCTCATCAGGTAGGCTTGATGCAGCCCTATCGGAGTCCGATGATCCTATATGTTGTTGCAATACCTGCGCCACGGCATCAGGAAGGCTCATTACACGGTTTCGACCAAATCCCATGGAACGACCACTGCCAATCCCTGAAAGCTGGCTGATAATAGCCTGGGCTCTCTGGTCAGGGGTCAGCGGGGAAGGCATACGGAGCAATAAGCTGATCAACCTGCCAAGGCCCTCTGCATCGGCAGCCACATCGCTACCCACTTTTGCCACATTGATGAACACCTCAAAGATATCACTGGGATTTGGCCCATCGCAGTTTACCGTAATGTAGGCAGTCCCAATCGGGGTAGCCTTACGGTAGGTGGTACCTTGGAGGACTGTAGAGCGCACTCTTGGCTTTGGCTCACTGGAGCGGGTAACTACAGCAGCTTCCTGCTTCTCTTCCTCTTTCTTGACCGTCAATACCTGTGTGTCGCGTGATCCATCACGGTAGGTGGTACCACCCTTGCAGCCAAGATCATAGAGCAACTCATAGAGCTTTCCGGTCTGTTCGACGGTATACTCCTTGGGCGTATTGCCGGTCTTTGAGATGGAAGAGTCAACCCACTTCTGGATTGCAGCCTGTACCCGCACATGCCCCTCAGGATCCAGATCCATCGCTGACACAAAGTAGTCCGGCTTCTGCTCACCCGGATGTGCCTGTACCCAATCATCGTAGACCTTTACCCTTTCCAGGTTGGTCCCCATTCTTCCGGTGCGTTCCCACTCCCAGAAGTAGTAGGGCTCAATGCCAGTTGAGGTATTTACCATGGTTCCGGTTGTCCCGGTAGGAGCCTGGGTAAGAAGGGTTACATTTCTCAGCCCCTGTTTGCGGACCTTCTCCCTAATCTGTTCAGGCATCTGTTGCATGAAACCACTCTGCAGAAGCTTCTCTGCATCGAAGAGGGGGAAGCTCCCCTTCTCCTTGGCAAGATCACAACTCTCTGCGTATGCCTCTACGCAGATGAACTTGTAGAGCTCCTCAATAAAGGTCAAGGACTCATCGCTGCCGTAACCCAGCTCCATCTTGATCAGCATATCAGCAAGACCCATGGTCCCGAGCCCGATACGCCGCTCACTCTGTTGCTGTTGCTTGTTCTCATCAAAGAAGTAGGGAGTATCGTCAATGACATCGTCCAGGAAACGTACCGCGAGGCGAACCGCCTTTCCCAAATCCTTGTAGTTGACCTGCTTGTTCTTCACGAAGCGGCTCAGATTGATGGAACCCAGATTGCAAACCCCCCAAGGAGGAAGTCCCTGCTCACCACAGGGATTGGTGCTCTGGATGGAGGAGTAGTACCAGGAGTTTGACATCTTGTTGTATCGGTCGATGAAGAATACACCAGGTTCAGCACTTGCCCATGCACTCTCAACAATGGCCTCCCATATCTTTCGTGCCTTCATCGTCTGATAGACTTGTGTCTTGTGCCCTTCCTTCACCCACTTCTCAATATTTCCATCCCATTGCTCATTGTAAGCAGGGTCTGAGGTATCGGGGAAAACGGTCTGCCAATCCCTATCGCTGCGTACCGCATCCATGAAATCATCGGTAATACCCACGGAGATATTTGCATTGGTAATCTTGCCCATCTCACGCTTCGACTCAATGAAGTCAAGGATGTCCGGATGCCATACATTGAGGATCAACATAAGGGCGCCACGACGGGAGCCGCCCTGCTCAATCAGCCCTGTGACGAAGCTGAAGAGCCCTCCCCAGCTTACTGAGCCACTGGAGCGGCCGTTTACGCCCTTGACGTAACTGTGCCGTGGCCTGAGGGATGAAATGTTCATGCCGACTCCCCCACCTCGGCTCATGATCTCGGTCATCTGGCCCAATGAGGCTATGATGCCACCACGACTGTCCTTCGGGGAAGGGATCACGTAGCAGTTGAAATAGGTTAGGTTCTGATCCGTTCCCGCACCGGTGAGAATCCTGCCTCCAGGGACGAATTTCCAGTCCTCCAGGAGCCAATTGAACTCTTTTTCCCATTGCTTTCGCACCTCCGGCTTCTCTTGGGAAGCAATACCTTTCGCTACACGAGCAAGCATCTGTGCTGGGTCGGTCTCAAGTGGCTTGTCCACATCATCACGTTTCACGTGAAGAATGGTGCCATCATCAAGCTTTACGGTAATGGCATCTCCACTTTTCAATTCGGTGACCACTCCGATCTCCCGCTGACCAGTCTTCGGGTTGCTCACGGCAACCACGATGTTTCCAACCTCCAACGTCTCCTTTTGGACGTCTTTCAATGCATACCGGTCAAGAAAGATCTTGCGACCCAACGGATTCAATTCATTCTTAGCAGCGCTCATGTAATCCCTCTATATATAAAATTATGAAAATAAATTCTGAAAACAGACTCCACGCTCCCCAGTAAAAAGCCATGCAAGAGAGCGGGTCGACCCTAGTCGACCCTCATTCACCATAGCACGGCGATCACAACTTGGCAAGCGGCAATACAACATTTATAGCGCTATGTAAACTTACATAACGCTATATATAGTGTTATATAGGTTTCATAGCAATCATGTATCATCTCTTAAATAATGCGTATTGGTGGTGTCGGAAATGGACAAAAACAAAGAAGAATCTTTTTCTTTATTCCTTGCTGGCAATGGGTGAGCGGCCTACACTCACGTATCCTTATCAGGAGAGGAGACGGTGCACATTTTGTGCTTTTCCCTCCCACTTTGTCACTATGCAAATACAAGAAAATGTCGGATTCTAGTGGATAAAAAAAATGAAGAGCCTCTCAACGAAAGACTCTCCACGATACACACCCCGAAGGGACAACACAATCAATATCCGAGCTGGACCATGGTATCTGCAACCTTCTTGAAGCCGGCAATGTTTGCTCCCTTCACATAGTTGATATACCCATCATCTTCCTTGCCCTCAACGATGCAAGCATGATGAATCTTGCGCATGATGCTCTTCAGCTTCTCATCCACCTCTTCTGCGCTCCAGGAGAGGTGCATGGCATTCTGGCTCATCTCCAGACCACTGACAGCCACTCCTCCAGCATTTGCAGCTTTGCCTGGGGCATAGGGAATACGCTGTTTGATGAAGTAATTGGTAGCCTCAGTTGTGCATCCCATATTTGAGGTCTCCACCACGTATTTTACACCATTTGCAACAAGCATCTTGGCATCCTCTTCGTCCAGCTCATTCTGGATGGCACAGGGGAACGCCAAATCCACAGGAACCTCCCAGGGCTTCTTTCCTGCCACGAACGTTGCACCAAAGCGCTCCGCGTAAGGCGCAACCACATCGTTGTTGGATGAACGCAGGTATTGCATGTAAGCCCACTTCTCAGCAGTTCCCACCCCTTGTTCGTCATAGATGTACCCGTCAGGGCCACTGATGGCGACCACCTTTGCACCAAGCTCGGTTGCCTTCATTGCCGCACCCCAAGCTACATTGCCAAAACCACTCAGCGCAATTCGCTTCCCCTTGAGGGTATCTTGATGGGTCTCGAGCATCGCCTCAGCAAAGTACATCGTCCCATACCCTGTAGCCTCGGGACGGACCAAGGAACCGCCAAAGCCCAATCCTTTACCGGTCAAAACACCGGTATTCTCTGCCCTGATCCGCTTGTACTGCCCATACAGGAACCCGATCTCACGGGCACCGACTCCGATATCTCCTGCCGGTACATCAGTATCAGGACCAATATATTTCTGCAACTCGGTCATGAATGAACGACAAAATCGTAGAATCTCACTATCGCTTTTACCGCGTGGATTGAAATCACTACCGCCCTTTCCTCCACCCATGGGAAGCGTAGTAAGGCTGTTTTTCAACGTCTGTTCAAATCCAAGAAACTTCAAGGTGCCAAGGGTAACACTGGAGTGGAAACGCAGTCCTCCCTTATATGGTCCGATTGCATTGTTGAACTGCACTCGATACCCACGGTTGACCTGGAGATTTCCCTCATCGTCTTCCCACTCCACTCTAAAAGTGTAGACACGATCAGGTTCGGTCATTCTCTCAAGAATCCGATGTTTCTCGTACACAGGGTTCTCGTTGACCACATCGATAACACTCTCGACAACCTCGCTCACTGCCTGGATGAATTCAGGCTGGGCGGGATTTTTTCGCTCCAGTTCTTTCATTACTGATTCAAGGGTATACATACCTAGACTTTTCTCCTTGGTCTGTGCTGCAACTGTTCATTGCTTGTCCAAAAAGCGTAAACCCGCTCTATCGATATGTCAACGTCGAATTGAGAAAAACATGATTATATTTCAATAATTTACCCTATCGTACAATAGTATGTATTAATATTGAATTTTTACTCAATTTTTCGAATATACTGAAAGAATAGGCAAACCGCTCTGCTCATGGTAAAATATATGCTATGTATACACTTGACCCAACCTGGTTGCCGTTCACCAACCTTATGCTGAAACATATTTACAACGTGCTGCTTATCTGCAATGACTATGACCGCTTTCTCCTTGAGGAAGATGGAAGGGTTGAGGAAGAGCTGTATCTTGAGTACACCCAGCTTGGGCTGAACAACCCTCCCAAGTTCACCCATACCAGCACAGCTGAAGAAGCCTTGCAACTCTTGAACCAACGCAAGTTCGAACTGGTTGTCACCATGCTCGACCTTGGTACAGATTCAGTGGAAATGCTTGCATCAACCATCAAGAAGATAGACCCAAGCATGCCGGTTATCGCCCTTTCCCCCTCCTCCAGCCATAAACGGAACAAGCTGATCAAGGGCTCCGACTGCAAGGACATCGACTACTTCTTCTACTGGCAGGGAGATCCCACCATCTTCCTAGCCATGATCAAGCTGGTCGAGGACCGTATGAACCTCGATCACGACACTGACGAAGCAGATGTACAGCTCATCATCCTGGTAGAGGACTCAGTACGGTTCTACTCCTCCTACCTTCCTATGATGTATACCACCCTGATTCAGCAGAACCGCTCAGCAATCCTCGAGGCACTGAACAACTGGGGGAAGACGCTCAGGATGCGAGGAAGACCAAAAATTGCATTGGCAAGAACCTATGAGGAAGCCCAATCCCTCTATACCAGCTACCGCCACAACATCCTGGGAATTATCACCGATATGTCCTACCTCAAGGGGGGAAAACAGGACACCTATGCAGGGCTGTCTCTGACCAAGATGGTCCATGCAAAAGATCCTGAGATCCCAATCCTCATCCAAAGCAGTGACAATACCACCCAGGACATGGTAGAGGATGCAGGGGCATATTTCCTTTGGAAGCACAACTCAGCCCTTCTCTTTGAACTGAACAAGTTCATGACCAAGCACTACGGATTTGGGCCCTTCATCTTCCGTGATCCCGATACCTTGGAAGAGATAGCAAGAGCCGAAACCATGCGAGACTTGCAGCGTGTCCTTCCCAAGGTTCCCACCAAGAGTTTTGCATTCCATTCAAGGCGCAACGATTTCTCGCGTTGGCTCAGGGCTCAGAGTCTTTACGTCATCGCTTCAAAGATCAAGGACCTGCACATACCACCCAACGGAGATGCAAGGGTGGTGCAACAGCAGATGACCGAGATCATCCGCAACTATCGCAAGGAGAGAACCAAGGGGGTTATTGCCCAATTCAGCCGAAACAATTACGACGAGACCCTCTTCTTCAGCCGGATAGGAGGAGGATCGCTGGGGGGCAAGGGCCGTGGCCTTGCCTTCATCGATATGGTCCTTCGCGCAGCGAAGCTTCCTCTGAAGTATCCAGATGTCTATCTCTCCATCCCCCGTACCGTGGTTGTGGCCACTGACCAGTTCACACAGTTTTTGGAGGAGAATGACCTGAACGATATCGCAAGCGCAGATCTTCCCGATGAGACACTGCTCAAAATCTTCCTCTCAAAACCCTTGAACAGCGAACTGGTTCTGAACCTCGCAGAGATTATCCAGGTTATCCACCAACCCATTTGTGTCAGATCCTCCAGTCTCCTGGAGGACTCCCACTACCAACCCTTTGCCGGCGTGTATGAGACATGCATGCTTCCCAACAAGGGAGAGGATGATGCACGACTTGGTGAACTATGCGACGCTGTTCGTGCGGTCTGGGCATCAACCTTCTTCAGGAGCGCAAAGGAGTACCTCAAGGCAACTGAGCATATGTTGGAGGATGAGAAAATGGCAATTATCATCCAACAGGTCATCGGTAGCGCCCATGGTCCTTACTGGTACCCAAATATCAGCGGGGTTGCCCGGTCCCTGAACTACTACCCCCTCGGAGGGGAGAAACCGGATGATGGGGTTGGCATGCTAAGCTTTGGATTCGGAAAATCTGTCGTGGACAATGGGTCAGCCTTACGCTTCAGCCCCACCCACCCAAAACGTCCTGCACAGTTCCTTGGAGGCAACCAGACCAGTAGCCAGAGTGCCTTCTATGCGTTGAACATGGACAATGGCTACCACCCTTTACAGGAGGGAGGTCTGGAAAACCTTGAGTTGCTCAATTTCCGTGAAGCTTGGGACTATCCAGAGGCGATCAGGTACATTGCAAGTACCTATGACCTGCAAAGCGGCATGCTCAGTGAATCGGTAAGAACGGAGGGAGAGAAGGTCATCACGTTCAACGGCATCCTTAAATATGATGCATTCCCGCTCGCTTCCATTGTGAAAGATGTCCTGCAACTCGGGACAGAGGCAATGGGAAAACCCGTAGAAATAGAGTTTGCGGTAAACCTGAACCGTATAGCCCCAAAGATGCGTGAGTTCAGCCTCCTGCAAATACGCCCCATTGCAGCAGGAAATGAGGAGAGCGATGTCACCATCAGTAACGCGGAACGAGAGCGTGCAGTAATTCACGCAAATGTGGTCATGGGAAATGGGAAAATTGACCACCTCACGGATATCATTTACCTGAAAATAGACCAGTTCTCAGCTTCCGCCATGAAAGACATGGCAAAGGAACTCGACAAGATAAATGCAGCAATGGTTATTGAGGAGAGAGATTATGTCTTGGTTGTTTCCGGAAGATTGGGCAGCTGTGATCCCTGGCTGGGTATCCCGGTAACCTGGTCACAGATATCGCGAAGCAAAGTCATTGTAGAGACAGGGCTTCCCGGTTTCCAAGTGGAGCCAAGCCAGGGAACCCATTTCTTCCAGAACATGACCAGCCTTGGCTGTCTCTATTTGACAGTCAATCCTGCTTATCGTTCAGGGTCCCTCCGTTTGGAATCTCTTTCATCCCTGGCGGTTATAGCAGAGACAGAACACTTCATTCATGCAAGAAGCAGGCAACCGCTGACCATCAAGGTCAACGGTTTTGACGGGGAAGGGGTGATACTGGTCAACGAATAGGTTTGTGCAAACTGAGAAAAGGACCCCTCATTGAGGAGTCCTGAATTCTGTACGTCAGTTGTATGCTCTGCCGTTAATAGGGACCACGAATATGCTGGGCAACCTTCTCCAGGTAGAACTGCTCCAGGTTCTGGTGCAACTCTTTGGACAGAGGAGGAAGTTCAGAGATTGCTGCATTGTCCATCACCTGGCTCGGTCGGCTTGCCCCGGGAATAACGACGGAAACAGCATCATGGTCGAGAATCCAACGCAGAGCCATCTGGGCCAAACTCATTCCCTCAGGCTTCATTGCCTTCAGCTCATCTGCGAGGTCGACCCCAACTTCGAATGGAATGCCTGCAAAGGTCTCACCTACATTGAACGAAGCGCCGTCACGATTGAAGTTACGGTGGTCACTCTCGTCAAACTTCGTGGTCTTCTGCATCTTCCCAGAAAGCAACCCACTTGCCAAGGGTACACGAGCAATGATTGAAACACCCTGCTCCTTCGCTTTTGGAAAGAGATCGGTGACCAACTTCTGGCGAAAGATGTTGAAGATTACCTGCAGGGAGGCGATACCTTCTTGCCTAAGGCAGACAAGTCCCTCTTCCACTGACTCTACGCTTGCTCCGAAGTCTGCAATCTTTCCTTGCTTCTTCAAATCCCTGAGTACATCAAATACGGTACCTTCTTCCAACACCTCCTGGGGAATACAGTGAAGCTGGATCAAATCCAAGCGTTCCACACCCAGGCGGGAGAGTGAATTCTCCGTATGCTGAATCATCGCCTCTGCAGTGAAGTTGCCCGGCCAGCCGGGATCACTTCCACGACCAAGCTTTGTGGCAACAAAAATCTTCTCTCGATGTTGTTTGAGAAATTGGCCAATGAACTTCTCGCTCCTGCCGTCACCATACACATCAGCGGTATCGAAAAAGGTAATACCCGCATCACTGGCGGTCTGGAGGATTTTCATTGCAGTCTCATCCTCAACGGTACCCCATGATCCACCGATCTGCCAGGTTCCCAATCCAACCTCTGAAACCATGGTCTCATTTGTACCAAACGGTCTTTTCTTCATACTTGATCCTCCATTTTTTGTGTATCTCTCTTCATTTTAGGAAGCTCTCATACAAAAAGCAAGGAATACCGGCCTTAGAGCTGAGAGAGAAACGCATCCCAGAGATTGTCTGCTGGGGGATCGGCAACCAAGGTGATCTCTTCCTTGCGAACCGGGTGGACAAAGGAAATACTGCGGGCATGGAGCGAGATACCTCCATCAGGATTGGAACGGGGGAACCCATACTTGAGATCTCCCTTGATATGCAACCCGATTGCCGCAAGCTGTGCCCTGATCTGATGGTGCCTTCCGGTATGGAGCAGAACCTCCAGAAGAAAATACGTCTTGCTCTCAGCAATGAGACGGTAGTCCATCTTTGCAAGCTTTCCCTTCTGTCTCTGTACAGGGAGTGCAACACTCTTGTTCGCCTTGGTGTCGCGGATGATGTAGTGCAGCAGGGTACCTTCCCGTTCGTTGGGGAGGTTGTCCACAATCGCCCAATAGGTCTTTTTGATCGTATTTCCCTTGAAAAGCTCATTCAACCTCACCAAGGCCTTCTCTGTCTTGGCAAATACAACCAAGCCGCTGGTGGGACGGTCAAGGCGATGGGGAATACCTAAATAGACATTTCCTTTCTTATTGTAGGTTACCTTCAGGTACTCCTTGACCAAATCTGCAAGGGTCTTGTCCCCGGTCCGGTCCCCTTGTACCAATTCTCCCCCACGCTTGTTCACCACAATCAGGTGGTTGTCCTCATAGAGGATTCTCCCTTCCAACTGTTCCATCATTCACGCTCCATCTCATCGTCGAAGAGAGAGGGTTCCCTCTGGTCTTCATGAACCACCTCTTTGACTGCCCTTAGGCGAATGGAAGCCACTTCCTTGACCGCCAGACGCACCCCGTTTGCCTTGACCCCCTTCAAGCGGTAGTCAGAGAAATAGAACTTCTCCTCGAGAATCCTAAGCCCTGGTTTCTTCTTGTAGGTAAGGGTCAACTCTGCATTCTCAAACGTAGAGAGCTTTACGACCTTGTAATTCCCTTCCGGTACCAAGGGATAGAGCTTCTTCAACTGGAAGCTGGTGATCTGGCACCGTTTAATGAAGAGATACTTGTAGGTCTTCTCCTGGTAGATGATGGTAAAGGCGACCTTCTGGAGCTCATCCTTGTCTGCAAACCCACAGTAGAGCATCCCTTTGCCGACAAACTCCTTCTCAGGAGCATCGATGACCTGATAGGTGCCATCTTTCCGAATGATCAGGATTCGGTCAAACGGGCTGACATCATAGAGGACATTCCCCTTTTTCACATCGTAGCCCAGATACCCGTTTACCGCATCATAGTGCAGGGGAAGATTTCTCTCCGCCACTTCTTTCACATCCACCATCTCGAACTTCTTGATGGTGCTGTTTCTCTTATGTTCCTCGGGATTCATAAGCTCTCGCAACTCACCTATATAGGAGAGTGCATAGCCGGTAAGATCTGAAAGCTTTTTCTCAATCTCCGCAAGTCGTTCGTTGATCGTCTCAATCTCTTGGTGGTTCTTCTCAATATCGAACAAGCTGATACGTCTGATGGGTATTTTCAGCAATCGCTCCACATCCTCACTGTCAAGAGGACGAAGCAGGACATCTGCAAATGGCTTGAACCCCGTGACAACCGCCTTGTTCACGTCCTCTGCGCTCTTCTTCTGTTCGATACGCTTATAGATACGCTCCTCAACAAAAATACGCTCCAAGGTCCGATAATGCAACTTGTCCAGGAGATGGCCCTTTTCCAGCTTCAGCTCAGCTTCAAGCACCTCAACAAGGTGATGAGCATGAAAATCGAGGATCTCATGAACCCCCATGATGGTCGGGGTATTGTCCCTGATCACCAGTGGGTTGATGGAGAGCTTGGTCTCACACACGGTATAGGCATAGAGAGCATCCACAATCTCTTGGGAGTAGGTATTGCGGGCGAGGCTGATCTCGATGTTCACCTTCTCGGCAGTATAGTCGGTTATGGAGCTGATCTTCAGCTTGCCCTTCTTTGCAGCATCCTCAACCGAGCGGATCATCACCTCACTGGTGGTACCATAGGGAAGCTCCTCAATAATGATTCGCTTCGGATCCTTGGTGTTCAACTTCGCTCTGATGGAAACAGAACCCCGTCCATCATTGTAGTCATCCACATCAACGATGCCCCCACCGGGAAAATCGGGGTAGAGTTCGTATGACTCTCCTCGCAAAGAGGCTGCCATTCCATCCAAAACCTCGATAGGGTTATGGGGAAGAATGTTGGTACTCATACCAACAGCAATACCACTTACCCCTTGGATCAGGACCACGGGAATCTTTGCCGGAAAGACGACAGGCTCCTTGTTTCTCCCATCATAGGACTCAATGAACTCGGTAAGTTCTGGGTTGTAGAGCACCTTCTTTGCAAAGGGAAGGAGGCGGCACTCAATATAGCGTGCTGCGGCGGCTCGGTCGCCGGTCAGGATATTTCCATAGTTCCCCTGACGCTCAATGAACAAGTCACAATTGGCCAAGTTCACCAAGGCCTCATAGATGGAAGAGTCTCCATGGGGATGGTAGCGCATCGCCCATCCCACTACATTTGCCACCTTGTGGAACTTCCCGTCATCCATCTCAAACAAGGTATGGATGATACGCCTCTGTACGGGCTTGAATCCGTCAACCAGATCAGGAATCGCCCGCTCCTTGATGACGTAACTTGCGTATTCCAGGAAGTTCTCTTTGAATATTGCGTGTGCTTGGGTCATCAGATCAGATTCTCCATAATGAAGTCGCGTCGTTCAGGGGTATTGTTGCCCATATAGAACTCCATGGTCTTATGCATCTCATTCATTCCATTGATGGAAACCGGCAAAAGACGCATATCTTCCCCGATAAACTGTCCGAACTCCTTCGGATCAATCTCTCCAAGACCCTTGAACCTGGTAACCTCCGAGTTCTTGATCTGGCTCGTGGCAAGAATGCGCTCTTTTTCATTATAACAGTAGACCGTTTGACTCTTGTTCCGTACCCGAAACAGGGGAGTCTCCAAAATATAGAGCCTGCCAGATAGCACCAAGTCCTCAAAATAGGTTAGGAAGTAGGTCATCAAAAGGTTACGGATATGAAAGCCATCGGTGTCAGCATCGGTGGCAATGATAACCTTCCCATAACGAAGCCCCTCCACCCCGTTCTCAACTCCCAGGGCGACCATCATATTGTAGAGCTCTGCATTCTTGTAGATCTCTGTCTTCTTCTTCCCAAAAACATTGACGATCTTTCCCCTCAAGCTGAATACAGCCTGGGTCATGACATCGCGGGTCTTGGTGATGGTACCGCTGGCACTATCTCCCTCAGTGAGAAAAATCATCGAAGCTTCACACTCATCCTGGTGGGCACTGCTCTGTCCAAGGTGGTACTTGCAGTCCTTGAGTTTGGGAATGTTCAGGCTGACCTTCTTGGCCGACTCTCTAGCCCCCTTCTTTACCTCGTTCAACTCCTTGCGAAGTTTCTCGTTGTTGAGAATCTTCTGATTAAGCTTCTCGGCCTCCTCACTGTTCTTCAACAGGAAGTCGACAATGGCGTCCTTGACCTCATTCACAATCCAGGTACGAATCTCGGTATTACTTAGTTTGTTCTTTGTCTGGGATTCAAAAACCGGTTCCTTTATCTTGACCGCTATCGCACCAACCACTCCTTCACGCACATCTTGAGGCGCCCAGTTCTTCTTGAAGTGTTCATTGATACCCTTGAGGATTCCCTCCTTGAAGGCACTCTGGTGCGTTCCCCCGTCATTGGTATGCTGCCCATTCACGTAGGAGAAGTAGTTCTCCCCATAGGAGCCGGTCACGTGGGTAAGAGCGAACTCAAGCTGTTTACTCTGGTAGTGGATGATCGTGTAGAGGTTCTCCGTCCCTACTTCCTTGTCGAGCAGATCATACAACCCGTTTGATGACTTGTAGGATCGGTTGTTGTAGTTGATGGAGAGCCCGGTATTCAAATAGGCATAGCTCCAGATACGGGATATGACAAAATCCTCGTTGTAGGCATACTCCCCGAACAACTCAGGATCTGGAGTGAATACCACCTCAGTGCCATCGGCCTCGTCGCTTTTCCCACTCTTTTCATTAACCAATACACCCTTGGCGAAGATGGCAGTGCTGTACTTCCCCTCCCGGTAACTGGTCACCTGGAAGTGGGAAGAGAGGGCATTGACTGCCTTGGTACCGACCCCATTGAGACCTACGGAAAATTGGAAGACATCGTCGCTGTACTTTGCACCGGTATTGATGATTGAGACACAGTCGACTACCTTCCCAAGGGGAATCCCTCGTCCAAAGTCCCTGACCGTTATCTCGCTCTCTTTCAATCGTATGACAATACGATTGCCATAGCCCATGATGAACTCGTCGATGCTATTGTCCACCACCTCCTTGAGGAGGATGTAGATACCATCATCGACATGGGTACCATTTCCCAATCGCCCGATATACATACCGGGACGTTTTCGAATATGTTCCAACGCACTAAGCGTAAGAATCTTCGATTCATCATATGTTGTCTTCGCCATGACTGAGCATTATAACAGAATTCTCAAATGATGGCAAAATACTCACAAGGATAATGCACTTGCAGGAAGTGATGTCCGTGCACTACGCTAAAGGTATGAACACTATCATCTTGTTCTATGTGGGAGTATCCTTCCTGCACCTCAGTCTTCGCTCACAAGGATACAAAACCCTTGGAGATGTTACCAAAATTCTCCTGATGCCGATCTTGATCCTCTTTGTACTACAAAGCGGGTCATACCCACTGCTTGTCGTCTCCCTCAGTTTTGCCACGCTCGGCGACGGGTTCTTGACCAAAGGACACCAAGGCAGCTGTTTCCTTTGGGGAATGGGAGCCTTTGCGGTTGCCCATAGTCTCTACGCTCTACAGGTACTATCCTTGGATGTAGACTGGATACTTGCAGGAATCGCACTTGCATCCCTCTCTGTTCCCTTTGGGCTGTTTACACGACTGATCGGAAAGCAAAAAGGGAGGCCTCCCTACGTGGCCTATGCTGCCCTATTTACCATATTGGCTGCCTTGATGATCGGCCTGCAGTCCCTGCTCTGTACTCTTGGAGTGCTCCTGTTCATAGTAAGTGACACCATGATCGGCCTAGACAGCCTCAACTTGAAACATTTTACCAATACCAGTGAGATGGGCTCCTACATCCTTGCCCAACTCCTCTTGATTCTCGGATTTACAGCGCTGTAGGAGGCACCGATGAAACCCCACCAAGTTCACCACGTACATCACCCAGTCCACAAGAAAAAAGAAGGGCTTGCCGCCGGCTCACTCATGTTTGTCGGAGACGGACAACCTGAGGCCACAAAGATCAGAACCCACCTCTACGGTAATGGATCGTCGTATCGGGTCATGGAGGGGTTCTCTCCCATACAAGGCAATGAGAAATGCTGGGTCCAGATCAGCGGGCTCGCTGATATCAGAAAGATTGTAGATATTGCAAAAGCTTTCTCCATCTCCAATCTCAGTCTGGAGGATGTATTCTCCACCGACCAACGCCTGAAGCTGGACAACTATGAACACTATCTGGCAATTACCCTCAGAATTCTAGCCACCCCCACGACGGAAGAACAACAACTCTCCCTGTTTCTTGGCAAGCAGTGGGTAATCTCCATCACCGAGTATGCAAGCGATGTGTTTCTTTCGGCAATACGACAGCTTGAGGACAAGCAGACCAAGTTGCAGTCAGGAGAGAGCAGCATGCTCTTCCATACCCTCATTGACCGCGTAGTAGATCAATACCTGGTAAGAGCTGATGAACTGGAGAACGAGACCGATGAGCTGGAAGAGCTGGTAATCACCACCCCCGGGGAGACAGATGCCCCCACCATTCATCGACATAAGACAAAGATTCTTACCCTAAGGCGGATGACCAGCCCATTGAAGGAGATGCTCGCAACTCTGATCAGGATAGAACACCCATTCATGGACAAGACAACGAAACTTCTACTCAATGACATCCAAGACCACGCACTCTGGCTTTCTGAGGAGTGTGAAATGCTCAGGGAGACGGTAAGCAGTATCATGGAGGTCTATCTCTCCAGCCTCGATACCCGTATGAACTCCATCATGAAAGTGCTGACAATCATCAGCACCATCTTCATCCCCCTCACGTTCCTTACCGGGCTCTATGGAATGAACTTCGCCTACATGCCACTGGCCGGCTACCGATGGGGGTTCTATGGCATGCTGGTTTGTTGTATGGTGGTGGTCATTGCCATGGCATACTATTTCAGGAGGAGACGATGGTGGTAACAGCCCCACTTACCAATACAGAACCAGAAACCCTTACCCAGGTGTTCAATGAAGCATTCAGCAAGTACGAAGTTCCCATTCATATGAGCCAGGAACAGTTCAATGCCCACACGCATGCTCTGGGATACTCTGCACTGGACTCCATCGGACTCTTTGACGATTCCCGTCTTGTCGGATTTGTCCTGGTCGCACGCAGAGAAGGGACTGCATACGATGCGGGAACGGGAATTATCCCCTCATACCAGGGTAAGGGGTACTCCCACCTCCTCATTGATGCAACCCTCTCACATGTAAAAAAACGGACAGTAACCTCCTTCTTCCTGGAGGTTATCGATACCAATGAACGAGCCAAAAATCTATACCTCTCCCATGGATTCTCCATCACCCGAAAACTCCACTGCTACCAAGTAAAGAAGGATCTACTGATTGGATCTTCCTCTGTAGAGTTGATCCCTCAGGACTCTGTCGAGATACCGTTGGATGAGTGTACTCCCAGTTGGCAGAACAGCAAACAGAGCATCGAACGCGGGAGTGCTACCTGCTATACCATCATGTACAACGCCATAAAAAGAGGCTCTCTCTGCCTCAATCCAGATAAAGGATCAATAGCTCAAATCTATATTGAACCTCAATTCAGAAGACAAGGTTTTGCTAAACAGGCCATCATAAAAGCAAGAGACCTCTGTGAGGCACCCTCGCTGGGTATGATCAACGTAGATGAGCGGTGCACCAGTCTTCACGGCCTTTTAACCAGCCTAGGGTTTTCTCTCTTGCTTACCCAGAGCGAGATGGTGCATACGTTGTAAATCTGAACGTACGTATCCCTTGCACTTAGAAGCGCTTTCCCCCAGCATGTTCTTTTTCCTGTCTTCTGTGGTTATTGCACTTGTCTGGCTGAGGATACTGTTGCTATACTGACTGCATTATGGATGACCCGTTACCTAGTATAGGGTGCTCAGCTGAACACCCGCTCTATTTGTCAGTGGCCGGGAGGTGTACATGCACGTACAACTAACCGCCATCGTTATTCTGTTGATTCTCTCTGGAGTATTCTCTGCTACGGAGACCGCATTCACTTCTCTCTCTTTCGTGCAACTCAAGACCTTGGACAACCGCAAAAGTCGTGCGGCCAAATTGGTGTACAAACTCAGCATGAAGCCGGAGGAGCTTATCACGACCGTCTTGGTCGGGAACAATGTGGTGAATATCTCGGTCTCTGCACTGGTTACCACCTTTGCCATTGAATTTTTCTCCAACCAGGCTGTGGGGTATGCAACAGGCATATTGACCTTGGTCATCTTGATCTTCGGAGAGATCACCCCCAAACAACTTGCTCTCACCCACAATATGAAGATTGCTGTGTTCATGGCATACCCATTGCGTTTTCTTGAGGTGCTGCTCTATCCGGTTGTATGGTTGCTCCGACATGTTTCTGCAATTATTACAAGACTATTCGTCTCTCATGCAGAGCCTACCATCACCACCGAAGGGGTAATGCATATGGTCGATGCAGCAGAGGATGTGGGTCTCGTGGACCGCTATGAATCGGACTTGATGCAGCGGGCAATCCACTTCAGTGAAACGCAGGTCAGGACCATCATGACACACCGGACCAATGTGTTCTGTCTCAGCGATGAGCTGACCATCCGCGACGCCTTCCCCTCCATCGTACAAGCAGGATTCAGTAGAATTCCTGTCTTCCATGGAAGCCCCGAGAATATCATTGGTATTGTTTTGGTTCGTGACATCCTCAGGACACAACTGCAGAAACAGATGAACAGGTCCATCTCCTTTATTATTCGCGAACCCATCTTTGTCCCTGAGCAGATGCATCTCGATGACGTCTTCTACCGGTTCAAGAAGGCAAAACTCCAGCAGGCGATAGTTCTGGATGAGTATGGTGGGTTCAGCGGTGTGGTAACCATGGAAGATGTTGCTGAGCAACTCTTCGGGGAACTCTACGATGAACATGAAAGAAGATACCCTGACCGCATTGTTGAACGGGAGATGAATCCTGGTACCTTCCTGGTGATGGCAGACACCCCGTTCCAGCAACTGGTTGATGAACTGGATCTTGACAGCGAGGTATGCAAACAGAAAACCAGCACGGTTGCAGCCTATCTGCTGGATTTGATCGGAAACATTCCTGAAGAGGGAGAAGTGGTGCAGTCACAACTGGGTACCTTTAGAATCATCTCCATGAAGGGAAACAGGATGGAAGCGGTGGAATTTTCCCCTGCCATAGACGACGGAACACTCTGAGATATGCTTTCATGCGTTGACTGAAGCGCACCGCAAAGGTATGATTGCTCCCATGAGCAAATATCCCTTCAGTGAAATTGAGACCAAATGGCAACGCTACTGGGAAGAGAACCAGAGCTTTGCTGTAACCGAAGACGAGAACGTACCACCAGAGAAGCGCGTGTACGTGTTGGACATGTTTCCCTACCCATCCGGGGCTGGGTTGCACGTAGGCCACCCGGAAGGGTATACCGCAACCGACATCTACTGTCGCTACCTACGCATGAACGGGTACAATGTGCTCCATCCAATGGGGTTTGACTCCTTCGGCCTACCTGCTGAGAACTATGCGATCAAGACAGGTACCCATCCCAAGCTGACCACTGAGAAGAATATCGAGAACTTCCGCAAGCAGATCAAACGACTCGGCTTCAGCTATGACTGGAACCGAGAAGTCTCCACCCACAGCAGTGAGTACTACCGATGGACCCAGTGGATCTTTCTCCAGCTCTACAAGCAAGGATTGGCCTACGAGTCCCACACCCCGATCAACTGGTGTGATCACTGCAAGACCGGCCTGGCAAATGAAGAAGTCAAGGACGGAAAGTGCGAGCGATGCGGGACCACTGTGGTACGAAAGAGCATCCGCCAGTGGGTTCTCAAGATTACTGAATATGCAGATAAGCTGCTCGCCGACCTGGACAGTGTAGACTGGCCGGAGTCAGTGAAGCTCATGCAGCAGAACTGGATTGGAAGAAGTGAAGGGGCATCTGTCATATTCCAGATTGACGGCCTGTCTGACCATCTTGAGGTTTACACCACCCGCCCCGACACCCTCTTTGGTGCAACCTACATGGTTGTTGCCCCTGAGCATCCATTGGTAGGGGCCCTTACCAAAGCAGATCAGAAGAAACAGGTTGAGCAGTACCTTGAGGCTACTGCCAGAAAGAGTGATCTGGAAAGAACCGACCTTGCCAAGGACAAGACCGGTGTATTCAGTGGCAGTTATGCGATCAATCCGGTGAATGGAAAGAAAATCCCCATTTGGATTGCCGACTATGTTCTTATCAGTTACGGGACCGGAGCCATTATGGCCGTTCCCGCCCATGACACTCGTGACTGGGAGTTTGCCAAGAAGTTCAATTTACCGATCATTGAGGTGCTTAAAAGCGAAGTCGATGTCCAAAAAGAAGCTTGGACAGAGGATGGCATCCATGTAAACAGTGACTTCCTTGACGGACTCAACAAGGAAGATGCCATCAAGAGCATGATCGCCTGGCTGGAAGAGAAGCAATTGGGAACCAAGGCAGTAAATTATAAATTGCGTGACTGGATCTTCAGTCGTCAACGCTACTGGGGGGAACCGATTCCCCTGGTTCACTGTCCCACTTGCGGCACGGTTCCCGTTCCCGAGGACCAACTTCCTCTCATGTTGCCCGAAGTTTCCAGCTATGAGCCAAGTGGAACCGGAGAGAGCCCACTGGCCAAGATTGAGGACTGGGTACAGACCACCTGTCCGGTCTGCGGAGGGAAAGCAAAGAGAGAGACCAACACCATGCCCCAGTGGGCTGGCTCCTGCTGGTACTACCTGCGCTACCTCGACCCCCACAACGAGAAGGAGTTTGTAAGCAAGGAGAAGGAACAGTACTGGATGCCGGTCGACCTCTATGTAGGAGGTGCAGAACATGCAGTACTCCATCTCCTCTATGCTCGTTTCTGGCATAAGGTGCTCTTCGACCTTGGCCTAGTTTCCACCAGTGAGCCTTTCAAGAGATTGGTAAACCAGGGCATGATCACCAGCTACGCATACCAGAGACCAGACAAGAGCCTTGTACCTACCGATATGGTTGAAGAGGTTGAACCTGATGTCTTTGTGGAGAAAGAGACAGGGCAAAAACTTGAACGCGTCATTGCAAAGATGTCCAAGAGTTTGAAAAATGTCATAAACCCGGATGAAATCATCCAGGAGTATGGTGCCGACTCCATGCGTATGTATGAGATGTTCATGGGCCCTCTTGAGGTCTCAAAACCCTGGGCAACCACTGGATTGAACGGAATTTACCGATTTTTGGACAGGGTATGGAGACTCTACGAGGAGCGTCCTGTCAGTGACCAGGAGCCATCCAAGGAGCTGAACAAGACCCTCCACAAGACGATCAAGAAGGTATCCCACGATACCGCTACCTTGAACTTCAATACCGCCATCAGCCAGATGATGGTCCTGGTAAATGAGCTGTACAAGGTAGAGGAGTTCCCCAGTGTGGTAGCAGAGACCTTGGTAAAACTCCTTGGCCCATATGTCCCGCACATTGCTGAGGAACTCTGGGAGAAGCTCGGCAACAAGGAGAGTCTCACCAAAGTGAGTTGGCCTACCTTTGAGGAGAAGCTGACCATCGATGATGAGATTGAGATGGTGTTCCAGGTCAACGGAAAGGTCCGAGACAAACAGACTGTTTCCAAAGGCATGGACAAGGCTTCAGCACTTGCAATGGCCAAAGAGAGCGAGAAGATCCAGCAGTGGATTGAAGGAAAGACCATCGTCAAGGAGATTGTGGTCCCAGATAAGTTGGTGAATATTGTAGTTCGCTAGTATTATATAGAGTCCAACACATGCAACAAGCGGGATTGCTCAATGCAACCCCGCTTGTTGTTTTATGCTAAAAATACTCCGTTTTGAAAAGAACTACATAGCCCTAGCCTGTGACTTTTTCACTATATAACCCAACGTGGTAATCGCTTGCTCTATCTTTTCCAGGGCAATAGTCTTCTCATCAAAGGATAATTTTACCTTACTCGAGTTAAATAGTACCTGAACACTCTCTTTCTGGACACCCTGTAAGTTTTTGGTAGCGTTTTCAATTTTCAACAAACAGGAAGGACAGGTTAATGTTTCCAACTGGATTGTAGCTTTTTTCATAGAATGAACTCCTTTCTTTGTTCTTATATATTAAGCATATACCTGTATACATGCTTTGTAATTGATTCAAATCAATTTTCAACGTGCTCTTCGTAATCGGTACCGAAGTAGCCTCATCCCGTTAAGGATTACAACCAAGATGCTCGCTTCGTGGACCAGCATACCAATTGACATGTTCATCCACTCACTAAAGAACACACTTGCCAATAGGACCAGCACCACACCTACAGCAATAGCAATATTCTGTCTCATATTCGCAAGAATAGCTTTACTCAATCCCAAAGCAAGAGGCAGTCGGCTTAAATCGGAACTCATCAGGACGACATCAGAAGTTTCAATAGCAACATCCGTACCACTACCCATCGCAATCCCAATCTGGGCCAAGGCGAGGGAGGGACTATCGTTCACTCCATCCCCTACAAATGCAATAATTCGTCCTTCTTCCTGTAGTTTCTTGATATAGGCAGCCTTGTCCTCGGGAAGCATATGCCCATAGGCTTCAGTCAAGCCAAGCTGTCGAGCAACCAAGTCCACCGTTCCTTGATTATCCCCTGAAAGAACCACGAGATGCTTTACCCCTAGTTTCTTCAGTCTTTGTAGATGGCTCTTCACATTTGGACGTACTTGGTCACGAATACCGAACAAGGCTTTTGCTTCCCCATCAAAAGCAATGAGTACAAGAGAATTCCCCTGTTTCTCGAGCCGTACAATATCCTTCTGAACTTGATCGGATATCGCTACCTGCTCTTCTTCCATCAGCGTAACATTCCCGACCACTACTCTCTTTCCTTCCACCATGGCGACAATTCCACCACCCGGAGCAACATCAGTTTTTCCAACCGTATAGGTATCGATGTTTCCAAGTTTTTCAACTATCGCATTTGCCAAGGGATGGTCAGATTCTAGTTCCACGCTGACAAGGTATGCTGCAGTTTTCTCTTTCTCAGTAGTATAATATACGGTATCTGCAACACTCGGATTCCCCATGGTCAATGTTCCGGTCTTGTCAAAGACAATGGTGTCAACCTTGCTGAAATCATGGATAACCTCACTACCCTTTAGAAGGACCCCATGGCGTGCACCGTTACCGATACCTGCGACATTCGAGACAGGAACCCCGATCACCAAGGCACCAGGACAACCAAGGACCAGAATAGTGATGGCAAGTTCCAGATTACGCGATACCAGCCACACAAGCAGGGATAGAATCAGGACAAGCGGTGTGTAGTACAGGGAGAATCTATCGATAAATCGCTGGGTCTCGGATTTTGAATCCTGTGCCTCCTCGACCAATTCAATGATTCTTCCGAAGGTGGTATCTTCACCAACACGTTCAGCAACAATCTGGATGGTTCCATTTTCTAGGATAGTACCAGCAAATACATGGGAGTTCTTCTGCTTGCCGACAGGTACAGCCTCACCGGTAATGCTCGCTTCATTGATATATCCATCCCCAGACTGGACCAAGCCATCCACAGGTACTTTCGCTCCTGTCTTTACCAACAAGATATCACCTACTGCCACCTCATCAATCGCAACCTCTCCAAACGTGCCGTCTTCCTGTTGTTTCCAAGCACTCTCAGGTGCCATTTCCGTCAATTCCTTGATTGCAGAACGGGTTTTCTGTAAGGTTCTTTGCTCAAGGAAGGCGCCAAAAAGAAAAAGAAACGTAACGATTGCCGACTCTTCAAAGTTCCTAATAACGAAAGCTCCTGCTACCGCAATTGTTACCAGTACATCGATACTGACGACCTTCACCCTGAGTGCTTGATATGCCTGGATGGCTATCGGAGCAACACCCAACACAGATGCCAAGGCAAGAGACCACATTGCCAGCCGCTCATTGTGAAACCCTAGTGCACTGGTAAACCCAAGGATGATCAGCAGGGCACTGACTGCTGCAATAGTGTTTTTTCTGGCGAGAATATATTTCTGCATTTGTTGCTCCTTTCCTCTGGTCACTTGATCCGGTGATAGGCTTCATCGAGTTCTGACAACATCTGATACACTGCCTCATAGCTTTCACAAACATCTTCAGGGATTCTATAATTCTGAGTGAGGCTTCTTAGTTGAGAAAAGCATTCCTGCAATCCAGTACTCCCTGCATCTGGTTGATCCAGCTCTTTGTCCATGTTCTCAAATATCCTGCGAACTTCATGGAATTCAGGATGGTTTGGCCCATGAATCCTATCTACAATAGGAATATATTGTTTCAGAATATTGAGATATTCTCTCTTCAATTGGGTAAATGATGTATTGTTTGTCATCGTAAAATCTCCTTCATTACTTCTGCTTACATGAGTAACCTACCAAGGAATGAAAGAATGATAATTGATTAGAATCAACTTTGATTGAATTCGTAGATATAGCACACCTATGTGGAGGTATTACCCTCTTGTGTACATAATTGGCTCCAGGGGAATAGGTGAGAATAGTGTTGTACTGTTTCGTTTTAGCAGTAACTCTTGTAGTTACAACTCAACGGAGAGATCGAGAATAATGGTGCTTGTAAGATGCGTTTCCTCTTCCCGCAATGAACGAGAGAGCAAGGCTTTTAACGAACAGAGCCGGTAGGTCCTTCTCTGTTGATTACTTGCCTCGTATTCGGCACAAAAACCACCATTTAATTGCCTGCCATCTTCTCTGACCATCTGATACAGCACTGAATTAGTACCATCAGTGAGAGGGGAGTAGGTTATTGAGACGCTTCCCCTTCCACGGTGTTTTGCCTGAACGTACAATTCGGCGATAGGTACTTCCTGTTGGGACCTACGTTCACTGCCCTGCACCAGAACAAATTTTACATCTGAGGGAAATGGGTCCTGCAATGAAATTGCTGCAATGAGAGGATGAGATAACACCAAACAAGCTATGAAAAAAATGCCAATGCGAATTGCTTGGCTATTCTTTGAAAGATTAGGGTATTGTTTCCTCTGTCTCATAGCATACCTATCCAGAAAACCTATGTCAGTAGCAACGAGTATAATTGACATGTTCAGTACTATTAGACATGCCTAAAATCCATCTATATCAATCCTATAGAATAGATTAGAGCACGTTTATCTTATGACATACTATTCTTATCCGAGGACTTTTGCAAGGCCGCCTTTGCTTGTTTCTCGATAGAGGGAAGGAAGTGCTTGTCCAGTTTCCATCATCACCTCGATGACACTGTCGAAAGAGACTTTATGGCGCCCATCACCAAGAAGGGCATAGGTGCAGTGGTCTATGGAGCGCATGGTGGCAAGAGCATTTCGTTCAATGCATGGAATCTGTACAAGACCACGCATTGGGTCACAGGTAAGACCAAGATGATGCTCCAGGCCCATCTCTGCAGCATACTCTATCTGGAAGATGGAGCCACCAAGAAGTTGTGTAGCAGCAGCTCCTGCCATTGCACAAGCAACCCCTATCTCTCCTTGGCAACCAACCTCCGCCCCACTGATCGATCCATTGGTCTTTACCACATTGCCGATGATCCCAGCGCTCAAAAGTGCGCGAAGAATTCGAATTTTGGGGAATTTATACTGTTTGGACAGGTAGTAGAGCACCCCGGGAAGCACTCCACAGCTACCACAGGTAGGAGCAGTGACAATCTTTCCTCCTC
>JBFWKK010000025.1:0-35565 GCA_050252715.1 Sphaerochaeta sp. | reverse complement strand
CCTTTTACCGGCACGAACCGCTTCACCCCATTTGGAGGATCTCCTCTCAGGGCAAGGATATTCTCGATACCCAGGAAATTGAGCTCCACCAAGGCATCCTCAAGCTGGTCAGCATCCATCCCTCCACAGATCAAGTGTGCAACCACGGGAATTTGGAAGGTATACTGAATCAGAGCTGAGAGTGCAATGGTTCCAGGACGCTTATGGACGGTTCTTCGTTCCAAAAGCCCGTCCTCTCGCTCCACATAGACCACTTCCTGCTGGTGGTTGGTCACATTGATGTAGGCTGGGTCAAATTCACTGAGAGTTCTCACTGCATCGAGCAATGTCTGGACATCCCCTCCCTTGGGTGGGGGAACCAGTTCGAAGGTAAATAGTGGTCTCTTTGCCTCGTTGAGGATCTCTATCACTTGCATGGCATCAGTATTCCATACCACTGAGCAGTGTGGCAAGCATCTGACGATCCAATCCCTTTCGCTTCATATAGAGCTGATATTGTGCTTCGCTGATATGCTTGAGGGCAAAGTAGCGAAGATTCTCTCCTCCTATGAGCATCCCACATACTGAGGATGGAGGGTCCATTGCATAGCTTTCGGTCAGCTTTACCCCAATGTTTTTCGTTGCATCCAGCAAGCGGAACAGGGTCTCCTTCTCGCTATGGTCATTCCAGGAAGGATAGCCGGGGGCCGGCCGTAGCCAAGAGGAATAGTGTGCATTCCACTTCTCTTGAAGCAACTTTTGGGCAATCTCTGCCAAAGCTTCCGCGAGTCGGTCAGCAAGAAGCTTGATCGAAAGGTGACGCATGGTCTGTCCTTCTTCTTCCAATATCTTGAGATAGGGAGCGAGCGAGAGTGAACTGGTGGTAACAAAGAGCCCAACAGTGTCCTCTTCTGCAATCATATCAGCCAGGCAGAGTCCGCTTTCCTCATCCCTTAAGAAGTAGAAATGCTCATCTCCTACCTGGACAGACAGACGATCACTCTTTGCAGGAAACAAGCCATAGACAAGCTTGCAACCGTCTATAAACAGCCTACGGATCTCTTCTTCCTCAAGCAATGCCTTTGCTTGTGAGATAAGCTTCGTTCCTTCATCACTGGAAGGGGGAACCTTCCAAGCAGCACAGTACATGTTCCAGTTGATCAGGGAGACAACCTCATCGAGGGGGATATCGCTCTCTGTCCACAGCCCATATGAGCTTGCCATTGACCCTTCCTTTTTCTGAACGCGTTGAAGAAGGGATTCGGCATATCTGTTTACCTGCTTTGAGGAATCTCCCTTTTGGGATTCCTGATGTCCTTCTCTCAGGAGCGCATAGCGGTTTTCAATCCCCTTGAGATAGGCCTTTTGATTAGGACCAACCACCTCGCTTGCAGCCAGTGCCATCGCTGAGGCATCCTTTGTCTGGATAACCGGATGTGAGTAGTGTACAGACAATTTCACTGCTGTATGCAACTCACTGGTAGTCGCTCCTCCAACAAAGATGGGGATGGTTGCACCCCTCTTTTCAAAGAGAGCAATGACTCCCTCCATCTCCTTCAGGGATGGGGTGATCAAGCCACTAAGGCCGACAATGTCTGCATGATGTGCAACTGCAGCTTCATAGATGGTAGAGGCCTGGACCATCACCCCAAGATCTATAACCTCAAAGCCATTGCACTTGAGAATGAGCGCAACGATATTCTTGCCGATATCGTGTACATCTCCTTTCACGGTGGCAAGCACCGCTATCTTCTTTTGATTCCCTGTTTCGCTTCTATTCTGGCTTAAATAGGAAGTAATCCTTGGCTGGAGGATATCAACAGCAATTTTCATGGTCCTTGCACTTCGTACCACCTGGGGAAGAAAGAGCTTCCCCTTTCCAAACAATCGACCCACTTCTTTCATACCATCCATCAGAGGACCTTCCACCAAGAAGATTGGATTTTCCTCTTTCAGCTCATCAATATCCTCGTTGAGGAATGTATGGTCTCCAGCAAGTACCGCATCGTAGAGCCTCTGTGAAGCAGTCCTCATGGCCCTCTCTACAACGGCCTTTTTGGGCTTGTCATCCTTTTGCAGGGTCAAGGCAAGAGCAATCAACTTTGCCCTGATATCAGCTAGTTCCCCACCCTCTGCCAGCAAAGCTTGTTTGATGGTGGTATATACTTCCTTGTCCAGGCTCTGCACATCCACCAGGCTTGATGGGTTGATGATGGCCATATCAAGATCGGCCAACTCCAAAAGCAAAGCATGCATGGCAGAGCGAAGAGTGTCATTACCACGGAACGAAAATGAGAGGTTGCTTACCCCTCCACTGGTATGACAATGGGGATAGAGATGCTTCAGTTCACGGGTGGCTAAGATGAAATCGCGTGCATAGGTATCGTGCTCCTCTATACCGGTGGCAATGGAGAGAACGTTTGCATCGAAGATGATGTCCTCATCCCTTATGCCTGCCTCATGCAGAAGATGATAACTTCTCTTTGCTATGGATAGTTTCTGTTCATACGTAGCTGCCTGCCCCTTTTCATCGAAGAGCATAACCACCATGGCATGTCCATAGCGGGCAATCTGCCTTGCGTGAGAGAGAAATACATCTTCTCCTTCCTTCAGACTGATGGAGTTTACAATTCCCCTGCCCTGCACTTCTCCCAATGCCTCCAAGATGACACTCCAATCTGAGGAGTCAATCATAATTGCAGCTTTTGCAACGGAGGGATCGCTCGCAATATGACGAAGAAACAGTCTCATGCTCTTTCCTGCATCAAGGAGACTGGCATCCATGCAGATATCCAACACAGAGGCACCGTGGCTCACTTGCTCACGGGCGATCTGCAGCGCCTCCTCCCACTTCTCTTCCTTGATCAATCGTGCGAACTTTCTTGACCCAGCAACATTGGTACGCTCCCCAACAAGGAGCAGGGCATCGTTCCTTGTCTCAACGGCTTCCATACCACTAAGACCAAGGGATGAGGGAATCTGGATAGGCTTATGCACCACAGCCTCTTTGGATGTCTCCTTGAGAGCCTTGATATGGAAGGGGGTGGTACCGCAGCAACCTCCCACAATATTAAGACACCCCTTCTTCAAGAGAGGATCCAGGTCTTCTGCCATCTGTTTTGCTGTAAGTTGGTACGTTCCCTCTTTGTCCGGGAACCCTGCATTGGGGTGTGCACTTACATAAAAAGGAGAGATCTCAGCAAGTCGCTCGATAAGCGGAAGCATCTCTTTTGCTCCGGTGGAACAGTTCAATCCAAGACTGAACAATGGAAAAGGAGTCAAGCTCGCTACAAACGCCTCAAGGGTCTGTCCGCTGAGGGTCCTTCCACTCTGGTCACTGAAGGTTACACTGACCATGAGGGGTACCTTTCTCTGCTGATCTTCCATCTCCATCAAGCAGGCAATGATTGCACTCTTTGCTACCAGAGTATCGAATACAGTCTCAATTAGAATGAGGTCCACCCCTCCCTGGAGCAACGCTTTAGCCTGCTGTCGGTACATGGCGAGAAAGTCCTGGAAATCATACTTCCGGTAGGCAGGATCCTCCACCTTCTCAGAGAAAGACAGGGAACGATTGGTTGGTCCGATACTTCCGGCAACAAAGGCATACCCTTCATGGGAAGCCTCATAGTCTGCTGCCGCCTCACGGGCAATTTCACAGGCAGCTAGGTTGATCGCCTCAACTTCTTCACGCAACCCATACTCAGCAAGATTGAACGCATTTGCACAAAAGGTATTGGTCTCTATAATGTCAGCACCTGAGGCTAGATACTCCTGATGTATCTGGAAAATGACATCGCCCCTGCTAAGATTGAGCAACTCATTGCATCCGGGGGCAGAGATATCTTCCAGTGAATAGTCTTCAACCTTCAAGCCCTGCCTCTGGATCATGGTACCCATTGCTCCATCAAGGAGCACAATTCGCTTCTCCAGCAAAATCCGCAAATACTCACTTCTTGTCATATCAGGTACCTACCTCCAAACAGCCTCCAACAGCCACCATGTCCTCACACACTACCACTGCAGAGACAACCTCTTCCAATGCACTGATCGCTTCACACACTCTTTTTACATCTTCCTTTCCCTGAATCTGGTTGCAGTAGGCGGTAGCATAGGCATCAGCGAGGGAAGCGTTGGTGCACGCTACCATGACTGCATCGGCTTTGCCTAGGCTTGCTGAGTGTCCTAATGTCCCAGAACTCGTGCAAACACCCATGGGCCCATAGGAAGGGTCAATAATAATAGAAAACTTCCCTGAAAGGGCACTTGTTGGAGCAAATAGCTGTATAGGAAGAGGATTTTGGACATCAATATAGAGATCTCCTCCATTTTCCACGACCAACTCACAGAGATTGAACTGTTCTTTCAGGTGCCTGCCAAGGGCCTCTGCGATTGCCCCGGCAACACTTGCCATGGGGCCGGTTCCTGCCTTTTTACCAGATTCAAACATTGAGGCAAGAAGCGGAGTAAGATCACCCTGAGCTTTGAACGGCACAAAACTGGTGAAAAATCGTTGATCGGGATAGCCAAGAATCTCCCCACGCAGTCGTCTGAGATGGGATACAGCCTCTTTCTGCAAGCATGTGCGATCACAATCGCCTTGGTAGCCTATCCACAGGTCACTCTCCCCTATCGAGAAGGAGAGTGAGGAAAATCGGGATCCACCCATATGCCGGCGATAGGTCCTTCGCTGGTACACCCTCAGGCCTCCCGTTCGTGGGATACCTCAAACAATCTCATCGGACATGCATGAACACAGAGACCGCACACAACACAGAGAGAAACATCAAACTGGAGCTTTGAGGAGGCATCCATCCTAAGTGCTCCTGAGGAGCAGACAGCAGTGCATGCTCCACAGTCAATACACCCATCCTGGTTGAACAGCAGCTCTTTCACCATCTCAGAGACGATTACCCCGATGTCATTAAGGTAGTGGACACTTGCATCCAGGTCCTCTTCAGTTCCACTCAGCTCAACAATGAGCTTCCCCCCCCTTCCACTGGCTACATCCGCATTGAGAATGTTGATGTCCACATCATAGGCACGGGCAAGCTTGCTCACAATTGGCTGCTCCACCAAGGTGGGGGAGAATCGCAAGGCATATCGCTTCTTCATTTCTCACCTCCTTCTCGGGGAACCAAGGGCTTAACAAAACTATCTTGCGGGAACATTTGTACCGGCTCAGAGAGGTAGAACTCCCGATCTCTGATCCAAGAGGCAAGCAGCTCAGCAATCTCCCGGGCTTTTGCCAGAGAAGAGAGCGGTGCTGTCTTGACCTCCTTGCCATCTTCCAGTGTGACAGATCCACTGGCAAGCTGTGCATAGCTGCTTCTTCCCACAGAGGGATGACCATCCTGACCGTAGTCAAGGATGTTTGTCATGATTTTTTCGTTGGAAATTGCCAAGTGGGCTGCCATCTTCTCATCAAGTACCGGAATGGGAATTCCGATTCCCACGAACATCGATACCCCGTACTTCTCGTAGTAGGCAGAACGGATATACTCCCTGGACATCTGTTTTGCATCCCCAATTACCGCCAACGTAGCCCCCGGAAGAGTAGGAATTCCTTCAGATGTACGCTCTCGTCTGGTATTGTATTGGGTACCATTCCATACCACATACCCCTGCGTTCCACCAAGAAAGATTCTCGTCCCCAAGCCAATGGTTCTCAAGTAGGGATCATTCAGCAAGGGACTCAGTTCCCCACTGGTCGAGTAGGTCACATTGGAAAATCGTGGAAGCAGGCTACCCATATAGGTGTACTTGATCCTGTTGGTACTATTGGTCGCTGCAGCATAGTTCTGGTATGCATTGCGGGGATTGAAGAGATAAAACTCGTTGATTGTCTCCTTGTTGATATAGGTGTCAATCTCCTTGGTTGGATAGCAGTCAGTACCCTTGCCTCGTGCATGAAGACGAACATCCTTGCCATCGATCAACTCCTCTATGACATTTGCCCCCCCATAGGTTGGGTCGAACTTGGACTCGCTGGTCGCCCCAAGATAGGTATCCACAGCGGCAAGCCCCTCGTAGGCGTTTACACCGTTGAGGGTGATCTCCTCCATACGAATACCGGGAGACCAGTGCCCAAAGTTGATGATTGCGCCACTGGAACACATCGGTCCAAAGGTGGCAGTGGTTACAATATCCACTTCATTAACGAGCTGGCTCAGCTCTTTTTCTTTTGCCATCGCAGTAAATGCTTCAGCACTCACCACGACGACTGTTCCGCTCTTAATCTTCTCATTGATCTGGGCAACTGTCTTTGCCATAGGTGCTCCTATTCGTTACTCAACCCTTCCAGGGTCAAGACTGGGATCAGATGATACGCAGGGACCTCGTAGGGATGACTCTCCAAGAGCGCCTCTACCGCCTGGGCGGCATATTCTTCATCAACAACCAATTCTAATCGCCACTCCTGCTCTTGTGCAAGCGTTCCAACCGATCCAATGAATGGGGAAGCGCCGTCCAAGGGACGAAATTGTCCGGTTCCCCTGCTCTGGAAACAGGTTGAATCATACGCTCCCATCTTTCCGGCACCTGCCTTGAAAAGGGAGCTCTTTACCACCTCCAGATGGGACTCAGGAACATAGGTTACCAGGATATACACCTTTTCTCTCCTCCTGTTTGTACGTATGATAGGGTATGGTAAAACTTCTGGTATTTCTGGGCAACCCTGGAAGAGCATATGAGAAAACCCGACACAATGTTGGTTGGATGGTCTGCGAGCATACCTTTCCCTCCGTCTCTTGGTCACAAAAATTCAATGGCCTAACCGCCCAAGAGGCTGGATTGCGATTGTTGAAACCCCATACCTACATGAATGAAAGTGGAAAATCCCTTCGCTCATGTATGGATTTTTACCAGTATGCAGCAGAGGAAGTATTGGTTGTACATGATGATCTGGAGCTTCCCTTTGGAACGGTGAAAATGCAAAAAGGTGGAGGCTTGCAGGGCCATAACGGATTGAAGTCGATCAAGAACCATATCAAGGACGATCAGTTCATCCGCCTTCGCCTCGGAATCGGAAGACCAAAACATGGTTCCGTTTCCTCTTTTGTATTGCAACGATTCTCTCCTGAGGAGGAGATTTCCCTGCCACTGATTTTGGAATCAGCAAAATCTTTTCTTATAGACATCCCATCACTACTACCTGTAACAAATACATTAGTCTAACAGCATCCAATTCCCAAGAAAGTGGTTACAACCATCCCCTCTCGTGTTATACTTGCAATACCAATAACAGGGATACAACCACCCTCAGGGAGGCGTGATTTGATTACACGTGATTTTCGCATTTCAGTTCGTACCAGGACTGAAATTGATTTTTTTCCAGCGTTGTTTCCGTCAGATGCCAACCTAACAGACCTCTACAAACAAGCAACGGAACTTTCCTACCTCTACAACTCCAAGGTAAAGGCAAAGGGGGGGAATGATTGGATTTCCTCAGCAAAATTACATGCTTCAGCTGTGCTGCACCAGCTCTACCAGAGTGTCCTTTCCCACTACCTGAGCTTCAGTGAACCAGACTTCTTCACTCGGCTCACTACCTTGGTCAACAAGAACCACGCAGCGCAAGAAGTGCTCGCCTTCTATATGAAGGAGTTTCCCTCTCCCCTGCTTGTTGAGCAGACCCTTCCCCTGGAGTATTTCTATGAGGAGTCTCTCAGAGGGTACTTCATGCATCAGGTGATGCAGGAGAACCCTGCTCTCATGAAGGCGACAAAACCATTTCTCGCCCCTGAAGGGCTCTCCTTCCCAAAAGCTGCCCAGGCAGTCACAGCCCTCATGGGAGGCCATACGCTCTCCAGTGCCTCAATGACCAATAGCGACGAGGACATCTTCTCCTTCCTGACCAGACCGGCAAAACTCTATCCAGACTCCCTCATCGACCAAATTTCCTACATTATTGAAGCTTGGGGAGAGTTGTTGCCCCAGGGTCTGAAAGAGTTGCTCCTAAAGGCTATCGATGTGGTCAAGGAAGAAGAGAAACCCCACTTTGGTGGAGACGGCGGAACCCCTGTAATGATAGTTCCCGACTACAGCCTTTTCGACCAGGAGTATGAAGCATTCACTGCAGACCGGAACTGGATGCCCAATGTCATCATGCTTGCAAAATCCACCCTCGTCTGGTTGGACCAACTCACCAAGGAGTATGGCTATCCCATCGACACTCTGGACAAGATCCCTGACAGAGAACTGGATAGTATTGCAAGCAGGGGCTTTACCGCACTTTGGCTCATCGGGTTGTGGGAGCGTAGTTCTGCAAGCAAAAAGATCAAGAATCTGTGTGGAAATCCTGATGCAGAAGCCTCGGCATACTCCCTAAAAAATTATGAGATTGCCCAGATTATCGGGGGATGGCCTGCCCTGGACAATTTACGGCAGAGATGTGCAAACCGAGGAGTCAGACTGGCAAGTGACATGGTACCCAACCACTGCGGTATTGACGGTGACTGGGTCTTCGACCACAGCGAGTACTTCGTCCAGCAAAGTTATCCACCATTCCCATCCTATACCTATGAGGGACCCAATCTCTCACCCAATGCGGATATTGAGATCAAGCTCGAGGACCACTACTACGACCGCAGTGATGCTGCTGTCACCTTCAGGAGGAGGGACCTGAGAAGTGGGGAAACAACCTACATCTTCCATGGCAATGATGGTACTTCAATGCCTTGGAACGATACTGCACAGCTGGATTTCCTCAACCCAATGACTCGAGAGGCTGTGTATCAGCAGATCAAGCATGTTGCGAGCAATTTTCCGATCATACGGTTCGATGCTGCAATGACCCTGGCAAAGAAACATATCCAGCGGCTCTGGTATCCAAAGCCTGGCCATGGAGGAGATATCGCCGGGCGTGCCCAGTATGGATTGGATGAAGCTGAGTTCAACAGGCAGATTCCCAAGGAGTTCTGGCGGGAAGTTGTCGACCGGATCAATGAGGAGTTGCCCGACACACTCTTGCTTGCAGAGGCTTTCTGGATGATGGAAGGCTACTTTGTAAGAACCCTTGGCATGCATCGTGTATACAACAGTGCATTCATGAACATGCTCAAGAATCAGGAAAACCAGAAGTATCGTGAGACCATCAAGAACACGCTCTCCTTTGACCCTGAGATCCTCAAGCGATTTGTGAACTTCATGAACAACCCCGATGAGGAGACAGCCATAACCCAGTTTGGAGATGGGGACAAGTACTTCGGGGTATGCACCCTGCTTGCCACCATGCCAGGACTTCCCATGTTTGGTCATGGTCAGGTTGAAGGCTATCGGGAAAAATATGGGATGGAGTATCGCAGGGCATACTGGGATGAAAGGCCCAATGAGTACCTGGTAGCGGAACATTATCGCAGAATCTTCCCACTTTTAAAGAAACGCTATCTCTTCAGTGGAGTTGACTACTTCCAGTTGTTCGACCTCTATCGTGAGGGAAGCGTACAACAATCAGCATTCTGCTATGTCAACGGGACAGAGAATGAGCGGGTCATGGTGTTCTACAACAACCAGTATGAGGCTGTAGAGGGGTGGATCAAGACATCCGCTGCCAAGGCAACCAAGACAAATGGTGAAAAACACGCCGAAGATATCAGCATTGCCGAAGCGTTGAACCTGACAGTCGGGGGAAGACGCTATGTACTTCTCGACTCCTTCAGTGATGGACTTACCTATATGAAGACATCCTTGAAGGCTTTTGATGAGGGATTCCCTGTACATCTTCGTGGATTTGAAACAAAAGTCTACCTGAACATCAGGGAGGTGGAGGACGTAGATGGAACCTACTCTCAACTGTATGAACAGATTGGGGAGACAGGGATTGCAAACTTTGAACAGGAGATCCTCGCGATCAGGCTCAAGCCTGTCTACAAGGCAATGGATCACTTCCTCTCTCCCTCATTCTTCAAGCAGCTGAAAAAAATATTGGGAGGTACGGCAACAACAAAGACAGAGAGGACACTCATACTCCTGCTTGCTGAAGCATACACGCATCTCTCAGCGGTTGTGGAGAATCTGCACCCAGAAGCAAGAAAGTCTCTCCCATCACTCCCCAAGGAGATCAGCCCAACAGCAATGCTGGATGAAGTGGGAAGAATGAGTTCCCTCTTCAAACAGGAAGAGAGCAGACTCTTCCTGCAGGGATCCAAAATTCTTGACGAGATGGAAGCCGTTGTCGCAGCATCCCTGTTCCTTAAGCCATTTCTTGATGATAAGGCAACCATCAGTGATGCGATGCGATCAAGTGACAGACTTCTTCTCTCCCGGTTCTTCTCCAAGAAGCTGTGCGAGGTAGGATTCGAACATGAAATGGCAAGAAAGGCATGCCACAGTGCTGCCATTCTTGCTTCCAGTGCGAACATGATTGATGAGGAAATGGAAGATCCGAAACAGATTCTTTCCAAGCTGATGGAGGATATTTCACTCCGTTCCTACGCACAAGTGAATGAACACCAAGGGGTAACGTGGTACACCAAGGAGGCAATGCAAGAGATCATCTATCTCTCCGCACTCTCACTGGCTATCCATAAGAAGTTGAGCAACGTGGAACACTATGTAAAGACCTTGCTGGATGCGGAGACGGAAGCACTCTACAAACTCGATCGGCTTTTAGGGTAACCCCTACAGTTTGATTGACTTGCCAGAGTTGATAAGATACTCTTGGAAGATATGAAGACGTGGATTAGTTATCTAGCTGCAACAGCCCTTGCGCTGGCTGCAACCCTTTTATTCGGAGATTCGACTGTTTTCCAGCAGCTGATGTACACCATTACCGCCCTGTTGGTACAACTGGGTGGTTTTGTGCTGATTCCGTTGGTTTTCTTTGGGTTTTCCTCAGGAATAGCCTCCTTGAGGAAAGATGGAAAAGGGGGTGTCTTCACGAGAACCACTATTCTCTGGAGTATCCTTTCCACCCTGTTTCTGACCATCACCGCAGCTGCTGTATTCCGCTTCTTTCCTACCTACTTTCCGGCAACCAGTAGTGCAGGAAGCAGTGCTGCCTCGCTCTCGGTCTTGGCACCGCAGTCCCTCTCCACACTTTTTGAGGCTCTTTTACCCATCAATCCATTCTATACATTGGCAAGTGCAGAGAGCTTCCTGCTACCGGTAATTATTATTGCCCTAGTCTTCGGGTACTTCCTGAAGCCCAATGTCGAGGTGATCCGCCCAGCCTATGTGACCATGAACTCACTAAGTGAGACCATGTTCCGTCTCACTCGCTCCTTTGCCATTCTTGGGCATCTCTTTGTGTTCTTTGCTGCATCCTACTGGTTCAGTCATCTTCAGGCAGAAGGAACCATCTTTGTTGCAGAGAGGTTTCTTTTGATGCTTCTCTCATCAACCTTTGCAGTGCTCCTGATTATCCTTCCCCTACTGTTCGCACTTGTGACCAAATTCAAGGTGAATCCTTACAAGGTCCTGTATCGAATGCTTGCCCCTGCCTCTGCAGCACTCTTTACAGGGAGCATCTTCTTTTCCAGCCCTATCAGCATACCGCTGTCCAGACACAACCTCGGATGCCAGAAGCGGGTAAGCGCAACAGCCATTCCCCTCTACACCCTGATCGGCCGTGGAGGGTCGGCCATGATTGCAACGCTGAGTATCCTGAGTCTGCTCTATGCAGCAACCACCACAATGCCCTCCGACAAGGTCATTCTCGTTGTTGCTCTTGCAAGTGCCATGTTCTCATTTGCCAGCCCTCTCTATCTTGGCTATGAGGTATTCTTCATCTCCATCATTGCATTACAGTTCCTCAAGATTGACCTCTACGGTGCCGAGATGACCTTGGTTGCATTAATGCCAATTCTCAATGGTCTGGGAATTCTCATTGACTCCTATATCGCCGCCTTCGGCTCAACCTATACCTGTCAGCGTATGGGGGTGCTCCAGGAGAGTGCATACCGGGATATCCAATAAGACGCCATGGGAAAACATCTACGCTACTTCTTTTTGGGAGTTCAATCGCTTATAACCTTGTTGCTTTCCATTGCGATCATCCACGCAATGGTGAGTTCACTGCAACAGGAAGGCCTTTGGTCCATGGCTCAGTCCCATTTGCTGCCTTCCCTGATCCATCTTTGGGTTGCCTTGATAGCAGCGCTCTTGCTCTGCTTTTTCTACCGGGCAAATATTGGTGCAGAGGCACGGGTTCTCCCCCTGCTATTGCTCACGATCAGCTTGGGTAATGTAAAGATACTACCCGGTTATCAAGCAATAACCCAGATATTTCTCATAAGCCCGGGTGTCATCTCAGTGCTGTACCACTTCTCAGTTCTCTTCTCTTCCTTTCTGTTTCTTGCTTCAGGAATCTTTCAGCAGACCATCAACCCAGCAAAACTGGGCCAGTACTCCTTTTTTGGAGCTGCAAGTGCACTGCTGCTCTCCCTGATCGTACCGGTATCGGTGAATAGCCCATCCTACCTCTGGGAAGCAAAGATTACCAACGCACTCTTCTTCGGGGTCTGCATACTTATCAATGCTCTGGCAGTGACAACCTTCCTCGTTGCCATTTTCGAAGAGCACTTCAACAGACAGAACTTCTCCCGCTGTCTTGCCTTCATCCTCATGATCACAGGTAACGCCATGGTAACCATCAGTCAGAACACCCTCTACAACTATCTTGGACTATTCCTCTATGTTGCAGGGACAACCACCTTGATACTGGTTACCAGGACGTACCATATCTGGACATAGGGTGCTGTTACTTGAACAGCGGCTCCATCTGCTCCTTCTTCACCAATGCCTCCATCTCCTCATCACTTGGCTTGACCACTGGGTTCGAGGCAGCCTTGAGAATGCGAGGAAGCAAGGTAATATCCCCTGAACTGTTGAGGAATACCTGCTCGTTGGAGAGCACCCAATGCACAGCACTCTGGATGGAAGCCTCATCAGTGATGGGATCATACCACGTTGCGTAGATCTTCTTCTTATCGCCAATCTCTCCTCGTGCAAGGCTCTTGATGGTCTGTACGGCCACATCCCGCTTCCTGCACACTTCCAGCAGTTTCTCCACATTCTCCCGATAGACAGGATTCTGCATCATGGTGTAGTTATAGGGGAATAGGACTGAGTCAAAATCATAGACTTCCAAACTATTCAGATGTGCTACAGGAGCATCGACTCCATGACCGGTAACCCCAAGGTAGCGGACCAATCCCTGTTCTTTCGCCTCAATGGCAGCCTCAAGGGCACCACCATCGCCCATGGCAGTTTTCCACTCATCCTTGTCAACAAGGAAGTGGAGTTGCCATAGGTCAATATAGTCGGTCTTGAGTCGGGTAAGCGTCTGCTTCAACTCCTCAAGCGCCTCTTTCTTGGTACGCATACCTGTCTTTGAAGCTAGGAAGAAGGAGGAACGATGGTCCTTCATCCAAGGTCCGATACGGACCTCTGCTTCACCATAACTCCTGGCAGTGTCGATATGGTTGACTCCGTTGTCAAGAAGAAGAGCCAAGGTATCATCAGCTTCCTTCTGGGTTACTTCCCCTAGTGCAGCAGCACCGAAGAGCACCCTACTCGAATTGTGGCCGGTTCTTCCAAACGTCTTGTATTCCATAGTTGACTCCTTTTTTGTAAGAAACAGGGCCATATGGCCCTGTTCCATTCTATCATAATTCCAATCACTTCACAGTAATAATACTGGGGTCGTATTCAGGGGGTGCCTCAAAGTCAAGCAAGTTCATACAGGTGGCAGCAATGCTGCTGATCCCAAGCCCGCTCTTGAGTTCACTTTCGTACTCGCCCTGATAGTTGCTGTCGCAGATGATACAGGGCACTGGATTGAGGGAGTGACTCGTCTTCGCCTGAGGATCCCCGTTCTCCTTGTATTTGACACTACCATCCTTGGCATGCTCAAACATATCGTCAGCATTCCCGTGGTCAGCTGTGATTACCATCACCCCGCCAGCTTCCATGACGCTCTTGTAGATCCTGCCGATCTGCAGATCAAGTCCTTCCATGGAGCAGACAACTGCCTGGAAGTTTCCGGTATGACCTACCATGTCTCCGTTGGGGAAGTTCAACTTGATGAAATCCCACTTTCCGCCCTCGACTTCTTCGATGACGCGGTCTGCGATCTCGGCACACTTCATCCAAGGACGCTCCTCAAAGGGAACGATATCACTGAGAATCTCAACATACTCCTCGAGGGACTCATCAAACTTTCCACTCTTGTTCCCGTTGAAGAAGTAAGTTACATGTCCGAACTTCTGTGTCTCACTGATGGAGAACTGCTTCACCTTCGAAGCACAGAGATACTCAGCCAGGGTCTTGTCGATTGCAGGGGGAGAGACCAAGTACTGGGAAGGAACATGGAGATCCCCATCGTACTCCATCATGCCTGCATACTCTACCTTGGGACGGCGCTTACGATCGAACTCCTCTAGCTCCTCAGCCTCAAAGGCCTTGGTAATCTCAAGAGCACGGTCTCCACGGAAGTTGAACAGGATAACACTATCTCCATCCTCAATTGTGCCTACCGGCTTTCCGTCCTTTGCAATGACAAAGGGAGGAAGGTCCTGATCAATCGCCTTTGACTCCTTGCGGAGTGTCTCAATAGCCTCATGGGCACTGTCAAAAAGCCTGCCTTCACCCAATACATGGGTATCCCAGCCCTTCTTGACCATGTTCCAGTTGGCATTGTAGCGGTCCATGGTAATAACCATTCTTCCACCACCACTGGCAATTCTGGCATCGAAACTGTCGTCGTTCAGGCCTGCAAGGAACTCTTCAAAAGGATCGAAGTATTCAAGAGCGCTGAGCTCTCCTACATCCCTTCCATCGAGTAGAGCATGGATACGGATCTTGGATACCCCTTCCTGCTTTGCCTGGAGGATCATAGCCTTCAGGTTGTTGATGTGGGAGTGTACATTTCCATCGCTGAGCAATCCGATGAAGTGCAGGGTTGACTTCTTGTCCTGCACGTTCTTGACAAGCTTTTGCCAAGTTGGCCCCTTATACATGGCCCCTGTATCGATGGAGGCGTTGACCAGCTTAGCTCCCTGGGAAAACACACGGCCACAACCCATTGCATTATGACCCACTTCGCTGTTACCCATATCGTCATCACTGGGAAGTCCTACTGCAGTGCCATGGGCCTTGAGCTTCGTCCAAGGGTGTGCCTTGTAGAGCTTGTTCAATGTTCCGGTTAGTGCGGATGCAACAGCATCCCCTTCCTGATATTTCCCAAATCCCACGCCATCCATGATGACCAGGACTACAGGACCTTTACGGGAAATCTTTCCCATTTTTTTTAATCCATCTACCATTATGTGTTACTCCTTGTTATTACTGATTCATGTGCCATCTAGAGTGGATTCGTCGCTTCCTTGAGATACTCCAGCGCATAGTCATCAACCAACTGCTTCAGCTCCTCATAGACCCAACGATGGTATGCATCCACCATTGCTATCTCTTGGGCTGAAAGCAAGTTCTTGTCTATCAATCTGCGTTCAAACGGACAAATGGTCAAGACCTCAAAGCTAAGGAACTGTCCGAATTCCGTTTTAACATCCTCACGAACGGCAACAATGTTCTCGATCCTGATCCCATGACGTCCTTCTTTGTAGAGTCCCGGCTCATCGCTTACCACCATCCCTTTCTTCAAGGGAACGGATAGAGGCTTTGGGCTGATGGAGTGGGGACCTTCATGGACATTAAGACAGAATCCGATACCGTGACCGGTTCCATGGAAGTAGCTCATTCCCTGTTGCCAGAGAAACTGCCGTGCCAGGGCATCGAGCTGGTAGCCACAGGTCCCTTCCGGGAACCTGGCTGAGGCGATTGCAAGGTTTCCCTTGAGCACCAAGGTATAGTCACGAACCTGCTCTTCTGTCGGCTCCCCAAACAGAATTGTCCTGGTTACATCTGTCATGCCGAAGGTATACATACCACCGGTATCGAGCACCAACAGGCCATTTCCGGATACTTCTGCGTTGCTCTCCTCGGTTGCACTATAGTGGCACATTGCCCCATGCTCGGCCCATCCACTGATGGGGGAGAACGACTCCCCGATGCAAGAGCTATTGCGAAGTCTCTCCTCCTTCAACAGGGAAGAGAGTTCAATCTCAGTGTATTTCCCATGCTTGGTATCGAGTTGTGCGAGGAAATTGACCAAAGCCACCCCATCAAGTAGGTGAGCCCTTCGCATCCCTTCCATCTCCGTCTCATTCTTGCATGCCTTCAAGTCAGTGGTGAAATCGAGGCCGGTAACAGTTTGCAAGTCGCTGAAGGTTTCAGCGATGAGAAGATTGGTCTTCTCTGGGTTGTAGTAGATGACATCATCTTCACCAAGCACTTCTTTAAGGGTTGTTACCACCTCTTCATAAGGACGCACAATGAAATCAGATGAGATCTCTTCAAGCAACTGCTCAGTGAATCGATTGGGATCGGTAAAGAGCCAAGCATCCTGCTTCCCGATCAAAAGGTAGGAGAGAAATACCGGGTTATAGGGAACATCATCCCCTCTCAGATTGGTGACCCAAGCAATATCATCCAATGACGAGACTACCGTATAGGAAGCTCCCGTCTGTATCATGGCATATCTGAGAATTGCAAGCTTCTGCGTTCGTGAAAATCCTGCAATATCATCAGGGAGAGCGATAACCGGCTTTGAGGGGACAGCACTTCTCTCCTTCCAGATTTCGTCCAGCAAGTCTTCAGAAGGGACCAAAAGCAAGCTGTCCTTGAAAGCTGTCTGCAAATTCTCTTGCCCTTTCACCGTCAAGGTAGCCTTGTCGATGCCAATCTTGCTTCCCTCCAGAAGGTTCTCCCGCAAGTAGGTGCTGGGATCAGGGTAGGAGGGGGTGTCAATCTTCATCATCTTGAAGCAGGAACCTTCAATCTGCTGCTCCGCCTGGATAAAGTAGCGAGAATCGACCCAGAGAAGGGCCTCCTCCTGGGTGATGATCACAGTACCTGCACTACCAGTGAAGCCACTGATCCAGGCACGACTCCGCCAACGCTCACACACATATTCACTCTGATGGGGATCAGTCCCATTGATGATCCACCCATCCAACTGATGTTCCTGCAGCAGGGAACGCAGTCCGTTCACCCGCTCGTCAATTACTGACATGGCCAACTCCTTTACGCCGTTTCAGGAAAACAGCGAAGATACTTGCAAATACAATCATGGCAAGACAGAACAACTGCCCCATGGAAAAATTGAAAAAGGATTGGAAGAGAGCAATGTTGTCAGACTCTCTACCCAAGGCGATAATGTAGCCCAGATTCTCATCCGGTGCCCTGAAATACTCAATGAAGAATCGCACAAATCCATAGCCGGCGGTGTACCAGACTAAGCCATAGCCTGGGGGAAAATGCTTTCTTCTCGGCCTGATCACAAACCAAAGGAACAAGAAAAGGAGAACCCCTTCAAACAGGGCTTCATAAAGCTGACTGGGATGCCTGGGAAGATTAACCAGCGCTCCACTTTGGTAGGTGATTCCAACTTGGTCGGCGATTTCACGGACCCATGCATAGTTGGAGGAAAATCCCGGGGCATCAGGAAAGACCATCGCCCAGGGTTTTATCGAGACCCTGCCGAACAGTTCCCCGTTTATGAAGTTCCCCAACCTGCCGAAGGTATAACCAAGGGGAGCAGCAAAAGAAACAGTATCGGCAAGATCGAAGAAGGATATCTTGTAGCGTCTGCTGAAGATCCACCCCCCTATTACTGCACCAACCAATCCCCCATGATAGCTCATACCGGGAAGTCCGATAAAATTGCCATTTCTGAAAGGCCAGAAGATCATCCAAGGATGCTTCCAGTAGTAGAATGTCCCATCGTAGAAGAGAACGCTGAACAACCTTGCCCCGAGAATAAGACCAACAACACAATAGAGCACCAGATTGAGTGTCTGGTCTGCATCGAGGGATATTTCCCCCTTTCTTGCCTGCACCCTGATCATCAGGTAGGCAACACTGAAGGCTACCACATACATCAGACCATACCATCTGAGGGGTAGACCGGGTATGATTTCCGGCGAAATCCAGCTGGGAAAGGTGATGAATAAGGTCATGGAGCAAGTGTAATGTGCAACCTGTGTGTGGTCAATACTGCACAACCTAGCCGTTTTCCCTGCAATGCTGTATATTCAGTATATGAAAAGCATATGTAATCGAAGGCTCAGCCTAAGTTTGATAATTCTATTGATGATCCTCCCCCTCTTCGCAGGGGGATCGGTGGAACAGGTACTTGCCTCTCCACTATCGGGTGGCTATACCACCCAGGATTCGAGTGCCGATCAAATCTCCTACGATATGGCATCCCTTGAGAGGCTGTATCGCTATGTGGACTCAATCTACATTGATGAAGTCGACAAGGAGAAAATGTTCAACGACCTTGCCACCGCACTGGTCGCAAGCCTGGACGACCCCTATTCTTTCTACGTTCCCCCTTCCAAGGCGAAGGAGTACCAAGAGGAAACCGTGGGAGTATATGGAGGAATCGGGACCTATCTCAACAAACCCGTGCCTGAGAACAAGGACCCTGAGGATCCCTCATCCTATATGATTACCATCGTCTCTCCTTTCCCGGGTTCTCCCGCCCAGCGTGCTGGACTGAGAGCTGGAGACATGATCAGCCATATTGAAGGAGAAACGGTTGACGATCTGAACAGCTATGAAGCAAGCATGCTGCTGCGAGGAGAGCCAAATACTTCTGTGACCATTACAGTCTACCGCCATGGCACATCCTTCGACATCACCCTCATCAGGGAGATGATCACCACCCCAACGGTTGACAGTGGGGTAATAGATGGCAATATCGGATATATCATCCTCTCAGAATTCACACCCCAGACAGGGAAACAACTCCTTGAACACGTAGAGGAACTGATAAAAGAAGATATCGTTGGCCTCATCATCGACGAAAGAAACAATGGAGGGGGAGCTGTCGATGGAGCCATGCAATCGGCTAACATCTTCCTTGAAGAAGGAATGACCTTGGTAACCATCCAAGGCAAGAAAGGCTCAGCTCGTGACCAGCGCTATATATCAAGTGGAGAACCTGATGTTCCTCGTGATCTTCCCATTGCCATTCTGACCAATGGAGGGTCTGCCTCATCGGCAGAGATTTTTGCTGCAGCAATGAAGGACAACAACCGGGCCACCTTGATCGGTAACAAAACCTTTGGAAAAGGAGTTGTGCAGGATGTCTTCCAATTCGGGGAAGGGTTCGCCCAGATAACCACCGCTCACTATTACACCCCCAATGGGGAGAATATCCATGAGAAGGGAATTGAACCTGATATCCTTGAAGATGATGTTGAACTGAGTGAAGAGGAGATTCCGCTCTTTGAGGAGCTGATGGATGAAAACATCCTTTCCTCGTATATCGAAGCCTATCCAGAACCGACTGAAGAACACATCCGCTCCTTTGCTGAACAATACAAGGAACGGGGAATTAATGAGGAGATTCTGCTCCTACTCATCAGAAACGAGTATCTCTCCAAGATGTCCTATGATGATCGTCCCATTGCAGACCCTACCTTTGACCGGCAGTTGAAGCGAGCAGTAGAGTTCATCAGGAGTGGCTCGTGAGACAGTACGTCCTACCCAAGACCTATAGGGGAGAGGCAACCCTGATCCTCAAGGGAAAGGAGAGCCAGTACCTGAACAAGGTACTCAGGCTCAAGGAAGGACAGCAAATACTTGGGCGGGACCACGATGGAAACACCTATCAGTTGACCATCGTAGGACAGGAAAAGGATGAATGCTGGCTCTCTTGTATGAGAATTGAGGAATCAGCATCGGCCCAGACAACCGATACACTTCCCTCATACGGGGGGCCTTATCCTCACCTTGTACTATTGCAGTGTCTTTGCAAGGGAAAAAAGGAAGAGCAGATTGTTCGACAAGCTACCGAGATTGGAGTACGTCAGATCACACTCGTACAGAGCAAATACTGTGTTCCCGACCTTACAGGAAAGGGGGATAAAGCGTTCAACAATCGTCTTGAACGACTGGAGAAACAACTCAAGGAAGCACTGCAGCAAAGTGGGTCTCCGATTCCCACAGAGATTACCCAAGAGGTACTTCCACTCTCTGATCTTCCACGGTGGTGGAATAATCGAGGAATTGCTCTCTTCTTCCATCAGGAAAGCCGGAAAGAGGCACAGAAAACACTGCATGAACTGCTCTTACCGCTCTCCCTTGAGACCCCTATTGCAGTGTTGGTAGGACCAGAAGGGGGGTTCAGTGACGATGAGTGCCAGTTCTTGGAACATGCTGGATTCCATCCGGTGCTTCTGAGAACCAATATCCTTCGTAGCGAAACAGCCGGCATCTATGCACTCTCTGCAATCCAAGTGATTATGACAGAAAGAGGCATATAAACCGGTACACCTCTTCAATATAGAGTAGAGCTACGCGTCAATCCACCCCAACATTATCCTAGGGAATACACGAAACCTCCTTTGTCGTCTCATCTCTGTTGCCTCGAGCATTCCTATGACTATAATTTTGGAGTTTCGGTATGTCTCTTTTTATTATCTCTTCGGACTGGCGCTTCAAGGAGCATTTCAAACATCATTTCAATCACACATTCTTGCACGAATTCACGATTGCCAAAAAATTACTGGAGGCCCTTACCAACACTCTGGAATCCCCCCAACTCATCATTATTGATGAAAGAATCAGCAATGGAACGCAACAATCTCTTCTAGAACAACTAGCGTATCAAAACTGTACCTCACCACTCTTACTGTTTTCCAGTAATCCCAGATGGAAGCCAAACCAAGAGTTCAAGACACTGGAGATATATACACTCCCTCGAACAAAAGTGAACTATACCTCCCTACTGGCACAGCTGGATACCCATCTACAGGTACAGGAAATGAACAACCCCTATATTCATTGTCCGCTTATCGGGAAAAGCAAGCCAATGCAGAGGGTGAGAAGAAAACTCCAGCATTTGGCAAAGGAGCGTTGCTCTGTCCACCTCTATGGGGAGACTGGAACAGGAAAAGAGCTTGCAGCAACCTATTTGCATGATCTCTCCTTTCCCCATAAAAATATCATTCCGGTAAACTGTTCCCTCCTCTCCACCAGCCTTGGAAATTCCATGTTCTTTGGCCATACAAAAGGAGCCTATACCGATGGAAAGAGTGAATTGGCAGGAATCGTACAGGAAGCACATCAATCGACCCTCTTCCTGGATGAGGTGGAAAATCTCTCACTCGATTCCCAGGCGTATATGTTGCGATTACTGGAAAACGGACAGTATCGGCGATGGGGGGATACCAAGTTGCATACCTCAAATTTTCGCCTTGTAACTGCATCAAACGAAGAACTTTCAGCACTGGTGGAAAAGAATCGCATACGAAAGGATTTTTATTATCGGATCAATGAAGTGAGTATTTCACTGCCTCCCCTTAGGGAACATCTTGAGGATATTCCACAACTGTGTACGCATTACCTAACCTGCTGCAAAGAAGAAAAACCTCTTGCAGAGGAGAGTATAGCAATCTTACAGTCCTATCATTGGCCTGGAAATGTACGCCAGCTCTTCTCCACCATACGACGATGCTTGATCATTAGTAGGGAAGAGCTGGTCGTACGCATAACACCCGATGATATCTACTTGAATTGACAGACAGAGCTACTGCCACAGGAAGCACATCCTCCACTACAGAATGAGAATATCTCTCCTGCTGCCTTGATCCGTCTTCGCTTTCTGATATGTCTTACCAACAAGAACAAGAGAAATCCTGCAGCACCAAACCCGATTATATAATTTATCATAGACTACCTCCTACCAAATAAGAGAGCCGATCAGATTGATCAAAAGCGCCACCACATACGCCGTCAACATCTGGATTCCTACAGCCCCTGCAGTGCGGCGCACGGTCTTCAATTCCCGCTTCATTGCCCCAACAGCTGCAAAACAGGGCATGCAAAGCAGATTGAAAGCCATATAGGCCAAGGCAGCCTGCTTGCTGGGGATGTCCTGACGAAGGGTACGCAACCCACCTTGGTCGGCACCTTCCATCAAGACAGCCTCTGCGTAGATATCAAAGGCCTCTTCAGAGGAGTAAACACCCTCACTGAAGCCCAAATCCAATCGTTCATTCTCGCTCATGGCACCAAAATAAGCAGACAGATACTCCTCATTTACATCCTCGGTATAGAGCTGTGCCATGGTTACAACCACCATCTCCTTTGCAATCCACCCGGTGGCTACCCCTACTGTAGGTCTCCACTCTCCAAACCCAAGTGGTTTGAAAACAGGAGCTACAGCCTTACCGATAGAAGCCAAGAAGGAGTCGTCCATCTCTGACATCACCGTATCGTATTGCATTTGGTTCTTTCCGTTGAAGGAATCCACATTAAAGGAAGAGAGAACCCAAATCAGGATGGTGGCTGCCAATATGACTGTCCCTGCCTTCTGGATAAAACCCTTCACCTTTTCAAAGCCATGAATCCACACCGATCTCAGGGTTGGAAGCCTGTACTGGGGAAGCTCCATGAGAAAGTTTGATACCTGCCCTCGATAGGCAATCCTGTTGATGATCAAGGAGACAATGATGGAAACACCCAAACTCAACGCATAGAGGAAGAAAAGCACCAGTGTCTTGTTTCCATCTGCGAAGAAGATGGAGACAAACATGATGAATATCGGCAATTTTGCACCACAGGGCATGAAACCGGCAAGGAGTGTGGTAATACGTCTATCCTTCTCACTATCCAGAGTTCTGGTTGCCATAATGGCGGGTACAGAACAACCAAATCCCATCAGAAGAGGGATAAAGGAACGTCCACTCAAACCAAATCTTCTGAAAATCCTATCCATGACAAAGGCAACACGTGCCATGTAACCGCTATCTTCGAGAAAACTCATCAGGAGATAGAGTACAAGGATCAAGGGAAGGAATCCCAAGATGGCTCCCACCCCTTCAAACACACCATCGACAACCAAACTATGGGCCCAGGGGGCAGCCCCCGCCAGGCTAAGACCAGTGGAAACCAATCCAGTAAGCCAACCCCACACGGTTTCTACGACGGAAGCAAGTGCAATTCCAGGACTGGGCAGCCCTTCAATGAAGAGAAAATTCTCACTAAAGGTCGCTGCAAAGAGTAAATACATCACTACAGCAAAGACAGGGAGGGCGAAGATACGGTGTGTCAAAATCTTGTCCAACTTATCACTTCGGCTCTCCTGACGCAGTTCCGCTGAGAATCCTTTTTGTACAGCTTTTTCAACCAAGGAAGTGATATAGGTATAGCGCTTGTCAGCAAGGGTATCCTCATCAACCGTACCACTCAAGCTGTAGATTTCAAGTGGTTTTGGCCGTCTCCCACTCGCAATGGTGTGTTTAACAGCCTCCATCAATTGATCGATCCCCTTGTTGGTCCTTGCCTCAATGGGCACAACAGCAACACCAAGTTCTGCTTCCAGCCGTTTGCAGTCAATAACATCTCCCTTTTGACGCACCTCATCCATCATATTGATGGCAAGCACGGTAGGGACTCCTGTCTCCATGATCTGGAGGGCTAGATAGAGATTTCTCTCAAGGCTTGTACCATCAAGTACATCAATGACACACGATGGCCTCTCCTCTACGATATAGGTCCTTGTAATAATCTCTTCTGCACTATAGGGACTGAGTGAATAGGTCCCGGGAAGATCCAAGATGGAAAATCTTGCATCCTTTCGGTATACTCCCTCTTTCTTGTCAACAGTTACTCCAGGCCAGTTCCCTACATGCTGGCGGGAACCGGTCAAGGCATTGAATACGGTGGTCTTTCCGGAGTTCGGATTTCCGGCAAGGGCGATGGTGGTGGGCATACATACTCCTTTGTATAAATGTTAGTTATGGCTAACTATTAGGGCTAAAAAAAAGCCCTCAGATCTTCTCTACCTCAATCAAGGAGGCTTCACTCTTTCTGAGACTCAACTGATAACCACGAACAGTAAGCTCCAAAGGATCTCCCAAAGGAGCAACTTTAATGAGCTGTACAACTACACGCGGGGTAATGCCCATATCCAAAATTCTTTGACGCAACGCACCCTTTGTCCCGATGGACAAGACTCGTGCCCTATCCCCAGGACATAATGTTCCTAAAGTCATTTCCTATTCTCCTCGTTATAAAACGGTATTATGCAACGTTGATTCGGTGTGCCAGTCCACGATTCAACGCAAGACGCACCCCTTTTATGGAGAGGATGATTCCTTGATTGCTGTTTCCCACAACCTCAACAACCTGTCCTGCTACAAACCCAAGGTCAAGCAGGTGCTGTTTCAGGGAATCTTCACCGTGGAGTCCCACAATTTTTCTTGTTTCTCCGACTTGAGCAAGCGAGAGCGGCATGGTATTCCTCCATAGTTAGCAATTGCTAACTTCAATACTAGTTATATGCTCCCTCTCTTTCATTGTCAAGAGATTTGGAATAATTTCCTACACAAGTAAAACAAATCTGTCTCTTCCAGCCTCTTTTGCCTGATAGAGGGCTTTGTCTGCTCGCTTGAGAACATCTTTTTCCGACAAATCATGCGTAACAAAAGAGGTAATACCCAATGAGATGGTCAATGTTATGGTGATTGTCTCATGCTCAACTTTTACAGATCTGGCTGCTCTAAGGAGGTCATTTGCCCGTCTCTCAATCTCTTCTCTTTTTTCATGAGGACAGATGATCAGAAACTCATCACCACCCCAACGATAGATTGCGTCCTCTTGGCAAATTACCGCTTGCAGAATGCTGGTAAGTTGTATGAGGCAACGATCTCCCGCATCATGCCCATAGGTGTCGTTGATATGCTTGAAGTAATCGATATCAAATACAACAACAATGGCAGCATCCTTCTCTTTACGACTCTCCAAAAAGGCTTTTTTCAACGCCAAGAGGCCACTTCTGCGATTTCCAATTCCCGTAAGGGGATCTTTGTACACTTGATCCTCAAGGGCTTTTGCCTGCTGCTTATTCTTCTGGTGCTCCAAGAGCACGAGAATGGCAGAGTGGAGGATGAAGAGCATGATGATGGCACCGATGAAAATGGGAGTGATCTGTCCAACTATGCTTGCACTTTTATCTGAGGTATCACCGGCATACATGGCAAGATCATCCAAGTGAATCCCCATCGCCACGATCCAGTCAAAATCCTTGTAGAGTTTTGCATAGGTAAGTTTCTCGGAGATGACATCACTATCCTTCTTCTTGAAGTAGTAGGAAAAAAACAACTCACCATTCTGCTTTACTCCTTCCAACTCCGTCAAATAGGGAGTGGTTCCCTGAACATCCGTCATACTGGTGGAGAGGTATTGTCCCACAGTATCACGAAGGTTTGGATGGATACGACGAATGGCATAGTCATCCCCTCCCTCGTAGTTGACCACCTCATTCACCCAGATGTAGGAATTCTCGGAGTACTGGCTGTCATATATCTCTTGGGCGATATACTCCTTGACCTCCTCATCAACCTTCGCTTGGGGATACCCAACAAAGAGTGTATAGGGAGCAAAGGAGTGCAACTCATACAGTTGGTAGTCAGGAAGCATCTTGTTTATGATGTCAATGGGAGGTGCTCCTGAGGGAACAAGGTTCTTATTATCAACAAGGACATTGCCTGTATCCCGCTGCCAAAGGATGGCAGTCCAACCAAGAGAGTCCTCTTCACAGAAAAAGGAGGAGACAATCTCAGGAAACTCTGTGACATGGTTTGTATAGGCAGTATTCATCTGCCATGTGATATGCTCCAATTGTTTCCCATACTCTTCCTGTATGATTTGTCGTTGTGTATCGATGCGCTTGATCTGGTTGTTTACCGTATCATACAGAAACTGTCGTTTCAGCTCTTCAATACTCTCAAAGGTCTGGCCTCTATAAATTCTCTCTATCCTTGTCAGGGTACCCAATGAGAAAAGAACCAAAAGCAATGTTGAGAGAAGCACCAAAGAGGTGCTGAATATCCAAGTCTTTCGCTTCATCACCCCTCCTAGGAAAACAGTACCATAGCTTCATCAAAGGAACAATAATAATCGCCTACGGGGAGTACCAACTCCTATTTTATTGTACAAAATAGACCAAAGGGAATAGAAAGCTAAGTCACCTGCCAAGGAGAGTTACTGCATCAAACTGCAACGTGGAAAGGTTGTGGATACCTTGTTGATAACTCGTTTATTTCCCATAAACCCAACCTCAATACTAAACAATAGGAAGTGCATAAAACCCATATAGAAATACGATGAAACCTGTTTGCTAAACTTATGTTTTATTCTATATAATATATAAAGTTGTCATATCTTCAAATACCGTATAAAAACCTCTGTTTCTTATTGGAACACAGTCTTAACTGCACGGGGTATCAACAGGTGTTCCCCCAGGTTGTGGATAACTTGTGGATAACTTCTGGACAGGGGTGTGGACAACCAAGGGAAATGCACTAAAAATAGGGAGTTATTCAGTTCGTTCAATGTCCAGACCAAGAGCCTGCAGTTTCCCACTGAGGTTCTCATAGCCCCGTTCAATTTGGTAGATATTTTGAATGACACTCTCACCCTGGGCACACGCTGCAGCTATGACCAAAGCCATTCCAGCCCGTACATCCGGGCTGGAAAGCTCGGATCCTATCAGCTGGCTGGGTCCATTGACCACCGCTCTATGGGGATCGCAAAGGATGATGTCCGCCCCCATCCGGATAAGCCAGTCGATGAAGAACATTCGGGACTCAAACATCTTTTCATGGATGAGAATGGAACCTTCCATCTGCGTGGCACAGACGGTAATGATACTCAAGAGATCAGCCGGGAATCCAGGCCAGGGAGCATCGTCAATCTTGGCAGTATGTCCTCCCACTTCTTTTGCAAGGAACCGTTTTTGCTTCTTGGGAACCAGGATGGAGGAAGGACCATCAATGACAAAACTAATTCCAATTCGCTCAAAGCCCAGACGGATCATTCTCAGATGCTGTGGTTCCACACCCTTGAGCAGCAACTGTCCTCCAGTTGCACCGGCAAGGCCAATATACGAGCCCGCCTCCATGTAATCAGAGCCAAGGTGGAACTCACAACCGTGGAGCTTCTTCTGGCCAACGATGGAGAGACGATTGGACCCGATACCCTCAATATGACACCCCATGCTGTTGAGCATCTTGCAGAGATCCTGTATATGTGGTTCGCTTGCTGCGTTGCTGATGGTACTCTCTCCCTCAGCCAGGGAGGAGGCCATAAGTACATTTTCTGTTGCGGTTACAGAGGCTTCATCGAGGAAGATATCATTTGCCCGTAACCGTCTTCCTGTTGCCTTGATATGGATCTCCCCCTCCTCATTGATCATACAGGAAGCTCCCAAAGCAGAGAGCCCAATAAAATGGGTGTCGAGCCTACGAAGACCAATGACATCCCCACCTGGGGGAGTGAGTCGGACCTCATCAACGGTAGCCAATAATGGTCCCAATAGAAGGATTGACCCCCTCACAGCCTGCACAAGTTTCTTTTTCAGGCTACCGTTTCTCTGTCCACTCAGTATGGTAAAGGTATTTGCATCCTCCCGCACAACCGTACTTCCTAGGTTTTCCAGAAGGTTGACCATGACCTGCACATCCTCAATATCAGGAATATTGAACAGCCTCACCGGTTCATCTGTCAGGAGTGTGGCAGCCAGGCAGGGCAGGGCTCCGTTCTTGTTTCCACTGATGCGTACTTCCCCGCTGGCGGGATTACCGCCGGTTATGTGATACTCGCCCATGGCAGCCTCCTCACTCATCCTACCCTTGGTGTACGAGTTTCGCAAGCTTCTTGTTGAATACAACTCTGCAGAGGTGGTAGAATGCTTGTAGATGAAAGAGAGAGAACACATGATCTATGGCATTGGAAACCCCCTTATCGACATTATTGTCAGTGTCGAGGAAGAGGATATATCTACGCTTGGGATCCACAAAGGCACCATGGCCCTCATCGGTCCTGAACGCATGGAAGAGCTCATGCTTCTCTCCAAGGAACGAAGGACTACCTACAGTTGCGGTGGATCGTGTCCCAATACCATCATCGCCCTTGCCTCCCTAGGCGTAAAGGCAACCCTGGCAGGGAAGATTGGGAATGACGAGAATGGAACCATATACCGGTCAAGGCTCAGTGAACTAGGTGTCCATGACGAGCTGGTGGCAACAGAAAAAGAGATGACCGGTTCCACCGTTATTCTCATCACCCCTGACAGTGAGCGAAGCATGAATACGTTCCTAGGGGCCAATCGCCTCTATGAGAAAGATGATGTCAACGAGAAGACTGTAGCATCCGCCTCATTCTTCCACTTCACTGGGTATATGTGGGATACCAAGAGTCAGCAAGAGGCGATAGAGAAGGCCCTGGTTATAGCAAAGAATCACAATACCATTGTCTCATTCGACCTTGCAGATCCGTTTGCAGTAGGTAGATATCGTGAGCCATTCCTGAATCTCATTTCCCAGCATTGTGACATTGTCTTTGCCAACCGCGAAGAGGCCAGGATTCTCTTTGACAATTATGACCCCTACGAATGCTGTCGCTCCATGGGAAAACTCTGTAGGACAGCGGTCGTGAAGAATGGAAAGAAAGGTTCCTACGTCTCCCATGAAGGAAAGATCATCAATATCCCGGTTAAGGGACCGGTGGTTCCTACCGATACCACCGGAGCAGGGGATGTCTATGCTGCGGGATTCCTCTATGGCCTGTACAACCACTATACAACACGTGAGTCCGGCATTATTGCCTCCATCCTTGCCGGGGAGATCATCACCCAAAGAGGAGCGCAATTCAGCAAAGAAAAGGCTACCCAGTTGAGAGATCTTTTCGATTCAGGAGCGTGGAAAACGCTGTAACAGAGGCTTTGCAAGCAAGAAGATCCCCACCACGCCCACCAATGCAGAAACCTTCCAGAAGAGAGCTATTCCTCCGATAAGAAAAAGCGAAGAGGCAAACAAGTTGGTCAACACCCCACCAGCTTGCAGGCTGAATGATGAGAGACTGATCATACTGGTCCTCACCCGATCCTCTGCAACCTTGTTCAAAACATAGGTTCCTACCACCGAAAGAATACCAAGAAAGAAGTAGATAAAGGAGAATAGCACCAGAAAATAGATGATATTGGTGCGCAGGGAGAGAAGAATCTGCAGACCATAGATGAGCAAGAAAAGTATACAATAAACGCCTGTTGGACGCTTTACCTGCACAATTTTCTTACCAATCAGTGATCCAAGGATACTGATGGAGAAGATGAGAACCGTTGTCATCCCCAGCAACCAGAGCAAGGAGTCATCCTTGAGCAACTGCGTAAGATATGGTTGCCAGTAGCTCTCAAGGGATGCCAGCAGCATCCCCTGCAAAAGGACACTTGCACTATAGAAGAAGAGAAAGGGAGATGACCGTAGTACAGAGATAAACAGGCGAAATTGCTCTGCATAGGAACTTCTCTGATCTCCTCGATCAACCACCTCCTTGATGGAACATACAACTACAATGGCTGAGACAACCAAGAAAACGATACGCACAAGCAAGAGTGGCCGGGTGAGGGAAGAACCTCCCCTGCCAAGGGTGAGTAAATACCCGCCAAGCAGCGCACCAAGGGTGAGGGAAATTCCAGAATTGATCTCCAGGGAAAAGACAATATCCTCCAGCTTTTTCCCTGCCTTCTGTCCATCCTCAATATATTTTGCGTCAAGGCTCCCACTCCCAAAGGCTCTTCCAAGTCCGGTAAGCAAGAATCCCAGAGATAGAAGAATGAGTGAGTCAAAGAGAACACACAGTGTTCCAGCAAGGGAGAAGGCAAGGCCGAGAAGAAAACTGGCCTTCCTTCCCTTGGTATCGGCAAACACTCCACTGGGTACCTCGCCTCCCATCACGGATATCGAGTAGATGACCATGATCACCGCCAAATACTCGAGAGAGTATCCTTTGCTCACCACTATCAGACTCATTGCAGGCAAAGTAACACCCAATGCAAGATAGGAGAGTGAGAGTGATGCTATATAGGCCCCTGGATGAAAACCATTGCTACGCATGGTAAGCCAACAAGGAGAATACAAAGGGTTCTGTTCCATCCCTCTTCTTCTCCTTCTCCTCTAGGAAGTTCCTGATAAGACGATACAGTTCATCAGCTTCCTTGGATCTGAGATGCACAACACCTGAGACCTGGTCAGCCTGGAAATGACCCTCTGTATCGGTAAGGGACCGTGGCTGTGCATAAAACCTATCCTGTATTTGCTTGGTAACGGCAGATGATGCATTCTTTTTATGCTCTTCAGGAAGGGAACCAAAGCTTACAGTAACCAATGTCCTACGATAATAGGTGGCAGTAATCCCATGAATCAGTTCTCTGTGGTCAACCTCAACTACCGCAAGTTCCTCCAGCCTCTTCAGGTGGTGTTTTGCACTGGAGGGAGTCATCCCAAGCGTATCACTGAGCATTTTTGCCGTCATTGGACCCTCCACGCTCAGCTCGTGCAAGATCTGCTGTCGTTTGGGATGCATGTAAATCTCCAATTGTTTTGTGTCGGTAAGAGTAATCATTTTCATAACATTAAATATATCATAACATTTATTGTTATGTAAAGAGATTTCCTTGTCTTGTAAAAAGGTGGGAATTTTGGTACTATCTTTTTCAATGACGTCGATTTGTCAGCCTCCCGGCTTGCGGGCGTCACTAAAGAAACTTGCTAAAAGGGGAGCGTATCAATCGTAATATTGCGTTGAGTTCCCCCTTCCGCAGTTCCATAAGGAAGGGTGTAGTATGGTAACACACGGTTCACACATTTTTACCTCAGAATCAGTCAGTGAAGGTCATCCGGACAAGGTCTGCGATCAGATTTCTGATGCTGTCCTGGATGCCTGTCTCGCACAAGATTCCCAAAGCAGGGTTGCCTGTGAGGTATTTGCCACCACTAATCGGGTTGTAGTAGGAGGAGAACTATCCACCAAGGCAACCATCAATATCGAGGAAATTGTACGGACAACGGTCAAGGAGATTGGATATACCGATGAAGGGATCGGCTTTGACTATCGTACGCTTGAGGTTCTCGATTTCACCAATACCCAGTCAGAGGACATCTCCATGGGAGTTACCGCTGAAACCTCGCTTTATGGAGAGCAAGGCGCTGGAGACCAGGGCATGATGTTCGGCTATGCTTGCAACGAGACAGAGACCCTCATGCCTGCCCCAATCTATTGGGCTCATCAGCTTCTCGAAAGAGCCAGCTTATTGAGAAAGAGTGGGAAGGCTCCCTTCCTCCGCCCGGATGCAAAGAGCCAAGTCTCTCTCCTCTATAAGGATGGAAAACCCATACATATCGATTCAGTGGTCATCAGTCACCAGCATACTGAGGAGACTCGTCGTGGTGCATTGATCAGCTACCTCACCAAAGAGGTCATTGAAACAGTACTGGAACCAACCGGCTTGTTTGATGAAAAGACCAAGATGTACATCAACCCAACAGGAAGATTCGTTACCGGAGGTCCTGCCGGCGATACCGGATTGACCGGAAGAAAGATCATCGTCGACACCTATGGAGGGATGGGTCGCCATGGAGGGGGAGCCTTCAGCGGAAAGGATCCCTCCAAGGTAGATAGAAGTGGTGCCTATATGGCTCGCTTTGTTGCAAAGAACCTGGTGGCAAACGGGCTCTGCACCACCTGTGAGGTCCAGCTCTCCTACGCCATCGGTGTCCCCTATCCCATTTCCATCTATGTTGACACATTCGGCACTGGGACAAGGGACGATGAGGAGTTGGAGAAACTGGTACGGGAGAAGTTTGACCTTAGCCCTGCAGGAATCATCAAGACCCTCGATTTGAAGCGACCAATCTACCAGAAATCCATGAACTACGGACACTTCGGCAAGAGCGATCTCCCCTGGGAGAAGATCATCTCACTCGTTTGAGATTCGGCTGGAGCTGCAACAGACTCTCCTCCAATATGGCAACCTCCCGCTGCGAGAGAGCGGGAAGGTTGACCCGTTTCTCATCCTCCTGCTTGAACACCTTCGGTACGCGATACCTGTTGAGCACCCATTTCATTACCTTTGGAAGCATCGCAGCAATTTCCAGTAAGTCTTCTGCTTTCAGGCCTGGGGCCACCGTAGTTCGTACTTCCCAGAAAAAGTCTGGGTGAGTTGCTGCATACGCTTGGAGCAGGCTGACACATTTGGCAACGTTCCTCGCATCGGCTTGCAAACCTGCAATCTCCCGGTAGCGTGACCATGGTGCCTTTACATCCATAGCCACATAGTCAACCAAGCCTCCTTCCAGCAATGACCTGAGCACCTCTGGTCTACTGCCATTGGTATCCAGCTTCGTCGAAAAGCCAAGTTCCCGAGCCAGAAGAAAGTATCTGGAAAGATCTCTGTGGAGGGTGGGTTCCCCTCCGCTGATTACCACAGCAGAGAGAAATCCAACACGTTTTTTCAAGAACGATTCTACTTCTTGATAGCTTATTTCGCCATCTTCCAGCGCAATAAGTGCACGATTATGACAATAGAAGCAATCATAATTACAACCTTGGGTGAAGAGTACACAGCTTAACTTCCCTGGATAATCGAGAAATGAAGAGCCTTCTATACCACTGATAATCATGATGCATCCACCCTAAAGAAGGTTCTTTGTCGATGTTCCTCTTGCTTGCCTGGATGAAAATCTTCCTTTGGTCTGAGGTACCCAACCACCCTGGTCCAGACCTCGGTCTTTTGGCCACAGATGGGACAATACTCAACTTCCCCATCAAGATACCCGTGATTCTTGCAGGTGGAAAAGGTCGGGGTTAGGGAAACATAGGGGAGCTTATAGCGGCTGCAAACATTTCTGATCAGCTGTTTTGCCATCCTTGGATCCTCAATCCTCTGGGCAAGGTAGAGATGAAGTACCGTACCTCCTGTGTACTGACACTGCAGATCATCCTGCTTCTCGAGCGTCTCATACAGATCATCGGTATAGCCAACAGGAAGCTGGCTTGAATTGGTGTAGTACGCCACATCCTCCCCTGCAGTGATAATGGGGGGATACTCCTTCTTATCCAAATTTGCCAAGCGATAGCTTGCGCCCTCTGCCGGGGTAGCCTCAAGGTTGTAGAAGTTGCCGGTCTCTTCCTGGAAACTCTGGATGATATCGCGCATGACAGAGAGCACCTTCAGGGAAAACTCCTGTCCTCGATCCGTGGTGAGGGAATCGGATTCTCCAAAGAGGTTGAGAAGCGCCTCCTCCATACCAACAATACCGATGGTACTGAAGTGGTTTCCCCAATATCGTCCGGTACGCTCCTTTACCGATTCCAAGGAGAATCGACTGAAGGGATACATACCTCGCTCAGTTTGTTTTTCGATGACTTTCCGTTTGATCTCCAAACTCTTTTTTGCCAGCTCACAACGCTCATGCAGACGAGCGAGAAACAGTGCTTCATCCTGTGTCTCATAGGCAAGGCGAGGAAGGTTCAGGGTAACTACCCCGATGGAACCGGTAAGAGGATTGGAACCAAACAATCCTCCTCCCCGTTTCTTGAGTTGGGAAGTATCGAGGCGCAGGCGACAACACATGGAGAGTGCATCCTCTGGAGAGAGATCACTATTCACATAGTTGGAAAAGTAGGGAATACCATACTTTGCAGTCATGGCAAAGATGGAATCCACCACCTCTGATTCCCAAGGAAACTCTTTGGTCACATTGTAGGTGGGTATGGGAAAGGTAAAGACACGGGAAGAGGCATCACCGGCCTCCATTACCTCACAGAAGGCATGATTGAGCAGATCCATCTCACTCTGGAACTCCCCATACGTCTCGCTCTGTGCGACACCGCCACGGATGACCGCTACATCCTTCATGCTCTTGGGAACCGTAATGTCGAAGGTCAAATTGGAAAAGGGACATTGGAAACCGACCCTGGTAGGGACATTGAGGTTGAAGATAAATTCCTGCATCGCCTGTTTCACTTCACCATAGCTCAGTCCATCATACCGGATGAAAGGAGCACAGTAGGTGTCGAAGGAAGACCAAGCCTGAGCCCCTGCACACTCACCTTGGAAGGTGAACGTTGCATTCACTACCTGCCCGAGCAGGGAGCGAAAGTGCTTGGCTGGCTTGCTTGCAACCTTTCCATCCACACCTCCAAAGCCTTGCATCAGGAGTTGTCTTAGATCCCATCCACAACAGTAGGGACCGAAAAAGCCAAGGTCATGCAGATGCAAGGATCCTTTCAGATGAGCTTCCCTAATTTCAGCGGGATAGATTTGATGAAGCCAATACTGTTCAGTAAATCGCTCACGGATGTAGTTGTTCATGCCATTTACAGAACGGCGTGTATTGGCATTCTCCTTGACTCTCCAGGTAGTATCTTCAAGATACGCACTGAACATCTCATTGGTTGCATTGATGAGCGCCTTTCCCTCTCTCACCCGTTCCCTGTCTTTGCGATAGAGAATGTAGGCTTTTGCAGTTTTGGAATAGCCTTCCTCCATCAGGGACGCTTCTACAAGGTCCTGGATGTGCTCCACCTCTAGACGCTCTTTTCCCTCTGTCTTGAAGAGCACAAGGTTTGAAACGTGGTTTGCATCCACGTCTTGGTGCGCAGCCGCTGCTGCCTTTTCGATTGCATTGATGATTTTCTGAACCTCGCAGAGAACCACCTGCCCGTCTCGCTTCACCACCTGCTGTTGCATGGTTTCCTCCCTACGGAGTCAAGACGAATGGTAGAGGTGCCCTGTTGGCACACGCCCCTTGTCATGCTCCGTGACGGCGTGTCTGTACAGGTAAGGTCTTCTGGCTTAGGTTCTTCATGCCTGGCTTCCTTCCCAGATTTCTCCAGTGGATTTCTGCCAGGGACTCCCCATCACAGCGGCGGGACCGCGCGGGCTTCTACACCCAACTTCCCTTTTCCTATACACACAATATATAGTGTTTTGTGCCCTACGGCACACTAGCAACAGTAGGTCTGTTCTGAATATTTGTCAAGCATTAAAAACGGGAACCGTGATTGGCTCCCGCTTCTTTTCTTAGTTTCTCTCGTTTGAGATTCGAATCTGTTTGTAGAGTCCGTCTCCCTCACTCTTGGTTTCCACGCCACCAAAATCGTTGAGGGCGGTATGGACAAGACGTCTTTCATACGGATTCATCGGTTCGAGCAACTTGCTTCGGCCACTCTTTCTGACCTGTTCAGCAGTCTTGAAGGCCATTCTGATCAGTTGCTCCTCATGACGCATACGATAGTTTTCACTGTCGACAATGACCTTCATATCCGGATCAAGCTGTCCTGCATACACATTTGCAAGCAACTGGATTGCATCCAGATTCTTTCCTTTTCTTCCAATAATAATATTTGAGTTGTCACTCTCAATATTCAGACCGAGCTTCCGCTCCTTCCTGAAACCAATGGAAACCCGTCCTTCATACCCCATCTTATCCAGCATGGTAGCCACGAAGGTGAGCAATTTGTCCTCAACCTCACTGTTGATAGGCTGCTCAAGATCCTGTTCCTCTTCCTCAAAGGCATCAGGTTCCAGATTGCTTCCGTCATCAAAATGAATTCTGATCTTTACATTACTCTTCTTGAACAACCCTTTTCTGACCGGTTCAACGATTTCTACGTCGAAATCTTCACGCTCAATGTGCAGCTCCTCTATCGCCTTTGCGATAGCTT
>JBFWKK010000024.1:0-36435 GCA_050252715.1 Sphaerochaeta sp. | reverse complement strand
ATATAAATACATAGCAATACGAAAATATGTTTTTAGTCATAACACCAAATACGAAAAAAACCACCCTGGGGTGGCTGGCGTGTGGTTTTTGGGTTATGGCTTAGATTATGCTGCTGTCAAAGTGTGGCAATTGAGCGAACATACACTATTGCGTTAAATATCCTACATATGTGTCCATATTTAACACATTTTTTGGATGAAGAAAAATCCTTGACTGCTCAACACACCGATGATAGAGTTAATTAAGCATTGTTTTAAGTGCTTTTTTTCAACGATGCGTTAACGTTAACGCATAATCATTAAGGAGGCTCTATATGAAGAAGATGCTCGTAGTAGCAATGGTAATGCTGATTGCCATGAACATGGCCTTTGCAGCTGGCGCTGCTGAAAGCTCAGACAGCAAAGGAATGATTGGAGTAGTCATGCCTACCAGATCGGAAGAACGCTGGAATAAGGATGGAGCAGCGGTTAAAGCTGGCTTGGAAGAGCTGGGATACAAGGTTGACCTGCAGTTCTCGGATGACGACATCCCTACCCAGGTACGCCAGATTGAAGATTTGATCACCAAGCGCGCACAGGTGCTTGTCATCGCTTCAATTGACGGATCTGCTTTGAGTGATGTACTTCAGAAAGCAGCAGACGAGGGAATCCCGGTGATTGCTTACGACCGCTTGATCATGAAGTCACCGAACGTTGACTACTACCTCTCATTTGACAACTATGCTGTAGGCCAGCAGATGGGCGATATCTTGATTCAGGGCATGAATCTTGACAATCCCGCCAAGAAACCGTTGTTGATTGAACTCTTCGGTGGTTCCCCGGACGATAACAACGCTTATTTCTTCTATAATGGTGCAATGGATAAGCTGAAACCCTATTTTGACAATGGCACCCTCAAGATTGGTTCAGGCCAGAAGGGCATGGACACTGTAGGAACGCTGCGCTGGAGTAATGAGCTGGCAATGTCCAGAATGGAGAATCTCCTTTCCGCTTACTACACCGACCAGACACTCGACGGAATTCTTTCCCCCTACGATCCAATCAGCCTCTCCACGCTTGAAGCTTGTAAGGCCGTTGGCTATGGCACAGCAGGCAAGCCGTTGCCGGTTGTCGGTGGACAGGACTGTATCGTAGCTTCCTGTAAGTCAATTCTCGCAGGAGATCAGTATGCAACCGTCCTCAAGGATACCCGTGTACTCGGTCAGGCTACTGTTGAACTGGTTGATACCATCATGCGCGGTGAAGTTCCCCAGGGACTCAACACCACAACCTACGACAACGACTCCATGAAGAATGGCAAACCCTATATTGTTCCCTCCGTTCTTTTGGAATCTGTTATCGTGACCAAGGACAACCTGATTGCTGAAGTAGTCGATACCGGCTACCACACTGCAGAAGAACTTGGGCTGTAAAACGCTTTTATCCGGTCTCACGGTGTTGGGACCGGAGTTGTATTGCATGATCGAGAACCCGGTGCCATCTGCCTGCGGCTGAACTGGAATCGGGTTCCCCTCTATATTTGGAGAGACCTGTATGCCAAACAATTCTATTCTGCTGTCGATGAAGCATATCACCAAGACTTTCCCAGGGGTGAAAGCACTTGATGACGTCAGCTTGGATGTAAAACCATCAGAAATCCATGCCTTGGTTGGTGAAAACGGTGCTGGAAAGTCAACTTTGATGAAAGTCCTCTCTGGCGTATATCCCTATGGAACCTACGATGGGGACATTTTTTTCGAAGGAAAACGTTGTACGTTCTCGAGCATCAGGCAGAGTGAACAAGCTGGAATCGTCATCATTCACCAAGAATTGGCCTTGAGCCCCTACCTTTCCATAGCGGAGAACATGTTCATTGGTGATGAACGAGCAACGTTCAACATCATCAACTGGGACAAGACCCGTGAAGATGCCATGAAATACATGGAGCGCATCGGACTCCATGAGAATCCCAATATTCCGGTGAACAAACTCGGTGTGGGCAAGCAACAGATGGTAGAGATTGCCAAGGCCTTGGCAAAACATGCAAAGTTGCTGATTCTTGATGAGCCCACCAGTGCCCTCAATGAGCGAGATAGTCAACATTTGCTTGAGATTCTCAAGGAACTGAGAGACAAGAGCAATATCTCCAGCGTGTTGATTTCCCATAAACTGAATGAAGTTGCAGCCGTTGCTGATTCAATCACCATCCTTCGTGATGGAAAGACGATTGAAACGCTCGAGGTGGAGCGTAAAAAGAAGGGCCCAATATCGATTGGAGAAGAGAGAATCATCAAGGGGATGGTAGGACGAGAGATTACCGATATGTTCCCCAAGCGTGACAACCCAATCGGAAAGGTCCTTTTTGAGATCAAGAACTGGACGGTGCAAAATCCAGACAATCCTGAACGAAACAAACTTGAAGATGTCAATATCACTGTTCGTAGCGGTGAAGTTGTCGGCTTGGCAGGCCTGGTTGGTGCTGGGCGCACAGAACTGGCAATGAGTGTTTTTGGCCGGGCATACGGCGAGAACATAACCGGGCAAACATATCTTGAAGGGAAAGAGGTCGATATCAGCTCAATTCCCAAGGCAATTGAGAAAGGTGTTGCCTATGTACCGGAAGATCGCAAGGAGCTTGGCTTGGTGCTGATACAGAATATCAAGGAGAACACCACAATCGCAAAACTGCAAAAGATTGCAAAGGCATCAGTGATCAATGAACATGAAGAGAATATTGTTGCAGAAGAGTATTGCAAGAAGCTGAATACAAAGACCCCGACGATTCTCCAGATGACAGGAAATCTTTCTGGCGGAAATCAGCAGAAGGTCGTATTGTCAAAGTGGCTGTTCTCAGACCCAAGGGTCCTGATTCTGGATGAACCAACCCGTGGTATTGATGTTGGTACGAAACATGAAATCTATACAATCATCAACTCACTTGCGGCACAGGGAATGGCTTGTATTCTCATTTCCAGTGAAATGCCTGAAATTATCGGTATGAGTGATAGAATTTATGTAATGAGCGAAGGCAAGATCACTGCAGAACTCTCAGGAGAGACTGCAACGCAGGAAGATATCATGCGTAATATCTTGAACAACTAAGACAACGCTGTCTACCGAGCGATGTCATGAATTAGAATCTTTACTGAGTGCATACGAGAAGGAGTATGGGATGAGTGGCTTGATTGCAATTTTGAAAAAGAATGTAAGACAGTACATGATGGTCATTGCCTTGGCTGTGGCAATGGTTGCCTTCGGTCTCTTGACGGACGGTATCTTTTTCAGACCGGTTAACCTGACAAATTTGGTGCTTCAGAACAGTTATGTCCTGATTCTTGCCGTTGGTATGTTGCTGTGTACCCTGACAGGAAACATTGACCTTTCTGTCGGATCCATGGTCGCCTTCATCGGCGCTCTCTGTGGTGTCATGATGGTAGACCTTCAGTGGAACCCGTATCTGGCGATGTTCCTTGCATTGGTATGTGGAACGTTGATCGGGATGTGGCAAGGGTTTTGGATAGCATTCGTGAATGTCCCCCCCTTCATCGCTACGCTGGCCGGCATGTTGGTTTTCCGTGGCTTGGGACAGGTCATCATGAAAGGACAGACGAAGGCTCCCTTCCCCGAAGCGTTCCAATCAATTTCGTCCGGTTATATTCCGGATCCTTTTGGTGGTGCTACAATCGGCGAGGTACATTTCCACATTTTCACGTTACTGATTGGAATGCTCATTGTGGCGCTTATTGTCTTCGGTGAGATACAAAAGCGAAAGAAACAGAAGAAGTATGCCTTTGACCTGCTTCCTCCTGGAATCTGGGTTATGAAAGTTGTCTTTCTTGCTGCAGTACTCATTGCCTTTACCGTCGTATTTGCCATCTACAAGGGATTCCCCAATATCTTGATTCTCTTGGGCATTCTGGTCGTTGGCTATCAATTTGTCGCATCAAAGACAGTACAGGGCCGCCATATCTATGCCCTCGGAGGTAACCGCAAGGCTGCAGAGTTGTCGGGCGTAAAGGTCAAATGGGTGATGTTCTGGATCTACACCAATATGGCAATTTTGGCCACTGTCGCAGCCATGGTATTTACTGCACGCCTCAACTCTGCCACACCAAAAGCCGGCCAGAACTTTGAGATGGATGCGATCGCTGCATGTTACGTTGGTGGATCAGCTGTCTCTGGTGGTGTTGGTACCGTAATTGGTGCCGTAGTTGGGGGCCTGTTCATCGGAGTACTCAACAACGGGATGTCGATCATAGGTATAAGCACTGACTGGCAGCAGGCAATCAAGGGTTTTGTCCTCCTTTCGGCAGTTGCTTTTGATCTGTATTCAAAATCAAGATCCTCGAAGGCTTCCTGACCACCAAGGACCTTTTCAAACCCCTGTGTCCCGCTTGGGACTCGGGGGTTTTTATTTGCCCGTATCCACAATACAACATGTACCAGAAGCATATAGTATGAAGAGCTAAATCCACAAAACTTCATGAAGTGCCTATATATCGGTATCATAACAGCTAAGAACGTCCTAGAATGGCTAATGAAAACGTTCTTGCATTGACGTTTCTTAAAAGAGCACGTACATTTAAGAAAGTTGTATACGCAACGAACAAACAAAAAGGAATGACTATGAACAAACGTAATCGAACAAAGATGGTTGTGACCCTATTGGTGATGATGCTTCTCTCCACTGCACTCTTTGCAGCTGGTGCAAAGGAAGCGCATCCTGATGCTGTCACTGTACGAGTACTTTCCGCTTTCGACCAGCAAGGTCAGAAAGCTTTTACTGTAAGGACCCTGGAAAACGTGGATTTTGTATTCATGACCAACAGCATGACAGAATCAACGTATCCCGTTGCATCACTCTCTCGTGGAGATTATCTTGAGGTAGTCGTACAGAATGGGCTTGCAACACATATTCGCTACATCAATCCACTGGTAGCTACTGGGGTGCTTCCTTATTTCATCAGTACTGAGATGGCTACCTCGCTTGAGAGCCTGGAAGACCGATTCAGTTACACCTATGGCTTTATGCTGATCCAGTCCTTTGCAAACCAAGGACTTTTCTTCGATGCAGGATATTATGTGAAGGGAGCACTGGATGGGTATGCAGATTCCCAGAGAGACTCCATGAGCGGATACTACACGCTGGAAGAGCTCTATGCAAACGTTGAGCAGTACCAGGCTGAAGTCTGGAGTGCCGGCCTTGCACAGAGTGACTACGGCACGAGCTACGACAGCATTGAAGATGTCAGGGATCTGGCAAAGCCTGAGGGTATCGATAATGCATTCAGCTATACCTATGGCTACCTCTTGGCGCTTAACATGGCCGGCCAAGGTATCCACGTAAACGGAGACCTCTATGCCAGTGGTGCACTTGATTATGCCTGCGGGAATCAGTTGCTCATGAATGAAGCAGAGATGCAGACATCTTTCATTGAATACCAGCAGGAGCTTGAAAAAGAGTATACTGCTTGGCTTGCGGAAGTAGCAGTTTCCAACCTGGAGGAAGCTGAGGCATATCTTGATCAGAACAAGAGCAATGAGGGAGTCATCACCACGGCCAGCGGCCTTCAGTATCAGGTTCTGACCCCTGCAGAGGGCAAGAAGCCAACCATGGAAGATACGGTTGAGGTCAACTACCAGTTACAGATGACCGATGGGACAGTTATTGAAAGCTCCTACGACATGGGGGAGACTGCCCACTTCCCTGTTTCAGGCCTGATCGAAGGGTTTAGTGAAGCACTGCTTACCATGAATACGGGAAGCGTGATAAGAACTTGGATCCATCCTTCCCTCGGGTATGGAGAAGCAGGAACCGATTCCATTCTCCCCAACACCTTGCTGATTTTCGACATTGAACTTGTTGGAATCGACAAGTAGCTTTTTTAGTCACCAATACACGGGTCGTGGATACTACTCCACGACCCGTTTACATTACTAGGCATAGAGAATCACTTTGGCTATACTGTACACATGTCAGATACCCTTCGCAGTCAGTTGATCGAACACATCTATGAAAGTCTTCGAGAACAAATTCGTAGTGGGGAGCTTCCTGGAGGCACAAAACTCTCAGAGAACACATTGGCATATACTTTTTCCTGCAGCAGGACCCCTGTGAGGGAGGCTTTCAAGCGTCTCGACCAGGATGGATTTGTGGTTACCATTGCCCATAGTGGGACCTATGTAAAAGATCTTACCATGCAAGAGTACCAGCAGCTGACTGAAGTAAGAGCATATCTGGAGGCACTTGCAATGCGCTCTGCTTGTGAACAACATGCAGATACAACACCCTTGATTCAGATTCTGGACGAGATGGACAGGCTGATAGCCTCCCCACTCCCCTTTGATGTGCAGACGTTCAGTTCCTTGCACTATCAGTTCCATTTGGATTTGATAAACCTTGCAGGCAATGAATTGCTTACACGTACCTACAGCAGGCTCAACCTTGGGGAAGCAGCACTCCTCTTCAGCCAGACACTGAACAAACGAGGCTTGAAGAAAACCCAGGAAGAGCATAGAAGGTTGGTAAGAGCAATCGATGCTGGGGACATTAAAGAAGGCGAGCGTTTCATGCTCGCCCACCTTTGGAGAAAACGGAACCAGTTCAAGCGGCAGGATCAGGAAGGCTGAACACCACTTTCTTGACCCGCAGCTGAGTATGTATCTGCTGCTTGTGACGATAGGATTCTCCTTGACGGAGTACTACAAACAACCCTGTGGTGCACTGCGTTACCACATCCACCGTGCTACCTCGCTGGAGACTGAATAGCTCCTCTCCTTCCAGGAGGATATGGACCTCCGTCTCGTTTGCCTGATGTATCTCCCCAGATTCACTACTCTCATACTCCATCACCTCATAGGAAATACCATCAACAGTATAGGTTCCTGGTTCTTCTTGATACGGAAGACTTCTGTCCATGATTGTAATGATGCCCTGCATTGCAGGATGCAGGGCACGATACCATTCAAGATTATCCAACAAATCAATAAGCATCAGATGGCCTTTCCCTTGTTCTTCTGCCAGAGTTTCTCGTAGTTGATGATCTGGTCCACACAGCCATCAATGCCAAGCTTCCCACTATCGAGGCTTAAATCATAGGTGCGACACATGCCCCACTTGCGGTCACTGTAATAGTTGTAAAAGTTTGCTCTCTGCTTGTCTGTCTTCAGGCAGACATCCTCTGCTTTTTTCTCCTCCACCTCATAGACCCTGATAGCCCGCTCAGTGCGGTTCATCAAGTCTGCATGAATGAAGATATTCAAAGTATTCTCCATCTCCCTGAGGATGTAGTCAGCACACCGCCCTACAATTACACAAGGACCTTCAGAGGCCAATCGCTTGATGGTCTTGCTCTGAATCAAAAAGAGTTGGTCATTCAGCGGCATTTCAGTCACTCCAAGGGCACCACTTGCCATAGGATAGTTCCCCATTACCAAAGAGTAGAAGATACTGCTGGTTGCTTTCTCATCAGCGTTGGAGAAGAGCGCCTCGCTGAGACCGCTGTCCTGTGCACTGATGGCGATGAGTTCCTTGTCATAGAAGGGAATTCCCAGTTTCTCAGCCAGATTCTTCCCAACTTGCCGTCCGCCACTGCCAAATTGTCGTCCAATCGTAAATACAGTGTTTGTACTCATAAGAGGTCCCTCCACTACCTAGAGTATACCATATCAGAGAACTGTGTGTAGAGCACGTAGTCGGGAGGAATCGCATTGTTCTACACAAATCCATACAAATATCAGCAATTGGTGATATGAAGCATCCTATGATAGTTTCTGAATTCAGAAGGAGTCATATGTTTTCTCAATTTGAATTGATGAATATAATTACGATAGGAAGAGAACCCTGACTCTTCGCCTACGCAGCGAATTGTCAATTCACTATCGATCAGTGAAACAAGTGAGTGTTCAATTCTTTTATCAATGATGAAATCGATCAACGTACGTTTCATCAGTTCTTTAAAGTGCCTATTCAAGTAGTCAGGGTTATAGCACAACAGATCAGCCAAATACTTGACAGAAAACTCTGGATCCGTGAGATTTTCATATACCAGCTGAATAATCTTATTGACCAAGCCCTTATTCTCATTATTCTTTTGCGTTTTGTTGATCACATCGATCACCATTTCATTTAAAGTAATGAACATAAGCTTAACCATGGCCTGGTACTTCTGTTCAGTAAATGAAATAGTTTCCTGTTCATACAATAACTCGTGAAATGTTTCTCTAATTACCGTAGTAGGAAACATATCCATATATCGTGGCAACAGCAGTGCATTATGCAACCTGGCTTTAGCAATTTCTTTATTATTGATGATCATCAGCGCTTCTCTTTCCGAAAGGAACTGAGGTTTCTCTTTCGTCTTAAAATGGATCCAATAGTAGCGCGCCTTCTCTTGGATAGGAGCAGCTCCCCAATGGTTTCTCCCTGCCGAAAGGAAGCAGAAGGAGGATGGCTTCACGGTAAATAGTTCAGTCTCTTCTTGGATCTGAACACTCCCTTGGTGTCCTAAAATGAAGACAGATGTATCTATAGTACGTTTTCTATGAATCCATCCAGGATTGAGTATGGCTATACCACAATTTTCAGCTAAAAGCTCAGAGAGACAGGGCAAGAGAACAAACTCCATACTAGACTCCAAAAAAGTAGGATTATTGCATATAATAACATAATTATCTCTCTTTCTGAATATAAGTTGTAGTGGTTAAATTACTTAGAATCCAAAAGGAGGATCTTATGAAACGAAAGGTTTTTATCTGTATCTGTATTATTGCTCTCATAGGTACTGGCCTATGCTTTGCCAACGGACAGAAGGAGGAATCTGCCGATCAAGTGACATTGCAGTACATTTATTGGGGTAGCCCAGCTGAAGATGCTGCAGTCAAGCAGGCATTAGCAGAATTTGAGGCCGCATACCCAGAGATCAAGGTAGAACCGATGTATCTGCCAGGTGATCTGGATGGTTCAACGTACAATGCAAAAATGAAGGCATTGGCAGTCTCAAATTCACTTCCTGATGTCGGATATTTCAGACCCGAAGAGTTTGGGAACTATGCTGAAAATGGCTATTTTCTCAAACTTGATGAACTGATGGCCCGCGATGGAATGGATGACTCCTATTTGCCCCAAACCTGGCTCAAGATCAACAATGCCACCTACGGAGCATACACCGCTGCAGAGTGCCAGGTTATGTGGTACAACAGAGATGTATTGGAAGAAGCAGGTGTTCCGACTCCTCCAACCGATTACAAGAATGCATGGAGTTGGGAAGATTTTGTCACCTATTTGAAGATGATCACTGTTGACAGCAAGGGATTGCACCCTGATGATGCTGGATTCAATCCCAAGGACATTGCCCGCTATGGGGTCAGCTATGATCTATGGTCTACCATGTACTACCCAAGCGTATGGAGTAATGGCGGAGACATCATTGACACAGACGGAAAGACCGTGCATGTAGACACACCTGAAACCATTGAAGCGTTCCAGAACTTAGCAGATTTGATGAATGTGCATCATGTAATGCCCCGTATGACAGGGGGAACAAACGTATCACCTTTGACCATGCTTGCTAATGGCCAATTGGGATTCTATGTAACAGGTCAGTGGACATTACTCGAACTGGGAGCCATGAAAGAACTTAATTACGGTGTTGCGGCACTTCCCATTCTGAAGGAACCTGCACAAATTTATGTCAGTGGTGTAAATGTTGTCTTCAATGCAACAGAACATCCAGAAGAAGCATGGACACTCCAAAAATGGATGATGGATCCTTCCAAGACACTCGACTTATATACCTCTGGACTCTGGATGCCAACCAAAATGTCATACTATACTGATCCTGCTGATTTGGCAAAGTGGCTGGATAATGATGTACACCCTGAAGGGTTCAAGGAAGCCGTTGTAGATTCCATGGCAGTATCGAAAAACGAACCAATAATGATCAAGAATATCAATCAAATTTGGGGAGATTATCTAAACGCTGCCGTAGAAAGTATTTGGATCGGCGAAAAAGCAGCAAAAGAAGCACTTACGGAAGCTGCTGAAAAAATCAGAAAATCTGGATTACTGCAAGGTAGCTATTAACTCGCAGGGAGCTGCTCCTGTGGAGCAGCTCCTTTCTCAGACGGAGGTTTTTGATGTCGCTCTCGAAAAAAATGGGTTTCAATAAAAAACGACAAACCCTGTGGGGATGGATTCTTATTTCACCCCTTTGCCTTGGCCTTACCCTCTGGGTAGCCTTTCCTATGGGTCTTAGCTTTTTCACAAGCATGACGAAATGGGATATGTTGCGCAAACCAGAGTTCATAGGCTTTCAAAATTACATCACCATATTCACCCAAGATGAGTTATTTCTAAAGTCAATTCGTAATACCTTGTATTTCACCTTTCTCAGTTTACCACTGCAACTATTCATTGCCCTAGGTGGTGCACTGTTACTACACTCCCAGGTGAAAGGACAAAGAACATTTCGTACGATCTTTTATCTTCCATCATTGATCCCCATCGTGGTTTCATCGGTAATGTGGCTTTGGCTGTTCAACCACCAATATGGGCTGATAAACTATTTTCTGAACATTCTTGGTTTTGACAGGATCCAATGGATCGACAGTAAGCATATGGTTATACCGAGCCTCACCATCATGAATATTTGGAACGTTGGAAATATAATTATTATTTTTCTCGCTGGGCTTCAAGGAATTCCTAACGATCTTCTCGAAGCAGTGGACATAGATGGCGGCCGCTATTGGCATAAGCTACGGTATGTCATCCTTCCGCTACTCAGCCCGATCATCCTCTACAACATGATTGTCAATATGATTAAATGCCTCCAGCTGTTTGTAGAGCCCTATATCATGACAAATGGCGGACCTGTGAACTCCTCACTGAGCTTTGTCCTGCATATTTACAACAATGCATTCAAATATGGGAAAATGGGTACTGCAAATGCTATGGCGTGGGTCTTGTTTCTCTTGACCATGCTCATTTCCTTGGTGATATTCAAGACTTCGTGCCAATGGACGTACTATGAAGGAGACAAATGATGAGATCACGCAATACATTCGCAACCATTTGCATCTATACTGCCTTGGTCGGCGGAGCTATCAGTTGTCTTATCCCACTGTATTGGCTTATTCGTAGTTCGTTCATGTTGACCGAGGAGATGTTTAGACTTCCATTGATTCTTTTTCCAAAAAAGATCAGGTTTCAGAACTACGTGGATGTATTTACCATGGTACCGTTTGCAAAGTTTTATGCGAATACACTCTTTGTGGTGACGCTCAATATACTTGGGGCTTTGATCTCAAACCTCATGATAGCATACGGGCTTACCAGGATTGAATTCAAAGGGAGAAAACTTATGTTCTCTCTCAGTATAGGCACCCTGATGCTTCCCGCTTATGTCCAGTTGATACCCCTGTTCCTTGAATGGAATTGGTTTGGGAAGATCAATACCTTCATGCCTCTCATTGTCCCTGCTTTCTTTGGCAATGCCTTTTTCATATTCATGCTTTGCCAATTTCTACGATCAATCCCGAGAGCCTTCGATGAAGCAGCATTTATGGATGGTGCAAACTATCCATTAATACTGGCAAAGATTATTTTTCCGCTCGCAAAACCTGCTATGGCAGTAGTTGCAATATTTCAATTCATGTTCACTTGGAATGACTTTATGGGCCCGTTGCTATTTTTGAATGACATGGATAAATATACATTGGCAATTGGAATACGTACGTTTATTTCTACATTCTATACCCCTTGGGGGGTACTTATGGCCGCTGCAACGCTCACAATCTTACCTTTGATTGTATTGTTTTTCAGTGCACAGAAATATTTCATATCTGGATTAACCTTGGGTGGTATTAAAGGATAGGTGATCATGAATCATAGTATAATGGAATTGGACCTTGGGAATTTTACCTTGCTTGACGGATTCTGGAAGGACAGAAACCAATTGCTTGTCGATGCAATACTGCCTTATCAGTGGGATACATTGAACAACAGGACTGAAGGGGTGCCGCTCAGTTATGCAGTCGAAAATTTTCGAATTGCTGCAAAGGAATCGAATGGAGAGCCGAAAGGGACCATCTTTCAAGATAGTGATGTTGCAAAGTGGATTGAAGCCGCTTCCTACTCCTTGTATTTCCAAGAAAATGATGCCTTGCAGCAGATTATTGATGAATTGGTTCGACTCATTGTGAAAAGTCAGCACAAGAATGGGTATGTTAACACATTCTATACCGCAAAAGGCATAGAGAAGAGATGGACCAACCTGGAAATGGGACATGAACTGTACTGTGCTGGACATTTGATTGAAGCTGCTGTTGCGTATTACACCGCTACAGGGAAAAAGACGTTTCTTGATAGCATGATCTCATTTGCCAACTTGATACAACAAGAGTTTGGACCAGAAGAAGGCAAATTGCATGCCTATGATGGACATCCTGAAATTGAGATAGCACTCTATCGTCTCGCTGAAGTCACCGGGAACACATCCTATTGCGATCTCGCAGACTACTTTATGAATATACGTGGGACCCTCTTAAAGGAGTATAGAAAAACCAGTGAACCTGTTTCAAATGCAAGATGGCTCTCTGATGATTACTTCCTTGCCCACCAACCTGTACGGGAAATGCGCGAAGTCACAGGCCATGCCGTTCGTGCAATGTATCTGTATGCAGGTATGGCTGACCAGTATCGGAGAAAGAGTGATCCCATGCTTTGGCAAGCGCTTTCCGCACTCTGGGATAGTTTTGAAAAGAAGCATCTCTATATTACAGGAGGTATTGGTTCCCAGAATACCGGCGAGCGATTTACCGTACCATATGACCTACCCCCAGAGCGAGGATATACGGAAACCTGTGCTTCGATAGGAGCGATATTCTGGGCCTGGAGAATGGCACTCATTGATCCTGACAGCCGTTATGCTGATATGGTGGAGAGAGAGATTTACAATGGTGCCTTGGGTGGCATTGCTCTTGATGGAAAATCCTATTTCTATGTCAATCCACTGGAGATTGATCCAAGGATTGCAACAGCCAGGCAAGATATGGAACATGTTCTACCCCATCGAGTTGGATGGTTTGATTGTGCCTGTTGCCCAACCAATATTGCCCGACTCATCGGTTCGCTCGGGAACTATATATACAGTACCAATGACACGGATCTCTATATTCATCAGTATGTCTCTTCTGAGGCTCGACTATCCCTTGCAGATAAACCAATTACCGTGTTACAGAAAACCACCTATCCCTGGAGTGGAGAGGTTTCGATCTCATTGGACATGGAAGACAATACTCCCTGCAACGTTTTCTTGAGAATACCTGGGTGGTGTGACCAGTGGAGTGTTGCAGTCAATAAAGAGTTACAAGATGACTATCGTATAGAATCAGGATATGTCGTGCTGAAACGGGTATGGTCATCCAAGGATGTGATTCGTGTAGCACTGAACATGCCCGTGAAGCTTGTACAAGCCGATAGCCGAGTACAAAGGTGCAGTGGAAAGGCAGCCATCATGAGAGGGCCTCTCGTATATTGCCTGGAAGAAAAGGATAACGGGAGTAATCTACATGAACTGGTACTTGACTCCAACAGTGAATTTGATCTGAGAGAAGAGTCCATCGAATCAGTTCCCGTGGTGAGTATCCTCATGGATGGATATAGAGAGACCATTCGTCCAGACGCTCTCTACCAAATCTATCAGTCCAATAAGCGAGAGAGAATCCGAATAACAGCAGTTCCATACTTCTGTTGGGGAAATAGAAGCAAAGACCAGGAAATGCGTGTCTGGAACAGGATTATCTAGTACCACTACGCAATTCCCACCATTTTGGGGAGGCTTCTCTCACTCAAGCAACGGAGCAAGGATGACGTATGAAGCTTAATCGTATCACTTCTCAATCGCGACAACCCGCGTGGGCGATCCATCAGCATCCTTGAAAGAGAGAGGAAGGCAGATGAGATCAACCATTCTTGAGACAATCAGATCGAGATTTGTCAAATTTTCCAGTATCAAGGCATCGCGATTGAAAAGTGCATGATGAACGGGGAAGGAGAGATCCCCATCCACATCACAGTTGGGTGCATCGAAGCCGAACAAACGAATTCCCCTCTCCAAGAGCATTTGCGCTGTTTTTGGAAGCAGATGTGTCGTTCCCCCAGTGTAGAAAAGGATGGCATCACAGGTTTTGTCCAGGGGGGGAATGTCTTGCTCTCGAACTGTATGCATCCCACGGCAATCCAATACATACGCTGTTGCAAAAAAACGTGAGAGAGGATACTGATCGAGGGATTTCCCATCCTTGAGAAGATGACTTGGACTATCCATATGTGTGCCACTATGGGATCCAAGGGAGAGCTGGGTCAATCTCCATCCCTCCTTGTCAATGGTATGATAGGGTCTTACGATGGTATCAGGATCTGAGGGGTAGGATGCCACTGCGCTCTCAAGCCTCATCGATAAGTCGTAGTGCTTGGATCCAGCTTCCTTCTTCCGCATTTCATACAACTGGTGGCTGAATACCTTCCGTGCTGTTTCATAGAGAACCTCTGGAAATGCAGGACCAAGAGAGGAAGATTCCAATTGTCTGTTGAGCCTGAACACCAAGTCACTGGCAGCCTGGGTAGCCAGGTGTTGTATTGTTTCAACGCTTTGACGGTAGGAGAGATAGAGAAGGACTTGCTGCTTTGCTTTGTTGATTATCGCCCTCGCCTGTTGTGTTGCTTCCTCACGGAATGGGAGCGGTACCGAAAAATCCTCGAGCGAAAAGAGTTTTACGCCATTTCTTTTTGCCAGTTCAGGATCAATATCCCTTACCGGTGCAAGGTCAATAAACAGATGGGGACCTTCTACGCTGGAAGACTCAACAGTATACTCCATGCCCTTCGTAGCACTGATCACCACAGGATACTGGGGAAAGAGGGAGAGCCGATCATCGTAGGAGAGGGCCTGAACACCCTTTGGCAGCAAGAGATCTGCCTTCTCAAGGTCACGGAAGGTCATACATACCTGGTATCCCCTTTGAGCAAGATGGGAAGATACCAATCGTGCCTGGGCGCTGCTTCCGATAACCAGTACCCGCTTCTCTTCCCCTCTCTCCAGCAAGAGTGCTTCAACCGCATCACAGAGCGTCTGTTCAGGCTTCTGAAGATCCACCTGCGACTGTACAGCCTTTGCTGTCGTGATTGCCTCTCGAAAAAGATACTCCATCTGCGCTGAGGCACAACCGATCAGCCTGCTTCTCTGGAGACTTATCTGGAGCTGACTGATGATCTGGTCTTCCCCGAAGAGAGGACTCAGCAACCCACAGGAGAGGGAGAAGAGATGATCCAGAACATCATCACCGGCTATGCGATAGGTATGTGTTCGCCAAGTAAGCACAGGAAGCGAAAGAGCCCTCAAAACTGGTTCCTCAAGCGAAACTTTTGGATTCTCACACCAAAGCTCGATACGGTCACACGTTGAAAGTACAAGGGTTGCATCACTGCGTGTCTGCTTGCGAACCTTCAAGGTGATGGCCTTCAGTTGCTCGTCGCTGAACGAGAACAAGGTATGGACATCAGGAGGGAATTGGTCAAAACGAATACCAAGCAACGAAAGTGAAATCATAAGGATCCTCCCATGCGCTCCCCATGAAAGAGATACTGCTGTGCCAGGGCGGCATAGGGAGCAAAATACGATGCATCCTTCTCTGGATAATAGCGCTTCATGACCTTTAGCATCCACGTATCCAGTGGAAAGGCCTCCATATGATGAAACCCAAAGAGGAGAATGCAGGAGGCAACTTTCTCTCCCACACCCCTAATCTCTTTGAGCAACTCTTTTGCTTGCAGATACTCCAGGGAGGGAATACGATCAAGCACTCCTGCATGCTCTATCGCACTGATGAGATAGGGAGCTCTGAAACCCATCCCCAACTCCCTGAACGTAGTCTCATCCACCCCGGATACTTGATCGACACGAGGAAATGCGAACACCGATTCATCCACCTCATCCCCATATCGTTTCGAAAGTGTTGTGTACATGGACCGTATGCGCTTGATATTGTTGTTCTGGCTCAATAGAAAGCTGATCAACACCTCCCATGGGTCCTGGTTAAGGATATGGATGCTTCGGTATTGTGCGAGCAAACGAAACAGGTGGGGATCCAAGTTGCTGAGGTGGCGCTCAGCCTTCTCGTACTCCCATCCCATGTCGAAGTAGTGAAAAAGCAGAGGATCATCCAGGATGGTGGGCAGAGCGTTCTCGAGCGGGATAACGATATGTCTTGCCTGCAACACCGCATGATAGGCAGCCCCTTCCTTGTACCAGGCAAAGGTCTGTCCACAAAAAAGGGTCGCTTCCATGTTGATCACTTGCTTCTCCATAATCGAAACAATACCAAAGCACTACCCATCATGCAAGCAACAGTGTCGGTATATCTGTTAGCTATTTTTCTCCCACTATGCTATACTCAGTTCCATGGAAACAACACAGACGGGCACACCTTACAACCCAGCAATTGAGGCCCGCTATCGTTTCATGGTGTATCAAAAGCAAGACATCCTCACGTATTTTGATGCAGGGCAGATGAGAACCATCTCCCAGGTACTGAGAACTTTGGAAGAGGACTCATTCGCACTCCTCTATCCATTCTCATTCGCCGATCTTTATTTGCAATCCTATCCAGAGATTGCTTCTGTCTACAATACATTGGATTTTCCTACCCAATGCAGAATACTCGATCTAGCCTCTGAGTATGGGAAAGAGGGTTCCTCCTCCGCACTGGTCGCCATTGACTGGGAATCGAGTAGCTCCCTCGTCATAGCACTGGGGAAGCAAGAACATGAACTGAGAAATCGAGCTCTTTGTTATGCAGCAGATCCGCTCATCCGGACATTGATAGATGATGCCTTTGAGAGCGATCTTGGGGCGCTCTTGGATCATATCCAGATACTCCTTTCTCAAGAAACCCCAGTACATGAACGCTATGGATGCTATCTAACGCCTTGCAGTGAAGAGTTTTTTCTCAGACACCTCTTCACAGTCATGATTGACGTGGAATTTTCTCTCACCTGGGGACCCAACAAAGATGCCTGGGGCCGACTTACCCCATCATACATCAGCGAATAGACTCCTTCCTTACCAGAACCAATCCATGAAAGAGCGCGGTGAAGGACCCATTCTTGCTGGGAAGCGAAATATTCTGGGAACGGGTGTTGATGAACATCACCGGTGCAAAATACACTTTGGCATGTTCACTTGGTGCATGTTTGAGTACTTGCCGGGCCACCTCTTCGTTGAGAGAGGGATGGTGGGGATACATTGCCACCCCTACAATAATCCACCACAGTTTTCCTTTCTGGGTCTGTACCTTGAGTTGCGGGTATCGCGAACGACTTCCACTACGAAACACTACCGTTACATCCATGTTCTGCAGGGACGATTCCACGTGGGCCACCCCCATGGTGTATAAGGCATCCTCGCTCAACAACTTGTAGGATGCCGCGGTTCTTGCTGCCTCAATCTGTGGTACCCTGAACAACACTCTCATACTGCATTATACCATAGGAAGGGAGGTTTTCTAGTCTTCTTCAAAAAGCCAGGTGGAGAGATATCGTTCTCCAGAGTCAGGAAGCAGCACCACAATGGTCTTTCCACTGTAGGCAGGATCAGCTGCATACTGCATGGCAACATGCATAGCCGCACCACTGGAAATGCCTACCAGCAGGCCTTCTCTCTTTGCCAACTCCCTTGCCACTTTCCCAGCCTTCGCATCCTCCACAGTCACCACATCATCGATCACCGAACGGTCAAGATTCTTTGGGACAAACCCTGCACCTATGCCCTGGATTTTATGCGGACCGCCATACCCTTCACTCAGAACAGGGCTGGTAGCAGGTTCAACCGCAACAATTTTTACATGTGGGTTGTGTTCTTTCAAATATCTTCCAACCCCTGTGATGGTTCCACCGGTTCCAACTCCAGCGATGAACAGGTCAACTTGATGGTCGGTATCCTCCCAGATTTCCACTGCAGTAGTCCGATAGTGCACCGCCGGATTATCTGGATTTTCAAACTGGCTTGGAATAAAGGAGTGAGGAGTATGCAATGCCAGCTCCTCTGCCTTGGAAATTGCTCCTTTCATGCCAAGGGAGCCGTCGGTAAGCACCAACTCTGCACCAAGAGCCAATAGAAGCTTCCTTCGCTCAACGCTCATTGTTTCAGGCATGGTAATGATAATCCTATACCCTTTTACTGCAGCTACATAGGCAAGCCCTACCCCGGTATTTCCACTGGTTGGTTCGATTATGACCGATTCAGGGGTAAGGAGTCCTCGCTCCTCTGCACCTTCGATCATGGAGAGTGCTACACGATCCTTCACACTTGAGAGAGGATTGAAGCTTTCCAGCTTTGCGAGCAAGGTTACCTTTTCCTCATGTAGATGCTGAATTCTCACCAATGGGGTATTCCCAATCTTCTCCAGTACGTTCTGATAAATATGTCCGCTCATCATGTAGCCTCTCTTATATCCTAGTAATAATATAGACTATAGGGTATTTATAGCAACGTTCCTTGTCAAGACCTCTGCCTTTAGATTATATAGGTAAACCACTCTGCCTTGGTAACAGTAGCAAGAGATACGTTGCCCAAAACCTTCTGTACTTCACTATCCAGTCTCTGATAGAAGTGTAATCGGATAACCCGCTCAATAGCAGACTCCTCACCTTGTGGAGGTTCCTCAAAACTGATATTTCCTTCCAAAAGGTCAAGAACATCATAAATGGCTATCTTCTCAGGGCTCTGCTTCAGCTGATACCCCCCACCTGCTCCTTTTACCGAGATGAGAAAACCTCCCCGGGTAAGCAGAAGTGCCACTTGCTGGAGATATTTCTCACTGAGCTCCTGGCGCTGGGCAACCAGTGAGAGTGCAATGGGTCCTTCATTCATATGTTCGGCAAGGTCGACAAGCAACCTTAGTCCATACCGTCCACGAGTTGAAATTTTCATATGCCTCCCCCAACCTCATGTTCTACCAGGTGGGAGGCAAGGTCCTCGATCAAAACCTGTTTTGAGAAGTCAACTACCGTAGACTGCAGCATAGTCCAGATCTGATGCGTCTTGCAGGCCTCTGTACGCTCACACCCCTTGCAGGGGACAGGGTGAAAATCACCCTCACTTGCATTGAGCACATCATGACATGTGATACCGCTTTGAGCGATGCGATACCCACCTTGCACACCCCGTTCTGCGACCACAAGCTTGGCCCTCCTGAGGGGGATCATAAGCTGTTCCAGATACCCACTGCTGATACCCGTTGCCTCGCTGATGGAACGGATGCTGCAGTTCTCTTTGCAGGTGGCCAGGTAGACCATGGTCTGCAGTGAATACCTACCTTTTGTCGATAATTTCATATCTAGAAGGTATCAGTAGCCTAGCACGACGTCAAGCATCACATAGCCTACTAAAATTGTATACAAATGGTTTTCTTGAATCCTCTCATATGGTACAATGGTTACTGCCATCTGTAGATAGATGGTATACAAAAAATTTTATCTGGAGCAATGCATCAAGGATTTCCTATGAATTTACTTCCATTACTCATTGTACACGTGACTGGGGCCGCTGGAGCCTTGGTTTTAAGACGACTGAAAGTACCTGCAGGAACCTTGATCGGAGCCCTTCTTGCAGTCATGATACTCAACAGCGTACACAGCGAGGTGATCGTATATCCAACAGATCTCAGGGTATTCGTGCAAATATTGAGTGGTTTGGTAATAGGTACCCGTTTTACCCGCTCGGATATAAAAACACTGAGGACCATGGTCCTTCCCATCATCGTCCTTGTCATCGTATTGCTGAGTACCAATCTGCTCTTTGCTTTCATCATGCAACATTTCACCAGCTTAAGTTTCATGACCAGTTTCTTTGCCTGTGCTCCTGGTGGAGTATCTGACCTTGCCCTCGTTGCAACCGATTTTGGAGCAGTCATGGAACATGTTGCACTGCTGCAGTTGTTCCGTCTCGTGTCAGTAATCATTATCTTCCCTCCCCTGATCAGGGCACTGCTCAAGATCGATGGTCCTCCTGCAAAGATGGCCAAGGGAAAAGAGGGGAGTAACAGTGTTCTCTCTATACCTTGGTTTCTTGCAACGACTGCCTCCGCTCTCACAGGAGGATTGCTCTTTTATGCAGCTTCCATTCCAGCAGGGCCGATTCTTGGGGCAATCGTTGGGGTAGCTATGCTTAATCTCTTCAGTGACAAGGCCACCTATCCCCAGACATTGAAATTGTTGGTGCAGATTGCCGCTGGTTCATACATCGGAAGCAGAATCACTGTACAGACCCTCTTTGAAATCCAGGTACTGTTGCTTCCATCAGTAATATTGACCATCGAGCTCTTCTTCATGGCATTTGTGACTGCCGCAATTCTGCACAGGCTCTGTCACCTGGATTGGGCGACCAGCCTCTTCTCGTCCACGCCCGGTGGCATCCAGGAAATGGGATTGATCAGCGATGAGTTGGGACTGGAAACCCCCAAGATCGTCCTGATGCATACGTTTCGCATTCTGGCGGTCCTGGGGGTTCTTCCTTTGATAGCCGGTCTTTTTGGTGGAACCTGAACTACGCTGGATTGTACATATTTGAGGTCGGGAACTTAGGTTCGCTGGTAACATTGAGTACCAGTTTTCTGAGCCCTGAGGAGTCCCCGCTGCTCGGAATATGGGTCATATGCACCTCACAACCATTGAGTAGGGGAAGCACATCGCTTGCTCTCTTTGCATCCTCACTGATCGCGCAACTCATGGCTAGACAGATAAGCACCTCATCGAGGTTCAGGCTTACCCCCCTCCCATTGAGCACATCACGCTTCATGGCGGTAACTGACTGGACAATTGCAGGAGGGATCAAATCAATCTCATGGTCAATATCAGCCAACACCTTCACTGCATTGAGAATCAAGGCAGAAGAGGCATGCAGGAAAGGCGAGTTGCAACCGGTGACAATTCTTCCGTCGGAGAGTTCGATGGCCGCAGCACAGACAATTCCATTGATTCCCTTGTTCCGCTCAATACCTCTTTCAAGTGCCTGCTTTGCAGCTGGAACAACACTCCTGTTCTCACTGGAGAGATTTGCTCCATCCATGATGGAGAGCGATCTCTCCACTGCTTCCTTGCTGCCAATTCCCTGGACATATTCACATGCCGCACGATAGTAGCGCCTGATAATTTCCTGCTGTCCAGCATCACGGACCACAGCATCGTCAATTATGCCGAACCCACAGCGGTTCACTCCCATATCAGTCGGGCTCTTGTAGGGACAATCCTTCCCAGTGATTTTACTCAATATTCTGTTGAGCAGGGGATATGCCTCCAAATCTCTGGAATAGTTGACCGTTATCTGGTTGTAGGCACTTGCATGAAAGTGGTCAATGAGGTTCTTGTCTCCAATATCTGCAGTTGCACTCTCATAGGCAATATTCACAGGATGATCGATGGGCAGATTCCAAATAGGAAACGTCTCGAACTTGGAGTAACCACTATGTCTACCAGCCTTGTAGTCATGGTACATCTGTGAGAGACAGGTACCAAGCTTCCCTGAACCAGGACCTGGGCCTGTGACGATCACTACCGGACGCTCTGTCTCAATGTAGGGGTTGGCTCCATAGCCCTCGTCACTGACAATGAGATCGACATTATTAGGGTATCCATGGGTTGCACGATGGGTATAGACCGTTATCCCACGCTGTTCAAGAATATTCTTGAAGTGGACCGATCCCGGCTCCTCATCAAAACGGGTAATGACCACACGCGTCACCTTCAGTCCCCATTTGGAGAAGTCATCAATCATCTTGAACACATCCGTATCGTAGGTAATGCCAAAGTCGCTACGCATCTTGCGCCGTTCAATATCACCACTGTGAATGCAGATGATTACATCTATCTGTTCCTTCAGTGAATGAAAGACACGCATCTTTACATTGGGATCGAATCCGGGCAACACCCGGGAGGCATGATAGTCATAGAGCAACTTTCCCCCACACTCGAGGTAGAGCTTACCGTCACTCTGTTTCACCCGCTCAAGGATATAGTGTCGCTGCTCCTCGAGATACTTCTCATTGTCAAATCCAATAGAACGCAATTGTGTTACCCCTTATAGTAAAGTTGCCCTGCAATGGCATCCTTGGTTTTCTCGTCAAACAAGAGACCGATGAGAGCCAAGGAGAAGGCCATTGCCGCTCCAGGGCCCTGCCCTGTGACCAAAGATCCATCCACAATACAGGGTTCATCCTCCAGCTTCAGAGAGGGACAGCATGATTCAGTCCCTGGATAGCCAGTAACCCGTTTTCCATCAAGCAGACCGGTCTTTCCCAGAACTACTGCGGGAGCTGCACATATAGCACCAACAATTCCATGTTGTGAGGTCTCGATCACTTTTTCCAAGACTGGGAAGGAAGCAGCAAGGTTCTTTGCTCCCTGCCCTCCACCGGGAAGGACCACCGCTGTGAACGTCTTATCCTTGCACGCCTCCAAGGTAGTATCTGCATGTATTACAATGCCGTGGGAACCTTTTACTGCAAGCGTATCAAGTGATGCTACAGTTACCTTGGCTCCACTGCGCCTGAGTAAATCAATCGGGGTGATCGCTTCAACCTCTTCAAATCCTTCAGCCAACAGAACCAAAACAGATGGAATCATACCAGACCTCCATTTTTCTCTAGAGCGGCTCGACTGGGCCGCCATGTATACGAGTCTTGCGAAGCAATTCGCAAGCGTGAACCACTATTCTTTCAGTTTCTTCCCAACCGATGCAGGCATCGGTAACTGATACACCATATTTCAGTTTGGACAAATCCTCAGGAATCTTCTGGCAACCCTGCACCAGGTTGCTCTCCAGCATGAATCCTCGGATGGCCTTCTCCCCCCAGGAAACCTGGTCGATCAGGGAACGGAGAACCCGCTTCTGCCGGTCGTACTGCTTGCGGGAATTCGCGTGGCTGCAGTCAATGATGATTGAAGGAAACACCCCTTCCTTTTGCATCAGGAGTCGTGCACGCTCAACATCGTCCTCGTAGTAGTTGGGACTCTGGTCTCCACCTCGGAGAATCAGATGACAACAATCATTCCCGGTTGTACGAAAAATGGCACTGGCACCTTTTTCATCCATACCGATGAAGGATGCCGGCTGGTGAGCACTCTTGATTGCATTTACCGCATTGTGTAGATCGCCACTGGTGCTGTTCTTGAAACCAACTGCCACACTCAAACCACTGGCAATGTTGCGGTGGATCTGGCTCTCGGTTGTTCTTGCCCCGATGGAGGACCAGCTCATCAGTTCATCGATATACTGGGGAATAATGGGGTCGAGCACCTCACAGCCAACGGGAAGGCCCAGCTTGACGATTTCCAGCAACAGTGATCGTGCAGCCAAAATCCCGCCCCCAATATCATAGGAACCGTCCATCTTAGGGTCGAGAATCAAGCCCTTCCATCCACCAACGGTCCTTGGTTTCTCGAAGTAGGTTCGCATAACAACAACCATCTCATCCTTGATCTCATCTGCGAGCACCCGCAGCTTTCTTGCATACTCCAGGGCTGCCTTGGGGTCATGCAGAGAACAGGGACCGATGACTGCAAGCAGCCGTTGGTCCCTACCCTGGATGATATCGTTGACCGTCTGTCGACTCTGATGAATGAATGCGGCATCTGCCTCATCTACCGGTAGCTGGGCCACGACCTGCTGTGGCGTAGCAAGTGGATCTACCTGCTTAATTCTGATATCTACGTTTGCCATGCTGATTATTCCTTTAAACAGGTATATCATGTCAGAGCATTGAGGCTCAACCCTATGTAGTCTCCTTTGGCTTCTCTTCTTTCAGACGAGCGTACAAGAATCGCTTGATCTTTTGGGTTGGTGTACGTTGGAACGGTTCTTCCTGCAACTCTGCACTGCTGATTCTGCTGAATGCGCTGAGTTCCTTGTTTACATCCTCCCTGATCTTTGCTACATACTTGAGTGCCTCATCCTTTGCCTCGTTTACATTGAGGGCCATCTTACTTGCAAAAGACTCAATATCGATCTTGATCAAGGCAGCCAAGCCTCCCTGCTCCGGAATAACCAGGGACTCCGTTACAAAGTCCTGATTGTTGATGACCGACTCAATCAATTCGGGATAGATGTTCTCACCCCCGCTACCGAGTATCATGGTCTTGGTACGACCCTTGATGGAGAGCCTTCCATGCTTGTCCAAATGGCCAAGGTCTCCTGTCTTGAAGTATCCATCCTCACTGAAGCTGGCCTTGTTCAGCTCAGCATTGTCATAGTAGCCCTGCATGACATTCGGGCCCTTGACGAGAATCTCTCCCACACCCGTCTCAGGATCAGGATCAGCAAGTTTTACATCTACATGTTCAACCAGTTTTCCAATTACCCCAACAAAGTGTTTCTTTGGTTTCCCACCAGCAATCAAGGGAGATGTCTCTGTCAGCCCATAGCCCTGTGCATACGGGAATTTTGCATCTGCAAGGAACTGTTCGACCTCCCTGTCAAGCGGCGCTCCCCCGATTCCGAAGAACTTGAGATGGCCTCCAAACGTCATTTTCAGCTTTCTTCCGATTGCCTTGGAGATAATCTTCCGGGTAAAGGAGAAACGCATCCACTTCCTCAGCTTCTCGTTTCCCTTGACAACCGGTACTACCGCACTGCGGTACACTTTCTCCATTAGGAGGGGAACAGTCATGACAATGTGTGGCTTCACCTCCTTGAGCGCTGGAAGGAGAATCGAAGTTGCAGGCGGCTTGCCCAAATAGGTAATCTCACAGCCACACAACAATTCCAAGATCTGTCCTGTGGTGAACTCATAGACATGGCTGACCGGGAGAATGGAAAGCACTCTCGATGTATGGTTCAGATTGACATAGACATCGGTGGAAACATCTGCATTCCACACAAGGTTCTTGTGGGTAAGCATGACACCCTTACTGTTTCCAGTGGTTCCACTGGTGTAAATCAATGAAGCAAGATCGTCTTCTTTTGCAAGGGATGATTCGCGAAGCTTCCTGCCCTTTTCATCAATCTTTCTTCGTCTGATATCCCTTCCAGGGGCTGATGCAAACTGTTCTCGGTCAGTGATCTCCTTGGCGATGGATGAAGGGATGTGAAAGAGATCCTCCATCCTTACGAGATACGCATCGTTGGATTGGACAAACCCAACAACCTTCTCAAAATGTTTAGTGTTGACCACCACGCCTTTCGCCCCAGCATGTTCAAGGATCTGGGTTGTCTCCTTGACAGAGAAGTCAGGCAGGATAGGCACAGCAACACAGCCAACACTGGTAACACCAAAGTAGGCAACCATCCAGGTCGGACAACTCTCTCCCATGATGGCAATTCGGTCTCCCCGCACAAATCCTGCCTCCAAGAGCGAGATGGAGATTGCATCCTTCATCATCTTCAGCTGGGTATAGGTTATCTCACTGCCCTCTTCACGATAGGTCCTGAGTGCTATGCCCTTGGGATTGCGACTTGCGCTGCAATCAACCACCGAGTCCATGGTATAGCTGGTGACGGCTTTCATCTTCAGCCCATCTGCACGGGTAAGTTTCCGTATTTTCTTCAAGGACCATACTTCAGCTTGATTCTTTTTCTTCTTCATGTTTGCACCTCATTTATCGGTCCGTACCAATGATTCTTTCTACATACGGTGAATGGAATGGTAGTTTTGGAGACCACTTGTCTCGCTAAAAGCTCCGGATCATTGTTGCAGGCTGAAAGATGGATAAAATATACATGTTCACCCTTGAAGCCACTCTCACTGAGGAACTGCAAGGCTTGATTGTTGGAAAGATGTCCGCGCTCTGAGGCAATCCTGTGCTTCAGTCGCGGTGGATAGGGTCCACACTGCAACATCTGTTCGTCATAGTTCGCTTCCAAAAACAGAATGTCTGCATTGCCGGCAAGTGAAAGCTGTGTACTACTGGTACTTCCTGTATCGGTAAGTACCATGAGGTGGGTCTTTCCATAGGTAATATACCAACCCACCGAGCCATCACTGTCGTGGCTTGTCTCAAAACAGAATAGTGAGAATGGTCCCACCTCAAACAATTCAGAGGTACATACAGTTTTCAGCCTTCCCTCTGGAATCCCAAGTTTCTCCATTGCTGAGGGTTGCTCCTCAACCATGCGCTCATGTGCATAGATCGCGATGGGCAAACGTCTGGACAATACCCCAATTCCTCTTGCATGGTCCGGGTGGAGATGGGTCATACAGACCGCTTGGATTGTTGAGAGGGGAACAGAGAACCGTTCCATTCTCCTGCCAAGCTCAACTACACTATACCCTTGGTCAATGAGAAGTGAAACCCTTCCATCAGTGAAAAGATAACTGTTCCCGCTGGACCCACTACCCAGTACTGCATAGCGAAGCATTACAGATCTCCCCACGCTTCCAGAATATCGCTGTCGTATCCTACGTGGACCTTCCCCTTACAACGGAGAATGGGGGTTTTCAACAGTTGGGGATGTTCAACCAACTCCACTTCAGGAGAAAAACTTCTCCAAGCATAGCCTTCCTTCTTATAGTAGGAACTATTTTCATCAAGCAAATCTTCTGCGGGGAATGCTCCAAAAATCGAACGCCACTCCCCTTCGGAGAGTGTGCGTTGCACAAGATCGACAAACTGGTAAGCAAGATTTCTCTCCTTGCAACCCCTGATTGCCTTAGCTGTCTCTTTGCACTTCTTGGTGCCGATAATTTGGATCATGCCTTACCCTGTTCTCCTCATGCTATCCTCATAGTATAGAAGACAGGGTAAAAAGGCAAGAAACCAGACAGATTGTCCTTTGGTGTCAACTGACGAACAGTTCATCAATCTCCTTCTGATAGATACGGTTGATCTCAAAGCGCTTCAGCTCCTGTTTTGCGCTGAGCTCCTTTCCTACCTCGAAACTCTTGGGAAGCAGCTTGAACCGTGCAATATGTTCAAAACTCTTGAAGCCATGTTTGCTGTTTATGATCTCACTGATGCTCTGCTCGATCAGTTTTCTCACTTCCTGCATCTGATACAGCTTGTCAGAGAGATAGGGGATCTGCTTCTCCTTGAGATACTCCTCGATACGTTGCTTGTTCAGCACAATCAATGCACCAAGGTACTTCTTGTCCTGGCCCAGGACGATTGCCTGGTCGATGTATTCGCTTTCGCATAGCTTTGCTTCAATGGGAACAGGTTCCAGGTTCTCCCCACCAGCAAGTACGATGGTATCCTTTGCCCTTCCACTGAGTGCAAATTCACCATGATGGGTCCAGATTCCCAGATCACCGGTATTGAGCCAACCTTCTTCATCAAGCACCTGGCGGGTAAGATCGGGACGCTTGTAGTATCCCTTCATTACCTGTGGTCCCCTGACCATCACCACACCCTTTTCACCAGGTTTGGCTTCCTGACCCTGATCGGTCACAATGCTTACCTCAGTACCTTCCAGAGGACTAACAGTACGCTTCACTCCATGAACCAATGGCCTCACGGCAACGACAGGAGCACTCTCGGTCAAGCCATAGCCATCCAGCAACTTCACCCCAATGGAGGCAAAGAACGTATCTACACCAGCACTGAGCGACCCACCACCACTTACACCGGCAATGAAATTCTTGCCCAGTTTCTGTTTCACCTTCTGGAAGACCAAGTGGTCACCCAGTTTATAGAGAGGATACAGCAACAAGGTGGGAACAATCCCCAATGCTGCATCGAGGATGCGACTACGACGCTTGAAGGTTGCCACCTCCCCGGCTAGCAGATCCCGACTCCTGCTGTACATGCTTGCAATTTTTACAAAGAAAGAGAACATGCCTTTTACGAGTGGGCTCTTGTTCTTCATGCTCGCAAATACCCCTGCTTTGACAGCTTCCCAAATACGAGGTACGGAACCCATCCAGTGAGGATTCACGACAGCAAGATCAGCAAGCAGGATCGAACCAAGTGGTTTCGAGTACGCTACAGTCGATGCGTTGCTGATGATTACATACTGCAGAATTCGTTCAAATGAGTGCCAAACCGGCAACACACTGAGCCATCTCTGACCCGGTGCAAACTTCTCAATCAATTTGGGGACCGCCTCCAATTGGTAGGCAAAATTGGCATGGGTAAGCATAACACCTTTTGGGTCCCCGGTTGTGCCACTGGTAAAGATAATGGTGGCGATCTCTTCACTGCTCCCCTTTTCACGCTCAGCGACGACTCTTGCTGCCATCTCTCTATTGTCCAGCAGCTTACGACCTTCGTCTATCAGATCCTGATAGCGTAGAATCTCGATGGCTGAGGAAGCTTTCGCCTCTTCAGCCTGGGCGTGGGTGAAATCACGGTCCATTACGATCAGATGTTGCAAGTGGGGAAGGTTTTCAACCAAGTTGAGAATCTTACGCAACTGTACTGCGTTCTCCACAAAACAGAAGGATGCCTCGGTCACTGAAAGGATGAAGCTGACTTCATAGGGCATCGCATCACGTCCCCTGGGAACATCTGCAGCCCCCAAGGAGAGAATCGCCAAGTCACTGGCAAGCCATTCACGACGGTTGTCACTGATCAATCCAACCGCTTCACCCCGCTTCACCCCGTGACGCATCAGTGCTGCAGAGAGGCTATTTACCTCACTGTACAGGTCTGAGTAGGAGATTGACTGGAATACACCTTTTGAGTCCTTGCTCATCTGAACCGTGTAGGCAGGATACTGTTTGACAATCTGTGAAAATATCTGGGGTATGGTTTTATACATAACAACCTCCGTGTATGGTACTATCTATTTATATATACATTTTTTCATTATTTGTCAATCTGTCAGAATAAACAGGCGATCATCTTTTTCTTTCTGGAACGGGAACTAGCAACACATACCCTGAAAATAACAAGGCCGCATATTTCCCAGCACCTCAAGCCAGTGCTCAGTATCATCATTCTTGACTCTTGTTGGGGAAACAAATCATAATGGCCCAATACGATAAGGAGAGACTTTCCCATGAAAGAACGAATTTCTGCATTGCTCAAGAGAGAACCGAAGCCCACAACTGTAACGGCGGAGGGCTGGGTACGGACCAAACGCGACAGCAAACATGTTTGCTTCCTTGAGATCAATGATGGATCGTGCCTGAAGGGACTGCAGGTTGTCATTGACAAGGAACAGCTCCAGGACAGCTCAATGCTCAATGCCATCACCACAGGCTCATCTGTGATCTGCAAGGGCCCCATAGTTGCAAGTGCAGGGGGAAATCAAGCAGTGGAGATGGCAAGCAATGATATTACCGTGGTGGGCACCTGTCCAGTGGACACCTACCCTCTGCAGAAGAAGCGTCACACCATTGAATACCTAAGAGAGATTGCCCATCTCAGGGCTAGAACAAACATGTTTGGAGCAGTAGCAAGAGTTCGCAACACCTTGAGCTACGCAGTCCACCAGTTCTTCCAGGAGCATGGATTTTCCTATGTGAATACCCCGATCATCAGTGCAAGTGACTGCGAAGGGGCTGGTGAGCAGTTTCTGGTCACCACCCTCGACTTGGACAACATACCCCGCAGCGAGGAAGGCAGCATTGACTACTCAAAGGATTTCTTCGGCCGCCAGGCATTTTTGACCGTCAGCGGACAGCTGGAGGGAGAGACCTATGCAATGGCATTGAAGAACATCTACACCTTCGGCCCTACGTTCAGGGCAGAGAACTCCAACACAAAACGTCACCTCTCAGAATTCTGGATGGTCGAACCGGAGATGGCTTTCTGTGACATTGAGGGAAACATGGAGGTAGCTGAAGAGTTTCTCAAGTATCTCTTCAAGACAGTGTTGATGGAGTGCTCTGAAGATATGGCTTTCTTCAGCAAGTTTGTACAGCCTGGAGTCCAGGAAACACTCCAGTCCATCGTGGACACCCCCTTCGCCCACCTCACCTATAGTGAGGCCATCGAGGAACTCACCAAACACAATGAGAAGTTTGAGTTCCCAGTCTCCTGGGGAAGCGACCTACAAAGCGAGCACGAGAAGTTTCTCACCGAAGAGGTGTGCAAGAGGCCGGTAATCGTGACCGACTACCCCAAGGAGATCAAGGCGTTCTACATGAAGCTGAACGAAGACGGAAAGACCGTCCGTGGTATGGATGTGCTGGTTCCCCGACTTGGTGAGATTATTGGGGGAAGCGAGCGTGAATCCGACTTGGATACATTGACCAAGCGAATGCAAGAGCTCGACCTCAATCCAGAGGATTACTGGTGGTACCTCGATCTCAGGAGGTTTGGAACGGTCCCTCATGCGGGCTTCGGACTCGGTTTCGAACGTCTGGTGCAGTATGTGACCGGTATGGGAAATATCCGAGATGTCATTCCATACCCCAGAGCTCCAAAACTCGCAGATTTCTAACAAAGGGCGGCTTCGGCCGCTTTTCTTATACCTTTGCCAGGTAAAAATTGTGTATCAGAGTGAAACGTGGAGGCTATGGTCCCGGCCATCGCCTTCATGGCTGGGCCTGTCTCATCGCTGTCTTTATTTTCATCACAGGACTTCTGGTTTCTCAGCTTTTCCATCTCACATACCCCCAAGAAGAAGATCCCTCCAAGGACACAGATGGACCTTCTCTCAATACCCATATAACCATGGCCTCCTCGTTTTTTCGCCCTTCAGTTCCCTGTTTCTTCCTTCAAGCACTTCTAGCGGTAGAGAGAAAACAGAGCCCAGACGATCAACTGGCTGGTTGAGTGCACTCCGCTTTTTGCAAAAAGGTGTTTCTTATGGGCAATGACCGTCGATTTCTTTATACCGAGCAATCGGGCGATCTGGTCGACTGCCTGACCACTGACCATCAAAGTCAGCACCTGTTGCTCACGGTGAGTCAAAGGCACAGGGTGTTCTCTTACCCAAGATCCACCCGAGCGAGGAGAGAGAAACCTAGTGAGAGTCATCTCAAGCAGGGTCTCGCTGCAGGTAATGGAAAGTACAAAAGTTCTTTCATCCTCAAGCAAGGAACACATCAATTTCATTGTCTGGGGACAGAAGATCAGCAATGATCTGGCAGGTATTTGTTGCTTCATTTTTAAGAGAGAGGGAAAATCATGGCAGAAGAGGATGCAACCATCTCCCTCTTCCACTTCCTTTAAAGAACCTATGCGTTGAGCTTGCACACGCAAGCCTGGGTAGGAAGCAAGCCTACTGAGCATACGTTCACGTTCAAAGGTATTACGATAGAGTAGCAATGTCTGGTGTATCATGCCCTCATAAGAGGGATATCTAGGGGTACTGCTTCATCAATCTTGTCAGCATCGCATCAAAGGCATCACTGAATGCCTTTGTCTGCTTGCTGCCCATCTTGGCATGCTGCTCGCTGAAAATACCCAGCTCACGAAACTCCGTCATTGCATTCCTGATGGATAGCCGCTCGGCCATATTCTCCTCTGTATAGGTCTTACCCCGGTCATCCAGCACGACTATACCTTTTTGAACCAATCGTCCAGCCAGCGGTATGTCATGTGTTATGGCAAGTGAAGGCGGATTTGCATGGGCAACAATCCAGTCATCTGCACTGTCATCACCCTTCTTGACAACCACCTGTTGAATGGGGCTCTTCACCGATCTGAGGGCAAGGGAGTCTTTCTCTCCCTGGTTTTTTTCCGCCAAACGAAGTTCACTGGTATGCATCTGGTAGGCTTGTTCCACATCCTTGAGGGTACGGTCCGCTACAAAGAAGACCGGAATCCTCTCCTTCATTACACGTTTGAGAATGATCTGCCGGAGATTGCGCGGACATGAATCCGCATCTACATAGAGGGTTAGCATGACTCTACTTTACCGTAAATTGGAGACACTTGTCACCCAAGGGTGAACAAACCTGTAGTACTGCCGTTCCTGGGACGCCGTTTGCCCGCACATAGATGACCCCACTTCCCCCTATGGTCGTACCATGTGCAGGAGAGGCAAGATTGGCCTTTCCTTGTACGGTGACATGGTAGGGAACCTGCGCATAGGGAAGCGGCAGGTATTGTCCTGTTTTCTGTATCTGGACCATCACCGAAACCATATCACAGGATGGCTCATCAAGATGCAGTGTGGTACGCTGGGCTGCAAGTACCAGCTCAGGGCTCCCCCCCTGCGTGAAATGTTCAGCTACCACTACCTTTTCACCGACCAATCCCTCAAAACTCCAAGTCCCCCCTTCACTGCCCCAGTTCCCAACATAGCGATTGAAAAGATCAACTGCATCCTGGTATCCCTTTTTGTGACGCTTCAGGAAGAGTCCCATCCTCACAAGGTCCCCCATCTTGAGCACTCCTCCCTGGCGACCAACCTTTCCCAGGAGACGGGCAAGAGAAGGAATCTCCCTCTCATTGAGGTAAGACTCCCCACGGAGTCTCTTTCCGATGAAGTCGGTGATCACAACAGGGGGATGGGTGAGATTGGGAAAGTGTTTTCTATCAGGATAAAAGACGCCAACCTCCTCGTTGTTATAGCACAGTCTTACCGCTTCACAGTTGGTGGCTACGGACAGAGGAGGCAGGGCAGCCTTGGGATAATCTCCCCCGTCACAAGAACCGAGCAGACATAGATGGTAGGGACTATCCTTCTGTGTTCTATAGATCTGTGCGGCTGCCTTTTCGCTGCGGAATATATCCAAGACACCGTGGTAGCAGATCTGATCTCCACTACCAAAGTTTGCATGCGTGAAGTAGTCATGCATACACCAGCCGATTACCCCACTGAGGCCCTTCTCACCAAGTGCTTGGTCAAGCACCTTTGCATGCCTGGCCGCGTGTTCAGCTCTTATACGAGGTGGGTCAAAGGTCTTGCAAGGGTACATGTGACCGCAAAACTCTGTTACCAAGTAGGGGGATTGAGGAGAACAGACCTTCTTTTTCTTCAAAAGAGCCCTTCCCCTCCCTGTGTAGGAGAAGTCATTGTAGGTGTAGACATCCTCCAGGAACTGGCTTTGTTTCAAGTTCCTGACTCCAGCCGTGCAGCGATTGGAATCCAGATCCCTCGCCCGTCTGTTTGTTTCACGGTAAAGGGATTCATCATCGGCTGATTCATTGATCCTGACACCCCAGAGTATGATTGAGGGGTGATTATAATCACGCTCGATCATCCGAATGACGTTGTCGGCACAGGCCTCTCTCCAGTGCGCTTCATTACCGATATGCTGCCAACCAGGTATCTCTTCAAAAACCAGCAAACCCAACCGGTCGCAAGCATCCAAGAAGGCAGGGTGCTGCGGGTAGTGGCTGGTCCTCACCAAGTTGACTCCCAAATCCTTGAGAATGACAGCATCCTCCCTTTGCAAGGAGGCAGGTGCTGCATAGCCAAGGTACGGATAGTCCTGATGCCGGTTCAAGCCACGCAGGAATACCTGCTTATCGTTCAGGAAAAAGCCTTTCTTGGTGAAGGCAGCACTACGACTGCCAAAGGAAACCATGCGATGGTCAACAGAGCCAAGGGAGACATCCAAAGTATAGAGGTAAGGATCATCAAGACTCCAAGGGCGGAGGGACAATCCTGTTAGAGAGAGGGAGAATTTCCCATCCTCTATAGACGTCTGCGCTGTTGCAAGGGTATTCCCACCATCAAGAAGCACCACGGAGACCGGTTCCCCTTCACTGGCAATTGCGCGACCTTTGAGATGGACTGAACCTGGATCATTGCTCTCAGCACCAAGAAATGTAAAGTGGGCTTCCTCATGGAGAATGAGGAACACCTCGCGGTAGATACCGCTGAAACTGAGATAGTCCATACTTCCTCCATAGGGAGGAAAGGATGGGTCCTCACTACTGTCTGCAACTACAACCAAGGTGAACTCACGTTTATCCCCTACCTTCAAGGTATAGGGAAGGTATGCGCCTTCGGCATGACCACAAAGGATTCCATCCACATAGAAGTCTGCCTTGTTTGCAATCCCCTCAAAACGCAGGGATACCTGCTGTGTATCGTGCTTAAGGAGAGAGAAGTGTCTCTTGTAGGTAACGGTTAGGCAATGCTCACCTTCCAAATGATACCCACTGTAATAGAGAAACGGGCTATGAGGGAGACACACAGGAGCCAGATCTTTCTCATCGGCTGCCTCTTTTAGTACGTCCTGAGAGAAGCCCTCCTGAAAATACCAACCGTTGTTGACGGGAAACTCCTGATACATTTCTTCCCTCCTAGCCACTGTATAGCAGAGCTTCAAGGCACAGACAAGCGTCAATGCTTGAAACAGGTAGCCTTTTTGTTCTATGGTTGTGGTAATCAGAGACCAAATTAGAGAGGAGTTCAGCATGGACATTTCCCCTTTGCAGAAAGTACGTTATGCCTATCAACCCAAGCTACCCGCAATTTTGAGGGAGAGCATCACCAAGGTAGTTTCCCAGAAAGGGGAAGCCACGAAACCACAATCTGACGCAGAGCAGATCAAGGCTCTCTTTCCTCATACCTATGGATTGCCCAGAATCTCATTCACCATCGGTGAGAACAGTGAGATCAAGGAGAAGCGGAATGTTGGTGTTATCCTAAGCGGTGGGCAAGCACCAGGTGGACACAATGTAATCAGTGGCCTGTTTGATGCTCTCAAGGCAGCAAACAGCCTGAACACCCTCTACGGGTTCAAGGGAGGACCCTCTGGAATCCTGGAAGACTCCTACCGCATCATCGACGAGGAATACCTTGCTGCATACCGAAACACCGGTGGTTTTGACATCATCGGCAGTGGAAGAACCAAACTCGAGACAGAAGAGCAGTTTGAGGTATGTGCTCAGGTATGCAAGAAGCATGAAATCAATGCACTGGTCATCATTGGTGGCGATGACTCAAACACCAATGCAGCGGTACTGGCAGAGTACTTCCTTGCAAAGAATCATGGCATCCAGGTCATAGGTTGCCCCAAGACGATTGACGGAGACCTGAAGAATGAATCCATTGAGATATCCTTTGGCTTTGACACAGCTACCAAGACCTACAGTGAATTGATCGGTAATATTGAAAGAGATGCTAACAGTGCAAAGAAGTACTGGCACTTCATCAAGCTCATGGGCCGTTCCGCAAGTCATATTGCACTTGAGTGTGCCCTTGAGACCCAACCCAACATCTGCCTGATCAGTGAAGAGGTTGAAGCAAAGAAACAGAGTCTTGCCAGCATCGTTGACTACATTGCCAAGGTCGTGGCAGAACGTGCAGAGGATGGCAACAACTTTGGTGTTGCGCTCATCCCAGAGGGGCTGATCGAGTTCATCCCTGAGATAAAGACCTTGATCAGTGAGATCAACCACCTGCTCGCAGAACAGACCGATGCCTTCAACAGTATCAGTGAGAGCAGCGAACGCATCGCATTTGTCAAGGATCGGTTGAGCAAGGAAGCCTCCCAGGTATTCACGATTCTCCCACAGGAGATCCAGAGACAGCTGTTGATGGACCGTGACCCACACGGGAATGTCCAAGTATCCAGAATTGAAACAGACAAGCTGCTTGCCCAGATGGTGCAGGAGAAGCTCGAGGCTATGAAGAGAGAGGGTGCATACAAGGGCAAGTTCAGCTCCATGACCCACTTCTTCGGCTATGAAGGGCGCTGTGCATTCCCGACCAACTTTGATGCAGACTACTGCTACAGCCTCGGCTACAATGCCTATATGCTGATCGCCAGCGGCCTGAGCGGGTATCTCTCATCGGTGACCAACCTTGCGCTCCCGGCCGATGAGTGGAAAGCTGGTGGAATACCCATCACCATGATGATGAACATGGAAGTTCGCCACGGACAGGACAAACCTGTCATCAAGAAGGCCTTGGTTGAGCTTGAAGGCAAGCCGTTCCAATACTTTGCAGAGCATCGTGATTCATGGGCACGCCAGACCAGCTACACCTATCCAGGAGCCGTACAGTATTACGGTCCCACCGAGGTGTGTGACCTTACCACGGTCACCCTCGCATTGGAACAGAGCAGGTAGAAATCAGTCTTCTGAACAAGCCGGATTACTCGTATGTAGTCCGGCTTTCTTGTCTAGTCACTGCAGGAGAGTCGCCCCTTCCCCATGGATTTGGCACGATACAATCGACTATCGGCCATCTCCAGCAGCTCCTCGCTGCTACTACCATCCTTGGGATAGAAAGACACTCCCATGCTCACCCCAATCTTGGTGGAATCTTCTTGCAGCGGGACAGTTGTTTCCGATATGGCAGAGAAAATGCGCTTACAGGTCTCACACTCTTTGCAACCTCTCAGGAAAATGACAAACTCATCTCCTCCAAATCTTCCAACCAGGTCATCGCGACGGAGGTTCTCCTTGAGGGTTGACACCAGGGTAAGCAACGCCTTATCCCCATTGAGATGACCATGCGTGTCATTAAGCAGTTTAAAATTGTCAATGTCGAGCAAGGCAAGCGCAAAAATCTGTTTTTCCCGTATCTCCTGCTGCAATCGAACAAGAAATTCCCGTTTGTTCAAAAGACCGGTAAGGCCGTCGGTGACAGAGCGGAGTTTATAATGTTT